>NZ_HF991859.1:13795-26370 GCF_000432355.1 Eubacterium sp. CAG:161
CGGGGGTATTTCCTAATCAAGTTTACTTGTACAATGTGGGCATCTGTCTGCGTCAATGTGTATTTCCGACTTACAATGTGGACAGATTTTCGTAGTTGCTTCCTGTGGCACCTCATTATGAGTTCTTAACTTGTTCATTGCCTTAACAAGCAAAAATACCACAAATGCCATAATTATGAAATTCAAAAGTCCTGTAATAAATGTTCCATAATTAAGAGTGGCTGCCCCTGCTTTCTGTGCCTGTGCCAACGTATCATATTCTTTTCCGTCAAGGGATAAAAACAGATTGCTGAAATCAATTTTTCCCGTAAAGATACTGATAACAGGCATTATTATGTTGTCAACTAAAGACGTCACTAATGAATTAAAAGCTCCACCGATGATTACACCTACAGCAAGGTCAATCATGTTGCCTTTTAACGCAAACTCTTTAAACTCTTTTAACATAGATTATCTCCTCGTCATTTGTATTTTTTCTACTGTTTATATTATCACAGTTATTTCAAATATATAACCCCCAATTCCGTAAAAGAATCAGGGGTTATATATTTGTTTTTATTTTACCGGAACTATTGTATTTCCCCAGTCATAATCTACTGTTTTGTATTCCGGCGATACTTTCTTTAAAATGTTATTGTACAGATAATCATGTGCTGCTGCATTTGTGGAACATGCTTTCTGATACAAATAATCTGCTACATTATACACAGAATAATCATGTACATCACCATAAACATATTCCCCGGTTTTTTCAGGGCATTTTCTGTCATCTCACACTCTATAAAATCAATAATATAATATTCTGCTTCATTACCTGAGTCTTTTTGAAGTCTTATTTTTTCTCCTTTGTTAAGGGTTTCATTAAAAAATATCCGGCTTTTGTAATGTAAATTCAACATAATCCCCATTATTTTTTAATTTCACACCCTGTCTGCCACTTGCCTCTGACTGAATATCAGTACGGTAAGTCCGACTTTTCGCTAAAACTTCTGCATTAGTTGAAGCTGCCTCTGCATTTCCATAAACGTAGGCATTAACTTCCGACCACTCAGAGGTTGCCAGAAAATAAACCGTTGTGGATTCTGCTCCTTTAGCCGTGCTTATGTTTTCCGTACATATTATTGACATAAACATACAAACCGACATAATACATGCCATTATCTTTTTTATCATCATGGATACCAATCCCACCATAATTTTTATATGGCAAAAACAAATTAAAAAGGTTGAAAGAATGATTTGTTTTTTCCCTTCCTTTTCACATTTCTTTCAACCTTTATTAAATCGTCTATATTGATATCTTTATTTTATCATTTTTAAGTTTGCACTTATACTCTCCGTTTTTTATAAAACTCACATTTTTTTATTTTTTTAACTTTACTGTTTTGACTTTACTCCATTTTCCCGGATAAAGCTTTTTATTAACAACCTTTATTGCTCTTGCCTTTATGTAATACTTCTTATTCTTCTTTAATCCTTTAATCACCTTCTTTACGGACTTTATCACAACTTTCTTAGTTGTCTTCTTTGTAAATCTCTTTGAGGTTGAAACTTTAATCTCGTATTTTGACGCTCCTTTTATTTTCTTTAATTTAAGACTTATCTTTTTGTTGTTTTTACTTCTTAAGGCTCTTACCACCTTTGTCTTTCCGGGCTTTGTTACTTTATATGATGTATTTTTAGTTGTAGTCACTGTCTGCTGATTTTTTGTAGTAACTTCCGTAATATTTTCTTTAGTTTCCTCCTGCTGTTTTTTAGTAGTTTCAGTAGGTTTCACTGTTGGTGCCACAGTTGGCTTCTCCGTAGTTGTCTGACTGTTTACATAGTCAGGATCAGGTATTGTTGCTGTTGTAACAAAAGATACATTTTCAACTTTTACCTTAAGGGAACTTCCTGCATCAATAACATCCCCGTCATTGGCAATTCCCATACCAAACTTAAGACTTACTGTCCCATCAAAATCCTTAGGAATATTAACATCTGTTTCATAATAATATGGTTCATTTGCTTTTAAGGTAATGTAGCCTCCTGCTAAAGCATCCTCTGCATCATCTGCCACCTTTACAAATATTCTTTTATCTTTATCCGAGGTAATTGTACACTTATATTTATATGTATTTCCCGGATAATATTTAAGATTCATTAATTTTCCCTGTATTCCCCATATGCTGTCCTTATCACCGGTTCTTCCCACTGATGTGGCATTAATTGTAAATCCATCAGCTATTGTTCCGTTAGATGTAAGGGTTCCTGATGCGCCTGTCCATCCACTTCCAAAAAAATCTGACCATGAGCCGGTATATTTTGCTACAGAATCTTCCGTAACTGTAACATATGGGCCATCGTATTCCGTGGTAGGTGCCTCTTCCTTTTGCCATACCTTTACCCAATCCACATACATCACTGCTGTTTTGTAATCCTCAGGTGGTGTCTGCTTTCCTGTATACAGTGTACCTGTTCCACCAATAGCAAGGTTTAAAAGAAAATACTGATACTGCTGAAAACAATAGCTGTTACTACTGTTGAATTTTTCAGTATGATAGCTTACCCCATCCACAGTCCATTCAATATGTTTTTCGTCCCAGATAATACCGTAAGTATGCCAGTTAGTAATACCATTATTTACATTGTCACTAAAATAGTAATCCCCTCCCTGATATCTGTGGTCATAGTTTCCGCCAAATCCGTTGGGATTCCAGTGAATACATCCCCCAACATAATTTCTGTCATTGGCATGTTCCATAATGTCAAGTTCTCCATTATCAGGCCATTTACCTTTTTCACCCATCATCCAAAATGCCGGCCATACTCCTGACTGGTTCCCATTTTCCACCTTTATTCTTGCTTCCATCTTTCCATATTTAAAATTCTTTTTTCCCCTTGAAATAATACGTCCTGATGTGTATTTAAAATTCTTATAATTTTCCTTCTTTGCAGTTATCTTCAAATAACCATCTGACACGGAAATATTCTCCGGTCTGTCTGTGTAATATTCCGCTTCTCCATTTCCCCATCCCCAGTTTCCGTTTCCTATTTCATATGTCCATGTATTTGTATCAAGACTTGTTCCGTTAAATTCATCACTCCATACTTCTTTCCAGTCTCCTACCGCAGCCTTGACTTCTGATTGGTCATTATTATAGAAAGTAATTCCTGACAATAGCAGACTTGTAGCTAATATATAAGCTGTAATCTTTTTTGTTATCCTCATAATTTTCGTTCCTTTCGTACATTAGTAAGTGGCAATATTTGCCTTTAACATTTGCATAATTTATATACTTTAATATAAACAAATAAAATCGTTTTTATCAAGTTATTTGTACAAATTTCATAAAATTTATTTGTATTTTCTTTTTTATTCCAATAATTCTAATAAAAAAATCCTTTTTTTACTTTCATTATTTCCAATAGCATTTTTTAGATATAATTAGTATATACAAATTGTTTTTCTTTTAGTGTATACTAGCTTGTGACGTATAAGCAGTTTATACTTTAAATATTATTAAGTTAATTGAAAGGATTAGAAGAATGAATTACGAAAGTCTGGGGGGTAAAATTAAAGAACTAAGAATCAGCATGGATTTAACACAGGCTCAGGTAGCTGAGGCTTTAAATGTGACTCCCGGTTACATTAGCAATGTTGAAAACAACAGAACAGCAATGTCACTTAGAATACTTATTTACTATGCCAAGTTAATGAACATTACTCTTGATTCACTGGTTGGTCGTGTAGAACCTGAATACGAAAATACCGCTCTTGACAACGAACTTATAGGACTTATTAAACATATGAGCGATGAAAACAAACTTAAACTTATTAACACTATAAAGATTTGGAAGTAATATTAACAGTTACTACTTACTGTTTTATGGTACTAAAAAGCTGTAGCATATGGAGTTATCCACACACTACAGCTTTTTTAATTACCGTGTTTATTCAAATTTCTATTTCCCCGGTTTTACAACTATGTCATTCCAATTGTAGTCTACTTCTTTATAATTAGAATTTACAACTTTCAATATCTTGTCATACAAATAACTGTGACCTGAGAAAGTATTCATCTTTCTTCCCTGATACAATGTATCTGCAATAGAGTAAATTGTGTATGTCTTTACATCACTATACACATATTTACCATTCCTAAGCTGTGCATAAGCTCTTACCATCATTTTATCACTGAAGTATTTTGCTGTATTTACAAACTGCATTGTCATTGTATAGCTCTGTCCACCTTCAAAGGTACTGTATGAAATCGGACATTTACCTGCTTCTGTTGACTGATATGACTTAACTGAACTATTGCTACTGTTTACTACCATATCTGCTGCTGTTGCGTAATCTGACAAACCATATACCACACCTGAGCTTACAACTTCGTCATTAGGGTCTGCCACTGAATATACTACTCTGTGACCTTCTACAGTTGTACTAATCTGATATCCGTTAATTTCAATTGTAAAATCATCTTCCGGAGCCTGTGTTGGTGCTTCCGTTGGTTTCTCAGTAGGTGCCTCTGTCGGCTTTTCCGTAACAGGTACTGTTGTTTCTTCTGCCTTTTTGCTTACTGTTAAATCAGCTACATTACATGCTCCACTGTCTGCAACTATTGACAACTTATAGGTTCCCTTAGCAGGAAGTGTAATATCAGCTGTGTGATTTACAAATGTTGTCCATGAGTTGCTTGCTGTAATAGGAACTGTTGCCACTACTGTATCATTTAACTTAACAATAATGTTCTTTGCATTATACTGTGCATCCCCTGCTGCTAACGGAAGATTAATAGTATATGTTCCCTTCTGTGCTGCCTTAATATAGTAATCTAAGTATGAATTATTAACAAGATTTCCGGCATACTTAACATTTCCTTCTGTGTTAATTGTAATTCCTGATGTTTTATCACCATAGGAATCAATGCTGATGGTTCCCGGAATATCTGTAACTGTTGCTGTTGTTCCGCCCTTTCCAACTACTGCCGTGGCTGAATTATAAATAGCATTCATAAGGCTTAAGCTTGAGTTAGTTGTATCCTGACTGATTTCCCAAATCATAATACCGCCGGCATTTTCTGCTGCGAATTTTGCCTTCTGGGACATTGTATTAATACCGTTATAATAAACTGTTGTTCCATTAATAACAGCTGAATCATTGTATGCATTAGCTGAGTTGGCATTAACTATATCTGCATATGAGGCCCAGTTAGGTCTCTCATAGAAAGGTACACCAAGAACTACCTTTGATGCATCCATTCCCCTTGTTCCATGCCAGTAATTGTATGAATTTACAATAAGGCTGTATGGTGAATGTCCTGAGCCTGCATCTCCATCGTATGCCATAACGTTTATCCAGTCTACCATCTGAAGAACTTCATCGGTCTGGTATGTGCCACCTGTAGCCTGAACTGCTGATGTAAGAACTTTACCTCTTGATGTAAGTCCTGTTCTTAAATATCTCATAAATGATGTAAACTGACTTGCTGAACTTGCTGTAGGATATTCCCAGTCAATATCAACACCGTCAAATCCGTACTGGTCAACAATTGCAAGAATTGCATTAGCAAGAGACTGACGTTTTGCATCTGTATTTGTTGCATTTTCAAATACCCTTGCACACTCTCTTCCGTCTGAATATGACCATCCGCCTACTGCCACATTTACCTTAACATCATTAGCATGAGCTACAGATATAAGACTGTTAATAACACTGGCAGAACCGGATACTGAATCAATGGTTCCATTATCATTTGGCAACGCAAATGAATAGTTTACGTGGGTAAGTTTATCCCACTGTACTTTTGATGTAAAATCACCATACCAGTTAGGATAATAAGCTACTGCCTTAAAGTTCTTACCATATTTTCCACTTGTAGTAGGAATATCTACGCTTGCTTCTTCCTCTGTTGGTGTCTCTGTAGGCTTCTGTGTCGGTGCCTGTGTAGGTGCTTCTGTTGAAGGCTGTGTAGTTTCCTGCTGTCCACCATTTACCTTAGGAAGGGCTGCTGAATTTTTTGCTTCAAATGTCAGCTTTTCCCATGTTCCCACAGATGTACCTATAGCATGTAATATTCCTGCATTTGTATCATTAATATCTGCCTGAACATAATAATTATTTACATATGTTCTAAGGGAATATGTTCCATCATTGTTTTGTTCTACATAGAATTTTTCCCATGTTCCAATGTTGTTGCTTCTTGGAAGAATAGGATTTTCAGTATCTGTATTATCAAACACGGCACATAAATATTTATTATTTGCCCTTGACTGGAATGATACTGTTCCGTCTGAGTTATATACTACTCTGAACTGCTCCCACTCTCCCACAGATGTTCTGTCTGATATAAGTGCTGTCGTGCCGTAATTTTCAGCACATACATATTTTCCGTTAATATTTGTCTTAATTGAAAAATAACTGTCATCTGTAAGAGCTGTATCTGCCATAACTACTGTTCCAGGCAATGCAACCTTCATTACATTGTATACTAAACCGTTAGAGCCTTTATCACCTGTTCCTAAAGATGCTGCTCCCCACTTGGTTCTGATTGTTGCTTCTGAGTCATTCCAAATATCTACCTTATCTGTAGTCTTTTCTTTGTAAATGCCCCATGAACCTGAATTGGTGGTTTTGTATGACCAGGATGTATAATGCCATCCTTCTTTATTAAACTTGTCAAGTTCGTATGTCCATCCATCCTGTAAATCAAAACATGTAAACTCACCTATATATGTAGGTACCCCGTAGTTTGCATTATTTACGCTGTTTACAAGATTATCAACTGCATTTTTCTGTCCTGATAAATCACTTTGATAATCCCATGGATAATGATGGTATTCGTACATTACGTTAGTCCATCCATATGTACTTGGATTTGGGAGATTTGATGTTCCCCAACATGATTCCATAATAATTATATGATCCGGGTCAACGGAGCGTATTGCATTGTACATCTGATTGTAAAATGCCCAATGCTTTGAATTAGTTGTGCCTGCTTTTTCACCAGGCTCATTTAATGTGTCGTATGCAGCAACAGCCGGATTGCCTGCATATCTTGCAGCTACTACCTTCCAAAGTTCCAATGTCTGATTTTTCAATGTGTCATTTGAGAAAAATGTAACATCAGATACATTATCAATCACTTCCCCTGAGTGATCCTGTCCGTTCTGTGAACCAAAAGCACCATGTAAATCAAGTATTACATAAATGCCTCTCTTTGATGCCTGCTCTACAAACCAGTCAAGTCTGCTAAAGGCATTGTCTTTAAGTACCCAGGAATTTCCGCTTTGTCTGTAGAGATTCATATAAGTAAATGGTACTCTTATAACGCTCATTCCAAGGTTTTTACAATTATCAAAATCTGCTTCTGTCCAATAGTTTGACTCGTATAAATCCAACAGATTATACATTGTACTTTCTCCGAATCTGTTCTTTAACGTAGCCATTGTAGTTTTGTAATCCCCTGCGTTAGTTGCATTCATCCAGCTTTCCTGAACGAAAACTCCTCCTGCGTTAGTTCCCCTTAAATAAACGTTACTTCCTTTGCCGTAATTATTTTTGATGTAAGTACCGTTACATTTAAGAAAATCATTCTTTGTAAAACCTGTATCGGCAGCCTTAACTTCCTTTACAGTATTTCCTACAAATGAAATACCGCAAATAAGTCCAAGACTTAGGCACACAGCCATTGTCATTGCCAATACTCTCCTCCCCATCTTCTTAAAATATGTCATGTTTCCCTCCATTTTTTTATTTACATGAAATAAAATTTGTATACTAAAATTATATAGACTATCCTATTAAATTTCCATAAGATAAAAATGTTTTTACGTCTTCTCCGTCATTTTCGTAAATTTAGTTTTCTTTTCACATTTTAATTTGTCTACTTTATACAAAAAAGTTGTATTTATTTGTTTTTATCAACCAATTAAATGCAAAAAAAGGACAAAAACATACAAAAATGTTTTTGTCCCGTAATAATAATTAACAAACTATCTGTCTGACATTAATTTTTTTATTGCTCTTTTCAGTCCGTCAACGGACAGAGGGTACATATCCACTATTTCTTTTATCATATTTTCCGACTTCATCCAGTACATTTTTGACAAATCTCCGTGAAAGGACGGATTAAGCCATACACAGTGAGGATATTTCTTTTTAAACAGCTGCATCCACTCATGACCTGACAATCCGTTATTAGGCCCGCTATAGTTGCCGTTTTTGTCTAAATATTCCTCCTCAGCCATTCCTGCATCTCCTACTATTATGACTTTGTATTCCTTGTCATAATTTTTAAATGCCCAGGTTGTATCTATCCAGTCTCCTGAAACACACTCAGGAGTTTTGTACAACTTTGCATAAATGCAGTTATGGAAATAAAAGGTTTTAACATCCTTAAAATGATTAGCCTTGTGAACTGCCTGAAAAAGCTCATTGCACATTTCGCTGTAAGGATACATGGAACCACCGCTGTCAAAAAGCAGCATCAGCTTAACAGTATTCTTCCTTGGCTGCTCAAACTCCAACTTTAAATATCCACCTCTGTTACAGGTAGAATCAATGGTGCCATCTATATCCAGCTCTGTCTTTGGCAAATCAAGCTTACGTGAATACTGCCTAAGTTCCCTAAGTGCCACCTGAAACTGCCTCATGGTAAGTTTCTTGTCACGTCTGAAATCCTTGTAACGGCGTTCACCCATAACGGCAAATGCCGTTTTCATTCCTGCCTTGTCTCCTAGCTGAATACCTCCGGAATTTCTTCCGTTCTTTCCGAAAAAAGAACCACCGCCGGTACCAATCCAATACTTTCCTCCGTTATGTTCCGTATGCTGTTCTGCCAGTCTTTCACGAAACATTCTGTGAACCTCTTTAGCTTCCTTTTTGGTTCTTGTATCCTGAAACAATTCCGGATTAGTCATTTTAGCCTCTAAGTCACTGCCATTATGAAGCCACTGGTTAATTTTATCCATATTAATTTTGTCTTCTTTTATATTTTTAAAATATTCCAGAAAAGCAGCATCTAACTTATCATAATCCCCTTCGTTTTTAACAAAAATAGTTCTACAAAGATAATAAAAATCCGTAAAACTGGAATTGGCCAGCCCCTTATCAAGGGCTTCCATCAGGGTAAGCCATTCCGTGGTTGATATATCAAGGCCATTACTTTTCATTGTATAGAAAAAAGAAGTAAACATAAATTCTCCTTTAAATGCTTAGTCTTTTAACAGTTTCTAAATCCTCATCTTTTTTTACAAGTACACCTAAAAACGGAAGTTTTTTGTCTATATCCTCAGGATTTACACCGCCGATTGTAAGGGCTCTTAACCAGTCAATAAATTCAGATGTACTAGGTTTCTTCCTTATATCCCTGATATCCCTTATACGATAAAATGTGTCCAATGCCTGCTGAAGAAGGTTTTCTTCAAGGTTTTCAAAATGGGCATCAACTATCTGTTTCATGAGCTTTTTATCAGGAAAGCTAATGTAATGGAATATACAACGTCTTAAAAATGCGTCAGGTAGTTCCTTTTCTGCATTTGAAGTAATAATAACTATAGGTCTTATTTTTGCCTTTACGGTTTCCTTTGTTTCGTTAATGTAAAATTCCATTTTATCTAATTCCCAAAGCAAATCGTTAGGAAATTCCAAATCAGCCTTGTCTATTTCGTCAATAAGCAAAACCACCTGCCTGTCTTTCTTAAATGCCTCCCCTAATTTTCCAAGTTTAATGTATCTTCCTATATCATCTACACCTTCTACCCCAAACTGACTGTCGTACAATCTCTGGATGGTATCATAAATATAAAGACCATCCTGTGCCTTGGTTGTAGATTTAATATTCCATATAAGAAGCTCTTTGTCCAAAGATTTTGCCACGGCTTCTGCTAACATGGTTTTACCTGTTCCCGGCTCTCCTTTTATGAGAAGAGGTTTCTGAAGCTGCATTGCCACTTCAACAGATGCCATCAAATCATCTGATGCCACATAAGTATCTGTTCCCGTAAATTTTGTTTCTTTTGACATATTATTTTCCTTTCAGTTTTTAATGTGGTTTACATAATTTTAACATTCACATTATTATTAATTTTTACTAAATTCCATAAATTCAAGCCCCTCATTTCTGTCTAAAGCCATTTTTATTGACCACTCATTAGTAAATAAAATAAGAGGATTGCCCTTCATGTCTTTTACCTTCTTTGTATCACTAGGACACTTTAAACTGTTAAGGTCAGTGCTTTGATCCTTAACCCATCGAATATAATTATAAGGAAGTGAATCCAATCTTACGTCACAGCCGTACTCATTTTCCATTCTGTATTTCAGCACGTCAAACTGAAGAACACCTACAACTCCTACAATTATTTCTGACATTTCCAAATTGTAGTCCTGGAAAATCTGAATTGCACCTTCCTGGGCTATCTGGGTTACACCCTTCATAAACTGCTTACGTTTCATGGAATCTAATGCCACTAATCTGCAAAAATGCTCCGGTGCAAATGTAGGGATGCCTTCATATGCGAACTTTCTTCCCGGTGAACAAATGGTATCTCCAATGGAGAAAATTCCTGGGTCGAAAACACCCATAACATCACCTGCATAAGCTTCATCTATTACTTTTCTGTCCTGGGCCATAATTTGCTGCGGACGGGATAATCTCATTTTTTTGCCACTTTGCACATGATATACATCCTTTGTGGCATCAAACTTTCCTGAACACACTCTCATAAAGGCAATTCTGTCATGATGTGCCTTGTTCATATTTGCCTGAATTTTGAAAACAAATCCTGAAAAAGGTTCTTCCACCGGGTCAATTAATCCTTCATTTGACATTCTAGGCAATGGAGATTCCGTCATTTTGAGAAAATGCTCTAAGAATGTTTCCACACCGAAAGTTGTAAGGGCTGAACCGAAAAATACCGGTGACAATTCTCCCTTATCTACAAGTTCCTGATCAAAAGGTTCGCTGGCTCCGTCAAGAAGCTCCGTATCCTCCATTAACTGGTCATACAAATCATCCCCTATTTCCGCCTTTAATGCCTCATCCTCTACGCTGTATGTAGTTTCTGCGGCACTTTTTGAGCCACCAACTGAAACTGCCTGAAACATTGACACATTCTTGGTGTTTCTGTCGTAAACTCCCTTAAATTTCTTACCTGAACCAATAGGCCAGTTAATAGGGCATGTTTTAATTCCCAACACATTTTCAATTTCTTCTAATAATTCATAAGGGTCTCTTGCCTCTAAATCCATTTTATTTATAAATGTAAAAATAGGAATGTGGCGCATTACACATACTTTAAAAAGCTTGATGGTCTGTGCCTCAACACCCTTTGACGCATCAATTACCATTACTGCTGAATCTGCTGCCATTAATGTACGATATGTGTCTTCTGAGAAATCCTGATGTCCCGGTGTGTCTAATATGTTAATGCAGTATCCCTCATAATCAAATTGAAGGGCTGATGATGTTACAGAGATACCTCTTTCCTTTTCTATATCCATCCAGTCTGAAACCGCATACTTTGAATTTGCCTTTCCCTTAACGGAACCTGCTGTATTTATGGCTCCTCCGTATAAAAGAAATTTCTCTGTAAGAGTTGTTTTTCCTGCATCCGGATGGGATATTATGGCAAAGGTTCTTCTGTTTTCTATTTGTTGCTTTATGTTTATATCCATTGTTAATCTCCATTCTTAGATTAATTTTTCCCTAATTAGGTGCCCTTTTCTGAATTCCGCTGTTTTTATGGAAAAAGCACCTCTAAAAGTATAACGTATATTTTATTTTCTGCCAACACTTATGTTAATATTTATGGTACTATAAAATAAACAGATATTTCTATAATTAAAAACAATGAAAGGGATTATTATATGAAAAAATATTTAATTCAGGTACCTATATTTGTAGGATTATGTATCCTTGTTCTTTTTGCTTTTAACCATTTAAAGCATGAGCCTGTAACTGAGGTTGACCAGAAAGCTGACAATAGGATAACTGAAAAAGTGACCACTACTAATACTACTGTTTCTGAAACTACATCTTTAGAAGAAACCACACCCTCTGACACAACTATTACCCTTAGCTTTATTGGGGACTGTCTTTGTGCCACAGATGAAAATGCTTATTACGAAAATACTTTTAACGATGTGGCTGACGTAAAACCTGCTTCTTATTTTTTTGAAAAAGTAAGCTCTTATTTTCTTTCAGATGATTTCACTATTGGAGACTGCGAAAACGTGTTTTCTGACTCGAAGAATTTAAAGGTTAGCGACAAAGGTCAATATACAGACCCGAAAGTTGAAGCTTATTGGTTTAAAAGTAAAGCAAAAAATGCCAATATTTTAAGGGAAGGGGGAATTGATTTTGTTTCTATCTCCAATAATCACATAAATGACTATGGTGCAAAGGGACATGAGGATACCCGCAATGCCCTTGATGCAGCCAACGTTAAATGGGGTGAGGAAGGGAAAATTGTCTACTACCAAAAAGATGGTTATAAAATCGGAATAATATGTGCCAGCATGTATGGAACTTATGCTATTCCTTCCATTAAAGAGACAGTAGATAAGGCATCTAAAAAAAGTGATT
>NZ_HF991859.1:26405-60572 GCF_000432355.1 Eubacterium sp. CAG:161
TTTCATGGTGGGACTGAAGCCATCCATAAACCGGAGCAATGGAAAATCGATGCCTGCCATGAACTTATGGATTATGGTGTTGATTTGATTATGGGAGACCATCCTCATGTACTTCAGCCTATGGAGAAATATAACAACAAAACCATTATTTATTCCCTTGGGAACTTTATTTTTGGTGGCAACCGCCACCCTGAAAACCGCACAATAATATATCAGCATACTTTAACTGTCAGAGGCGGAAAGCTGACTAATGAAGCCGGTAAAATAATTCCATGTTACGTGTATACCGGAGATACCAACAATTGGCAGCCTGATATAATAAAGAATAAAACCGAAAAAAGAAAAGTTTTGCAGTTTATGAGTGGCAAAAGGGAGCTACCTCATTAGCCCGGTTTTTCCCCCGGCAATAAAAATCCCAATATTAAAGCGAGAATCAAAAATAAAAATATAGCCATACATATTCTGTAGCATATTTCACGCCTTTTACTTCTAAAAGTTTTTCTTGGCAATCTGCTTGCTATATCTGCAATATTGGTTAAATATATATACGGTATAATTACCGTTGCCTCAGCCACAATAGTTACCAGGATACTTCTAGGTATGTTCATACCCTTGTAGTCTAAAGCTACTGTAGCATAAATATATATTAACCAGACATACACAATGGTAGAAATAATCATTGGTACAATTTTTCTGCGCCTAAATCCTGGAATGGTATCCAGCAGATATTTAAACGTAATAGGTGGCAATTCCTTTTGAGGTGTATTTTTTGTTGAATTTTTCCCGGTCTTTTGACCTTTTTCCGGTTTCTTTAATAATTTCTTTTCAGGTTTGGATGAAGTTTCCGTTTTTTTTAATAAATCCACCTCAGGTTTGGATAAGGTTTCCGTTTTCTTTGGCGAAGTATCCAAAGTCTTTGGCATAATTTTGTCAGATTCATTGTGGCTTTCATCCATTTCCGCTACCTTAGATAATTCCACCATCAACTCATTTACATCACTAAATCTGTTTTTAGGGTCTATTTCCATACATTTATTTACTATTTCTTCAAGATATTCGTTGAAAAGTAATCCCTGATTTTCAAAAAATTCCTTTAACACAACCCCGACTGAATATATGTCACTTCTATTGCTTGTCTGGGAAAATCCATATTGTTCAGGTGCTGCATATCCCACAGTGCCCAGCAATTCCGTGTCCTTGCTCTTCTCATGGTTTTCTTTTCTTGATATGTCAAAATCAATGATTTTCAAAGTCCCTTCATTGCTTATTATTATATTTTTAGGCTGTATGTCACGGTGAACTATGCCCTTTTCATGTATGGCTTTTAAGCCGTTGCAAAGCTCCTCTGCCCTAGTCACTGCCTCCTGCAATGTCAGCCTGTTTCCCTGATAATAATCATCAAATCTCTTGCCATTAACATAATCTTCTATAGCGACACATTCATCCCCCTGTATAAAACATTCGTAAACCCTAACTAGGTTTTTATTTTTAATTTCCTTAAGACCTTTGTATATGTCAAAAGCTGCTTTATGCATTATCTTTTTTACAACCAGCTGCCCTGTATCTACGTTTCTCATTAACAGGGTTTTGCATTTATTTGTATCAGCCAGCACCTTTAATTGTTCATATTTTTTTAAATAATAATCCTCTATAACGTCCATATTTTTAATTCCATTCAAATGTTTTTCAAATCAACTAATTCAATATTTTTCTACTGCATTGTATTGATTTTTTATTTACCTGTGATATATGATAAATAAAGTATACTTTAAAAAATATATTTTGAAAATAAGAAAGGCTCTTTTTATGAAATCAACTGATGAATTATTAAAAATACTAAAAAATTATAACAATATCGAAGAATTTATTGAAGATAACACTGAGGATATAAAAAATACCACCTTTGTACAATACATAACGGAATGTCTGAATAATTGCAATCTGACCAAAGCACAGGTCATAGAAAAATCCAATATTCAAAAAAATTACGCCTATCAGATTTTTAGTGGTTCCAAAAAACCTTCAAGAAATAAGGTTCTTGCCCTTTCCATTTCAATGGGATTAGATACCGATGCCACAAACCGACTTTTAAAATTGTCTGACCACAGCATTTTATATCCCCGTATTAAGCGTGACAGCATAATCCATTTTTCCTTAGAACAGCATTACAATTTAATTGATACCAACATTCTTTTACATGACATGGAGGAGAAAATTATCGAATAATTGCTAAATTATGCTGCCGGCATAACATTTCTTCCATACTGTAGGCTAAAATTTCCATATGTTTTAAAGAGTGAACTAATAATAAGGGAAAGGATAAAGCAAACACATTTTTCACTCTAAGTGTTTGTGTCTTTCACAGCAGACTTTATGCATTAGAAAGACTAGGTATAAGTTATGGAAGAAAAAAAGAAAAAATCAAAGTTGAAATGGATTATTATTGTGATTGTGGCAATTGCAATAATTGCAGCAGTTGCCGGTGGCGGCTCTGATGACAGCGTTCATCAGGTTAAAACTGATTCTAAAGATTCAAAGGTTACTAATGATAATTCCAAAAAAGAGGAGAAAGAAACTGAAGCCAAAACCAGTTTCAAGGTAGGTGAAACTGCTGAATACAAAGATGTTCAGGTAACTCTTGAAAAAGTAATTATTTCAAAGGGCGATGAAATTATCCAGCCTGATGAGGGCAAAGAATTTGCTATTTGCATTTTTAAAATCCAAAACAATTCCGACAGCTCTATCACCATGAGTTCTATTGCTTCTTTTGAAGCATATTATGATGATACTTCAATGAATGAAGATATCATGGGTCTTCAGGCTCCTGAAGCAAAGAAATATAATCAGCTAGACGGTGACATTGCTGCCGGCAAAAAAATGGAAGGTGTCATTGCATACCAGGTTCCAACTGACTGGAAGGAAATAGAAATAAATGTTTCACCAAGTTTCTGGTCTTCAAAGGATATCCGGTTTATTGCTACTAATAAATAGGATATGGTAAATAAATAATGCAAAAAAAACAACATCTGCCCCGGGGTGGATGTTGTTTTTGATTGTCTAACCTAATCTGCCTTTATTATCCTAAACAGCCTTCCGGCTGCCCTTTTTAAGTAAACCTGTGCATTTTTCATAGCATCTGATATGTCAATTACATCACATACACATGCCTGCATGCCGGTAACCCCCATGTCATATAGTTCTTCCAAATCACCGCTGAGACTACCTGACAGCACATACAGCGGTGTTTTATTTTCCTTGCATCTTTTGGCAATTCCTGATACAACCTTTCCACCGGCTGACTGTTCATCAGTTCTTCCTTCTCCGGTAATTACCATATCTGCATCCTTAATCAAATTGTCAAAATCATTTAAGTCCAGTAAAACCTGTATTCCTGACTCCATTTTTGAATTGGTAAAGGCGTACAATGCAGCTCCCATTCCACCGGCTGCTCCCATTCCCGGAAGACTGGAAATATCTCTGCCTAAAAATTTACTTAAAACTTTACTATAATTAAGCATTCCCCTTTCAAGCCTGTTTGCAATTTCATCATCAGCACCCTTTTGTGGACCAAAAACATAGGTTGCACCCTTTTCTCCCGTAAGAGGATTTGTTACATCACACATAACAGTAAACTTAGCCTTTTTAAGTTCAGGCATAACCGACTTATCATCAATCGCCACAACCTTCTCCAAATCCCCACCGGTTCCTTTTAGTTCGTTGCCATATTGGTCTAAAAACCTATATCCTAACATAGTCATGGCTCCCATTCCACCGTCATTTGTGGCACTTCCACCTATTCCTATGTATATGTTCACTGCACCATTTTTCAGTGCATCAGCAATTAACTGCCCCGTTCCCTTTGATGTAGCATTTAAAGGATTCCTCAGCTTTGGTGGTACCAAAGTAAGACCTGAAGCCTCAGCCATTTCTATAACTGCAACATCCTTTTTCATAATATATGATGCTGTAATAACATTGCCTAAAGGGTCAGAAACTTTAACTTCTACCTTCCGGTAATCTTTGTCTGTTTCTAAAACCGCTGCCAGAGTTCCTTCCCCTCCATCGGCCATTTGTACTTTCTTAATATCACATTTTCCAAACACCTTTTGTGCCTGCTGTGCAACTATATTATTAACCTGTGTGGAACTAAGACTCCCCTTGTAGGAATCTGATGCCAAAACAATCTTCATAGGTTACTCCCTTTAACAAACTAATCTTTTTATGCTGACAACTGCTGCTGGTTTGCTTCCATTGTCATTATGTTATTGTTTATTGATATACATAATGGATATGATGTATCACCTGTTTTATATATATCAACTTTATCATGACTAACCCTTATTTCAAGCCTACAACCTTTGTACATTACCACAAACTCCATTTTTTTCCATTCCTTTGGAAGATGAGGGGTTATGTATAATGCACTATCATCAGCGGATACCCCTGCAAATCCCTGTATAAGGCAATTATAAATGCCTCCCATGGCTGCTGCATGAAGTCCGTCTGTGGAATCATATGGATTATCTACTAAATCCACCTCAAGTGCTTTTTTGAAGAAATTTTCTGCCATGTCCAACTCTCCAATATTAGCGCATGCCTGAGCGTGCGCACAGTAACTTAGGGATGAATCATGCAAAGTTCTTTTTTCATAGAACAAAACATTTTTCTTCACAATATCCGGGCTGTATAATTGTGGGAATAAATTCAACAGCATTACCACATCTGCCTGTTTTATTGCCTGCGTATCCACTACCTGATCCCTTGTGTAATCCAGTAACACCGACTGCTTTACCTGGGAATTTTTATATTTGTCAATATCAGGCAGCTCCTTCTTTGACAAAAATGTATCATCCTGAGGAATAATTCCATCTTTATTAACCTGAGGAATATATATATTTCGTACAAACTCTTCTAAACCTAAAATATTATCTTCATATTTTGTTTTATCACTTAACTTTTCATAAAAGTTATTATCATTTTCTTTTAATTTCTTTAATTCTATTAACGTCTGTCCCACACAATATTTAGCCATATAGTTAGTAAATGTATTATTATCAATATGTTCATCGTATTCATCAGGACCTATTATATCCAATATTTCTAAACGGCCATTTTTTTCTACACTTCTGCTCTCCCAGAATTTAGATATTTCAATTAACATTTCATATCCATATTTGTGCATAAATTCTTCGTCTTTAGTCATATGGTAATAGTTTATTATGGCATAGGCAATATCGGCACTAACATGATGCTCCTTCCTGCCTGACCATACCGGATTAGCTTTTCCTGTTTCTATGTTAAGTGCTGCAAACAAAGGAGTTTCTTCCTTTCCTTCAAAGGCACTTTCCCATGGATACATCGCTCCTTTATAGCCGTATTCTTTTGCCTTTTTAAATGCTCCTGAAAGACCATTATATCTGTATATAAGTAATCTTTTTGCCATTTCAGGATTGGTATAGCAGAAAAACGGCAACATATATATTTCCGAATCCCAAAATACATGCCCCTTATATCCTTCACCTGAAAGACCTTTTGCTGCAATACTCACTCTATCCGTATCTTTTGGTATCATTCCAAACAACTGTAACTGTGAGTACTTTATTGCCGCCTCGTCCTCTACTGATATGCCATCTATTTTTATTTCTGCATTTTTCCAAAACTTATAGACTTCCTGTAAATGCTCATCAAAAAGCTTTGCAAATCCTTTTTTTCTGTTTTCAATTATTCTGCTTATTTTATCTGTTTTTGTAATATCCGGTTCTTCCACATTGGTAAATACCATTGCATATTTTGTTAGTGTAACCGGTTTATTTTTTACTAATTTTATTTTTCTTTTTTCGTATATGCTTCTTCTTTCAAGACCGTAATTTTTAGCGTCATCTGTTCCTTCATAAGCTAGTGCCATCATTATATCAATTTCTGAATCATCTGTATTCCCAATATACTCCATAACAGTATTATTGCGTACCCTGCACTCAGTTTTTCTGATATGTGCCACACCGCTGTTTGTCATCTGTCCGTTTATGCCTACCTTTACAACCATATCTAAATCATTTCCATCAGCTAATGTTATTACCAACTGTTGGCAAAACAGATGTAAATCACTGTAAGAAACAAATCGTCTTGATTTTATATTTATTATATTATTTTCTAAGAGAAAATCACACTGAAAAACCAGCTCTCCCGTTTCCACATTAAACTTTCTGTTGTAATTTTCTATTTTACAGGTATCTAAGCTTATGACCTTTCCCTTTGTGGTAATATAAACCTCTGACAAATCAGGACAATTAATCAACTCAACAACTTCATCCTTTGTTGCCTTTGAAAAAAAGCCTCTCACAAACATTCCCTTACATTCCGCAATTGTGGGAAAATCCTGTGTTCCTCTTATTCCCATGTACCCATTTTCTGTTGTAAATACGGATTCCGATTTTTTTGTATATTTCTGCCTATATTTATTTTCTTCTATCCACAATCCGGTGGAATCTCTCTTCGTATCATAATAGTACATATTTTTCACCTGTACCTTTCTATAGAAAAACAGGCTCCTTCTTCTCTGCCGACTTATATAATGCTTCAATTATCATCTGAATGTATGCACCTTCCCCGGCTTTCACTAAAACTTCTTCTTTACCTTCTATTGCATCAATGAAGTTTTCTAAAGCTTTGTTGTGCAAATCTCCATCACTAATGTAAGGATAATTTACAGCCTGATAATTTCTATTGGATCCACTATAAATTTCCAGTGGAAATAAGGATGCACCTAACTCATCTCCATAAACCTTCACAGCCCTCACATCCTTTTCTTTCATATTAAGAGCAAATGTAGTTTCTATTCCTATACCGGTTCCGTCTTCAAATACAATGTTTCCAAAAAGTCCGTCTTCAACAGTGTATTTTTCCGGATTCCACGAACCCATAAGTCCGTTACTTTGTTTGGTTCCTATTAAATTTGAGCTTATTGCCGATACATAGGAAACCTTTTTATAGTCAAGGAGATATAACGCTATATCTAACATATGGGCACCTATATCTATAAGGGGTCCTCCCCCCTGCATATCTTTACTTATGAAATTACCCCAGCCTGGAACTCCTGCCTTTCTAAGCCACTGTACTTTAGTATAGTATATTTGTCCCATTTTACCATTTTCTATTAAATCCTTTAAAATAGCCACATTTGTTCCATGTCTGAAATGAAAATCATATGTCAATATTAGTCCTTTAGATTTAGCTTTATCAGCCATCTCCTTAGCCTGACTATAAGAAATTGCAGGTGGCTTTTCGCACATTACGTGACATCCTCTGTCTAATGCATCCATTACAATTGGATAATGAAATTTGTTTGGTACGCAAACACTTACTGCATCAGGATTACATTTTTCCAATAATTCTAAGTGAGAACTACAACTAAAGGGAATGTCAAAATCCTTTGCCACTTTACCTGCCACATTTTCATATGTATCGCTTACTCCCACAATTTCCACATTTTCCATGGATTTAAATGCCGGAATGTGTGTTGTCTGTGCAATTTGTCCTGCACCTATTATAGCCACCTTTATCTTTCTCATATATTTACCTCGCAAATCTGTTATACGTGGGAGATTTTACCTCCCACATGAATTTTTCTTATTATTTAAGGCATTCCTTAACAAAAGCACTTGACTCCTTACATACTTCCACAGGGTCGCCTCTTAATCTTCCTTCAAAAATAATTGGTCCATCGTAACCTATTTCTTTTAATGTATCAAAATGCTTTTTGAAATCTATTGAACCTGAACCCGGCTGATATCTCTGATTGTCAGCTATATGAACATGTCCAATATAATCCTTTGACTCTCTAAGCGCCTGAGATATATTATCCTCCTCACGGTTCATATGATAAAAATCACAGGTTGTCTTAACATTTGTGAATTTTCCATTATCAATAATTTCTCTTGCCTGACTTTGAAGGTTAAGCATATGATCCTGATACTGATTAAGCGGCTCTAAATAAATGTATACGCCATACTGTCTTGCCACGGGATCTAATTCCTTTAATGAATCCATTATTGCCTTAATATCACCTTCATGACTTCTTGGTGGTACATGTGGTGGTAATCTGAAAGTAAACATTCCCCATGCTGCCGGAATAACAACTCCTGTTCCACCAACTTCTGCTATACATCTTAATATTTCCTTTAAATCGGTAACTCCATTAAGCCTTCTTTCTTCTATGAAATCACCAATCCATCCTCTATATCCATTACATGCTGTTGTAACGGGAACTTTTGTTTTCTCAACTGCATCCTTTATTTCCGCAGTTTTTTCAACTAATTCCTTACCATCCACCTCATAGCAGTCATATCCTAATTCTTTAATATAATTAAGTCTGTCCACAAAATTTCTCGGAAAGAAATCTCTATCCTGTGTTCCATATAACATTTTAAGCACCTAACCTTTCATTATTATTTGTCAAAAGTAACACCCATTTTGATACTTAATTCAGGATCCTGATCAACATATTTCATAAATCCTTCTGCTGATTCTTCAAATGGTACTATAGGATCAATAATATCCTCGCAATTCAAATAACCGCCCATAAGCATGTTCCATACAACGTCTTCAATACGTTTTCTTGTCCATCTCGGATATTCTGGAAGAGGTTCTGAGCATGCTCTTGAGAAAACAATTTTTCCCTGATTGAAATGACCTTCCTGTCCAAGCCATAAGCCCGCCGGGAATGGTTTTGCAAAGGCAACATATGCTATTGTTCCATTGTATGCAAGTCCTTTAATAGATGCCTGAAGAGCATGTACATTTCCTGATGTCTCAATAATGGCATCAGCACCCATCTTATCTGTAAGTCTCTTTATTTCCAAACCTGCATCACAGGCTGTGCTGTCTAATACATAATCTGCTCCAAGCTTTAATGCTACATTTCTTCTCTTTTCAATAGGATCAACACCAATAACAACTGCTGCTCCTAATTTTACACACATCTGAAGTGCAATCATGCCAATTGCTCCAAGACCAACTACAACAACGTTATCTCCCGGTCTTACATTAGCATCTCTTACACCTGCTAAAGCAAACTGTGCCGGATCATAACATACGGCATTTTTTGCTGATGCATCCTTGCTCATTTTTCTAAGCTTATAATTGTCAACTGCGTTCACTATCTGTGTTTCCTTTATTGGTCCGTATGAACAAACTCTGTCACCTACCGCATATTCCGTAACGTCTGCTCCTATTTCAGTGATAGTTCCCACAAACATATTTCCTAATGGTAAATCACCAAATTCAATTCCTCTTGGTTCATCTGCTGCTCTTTCCTTAAAGACTCTCCATTCTTCGTCAAATTTTCCGTCTTTAAATGGAGTTACATCTCTGAAATCTGCCAATTCAGTACCGTGCTTTGGTGCTGCAAATTCAACCTTAACCTTTGCTTCATTTGCCTTAATAGGTCTGTCTTCATAATCCTTTAATTCTGCTACTCTAGGTGCAGTTGCAACTAACTTCTTCATTTTAATACCTTCTCTCCTTTATTTAACCTTTAACTCCGCCTGCTATTCTTCCACTCTTTATTAATGTCTGGCTTATACCATACATAATAACGATAGGTAATGAGGACATAATTGATGCTGCCATCATTCTTCCCCAAATATAATCAGGTGTGTTAAACAGTGAATTCAATCCTATTGTAATTGTCATTTTATCCGGTGAATCTAAGAAGATTGATGCGAATAAAACGTCGTTCCATGCAATCATAAATGCATAAACGAAAACTGAAATTAATCCTGAAATTGAAAGCGGAACCACGATTCTGAATATTACTCCAAATCTTGATAATCCATCCACTCTTCCTGCTTCCTCAAGTTCATCAGGAATTGTTTCAAAAAAGCTTCTTGTCATATAAATTGCAGTTGGAAGTGTCTGTATTATCATACAGATAATTACCGCTTCATGACTGTTTCTCAATCCAATTGACGAAAGCAATTTATATAAAGGAACTATAAGTAATATTCCCGAAAACATATATACAAAGAAAAATACTTCGGTTATTACTGATTTTCCTTTAAATTTCAATTTAGCTAATGCATATCCTCCAAGTATTCCTAAGAATACAACTATTGCTGAGGTAGTAAGAGAAATATACATACTGTTCTTAAAATATTTTAAAAATGGGAATATTCCCGGATTAAAAATATCTTCCATATGTTTAAAGGTAAATGACTTTGGTATAATTGTCGGTGGAAAACCTATTGTTTCTGCCGTGGACTTAAAAGCCACACTTACCATCATAATAAATGGAAATAATATTATTAAAAGTATGATAATTAAAGCAGTGTAAAATAATATATTGTTCCTGACTTTTCTTTTAGTCCTCGTCATTTTTGAACACCACCTTTCTTATCAGCATAACCATTGCAAAAATAAATACAAACAGTACAAGGGAAATAGCTGCTGCCTTTCCGAAATTATGTGTTGAGAATGCCATATCATACAGATATACACCTAAAACATCTACCTGACTTGTAAGTAACTTAACTTCTGCGTAAATGTAGAACGCCCAAATCATTCTAAGGCTTACAACTGTTACCATTGTAGGCTTTATTGCCGGATATGTTACCGCTTTGAATTTCTGCCATTTTGAAGCACCATCTATATCTGCTGCTTCATACAAACTTTTGTCTATAGAAGTCATTATTGCCACAAATGACATATACGCATATGGGAAGAATCTCCAAACATTAAACAAGGCTACTAATACAAATGCACTCACCGGGCTGTCAAACCACAATGGTGCTTTATCTACCACATGTAATATATCAACCAGAAAATAGTTTATTATTCCATATATATTGTTAAACATATATCTCCAGCAGAAAATCAAACATACCGAGGGTACTACATATGACAGAATAACTAAAGCATTTACCAGTTTTTTGCCAACAAATTCTCTGTTTAAAAAGCATGCCATGGCTAATCCTAAAATGGTACTTAATACAACTACAACGAATGTAAATGCTATGGTAATAAGTACACTTGAATAAAACTCCTTATCTGCAAGTACCTCTTTAAAATTATCAAGTCCCACAAAAACGGATTCAAGTTTTGGATTAAGTGGTACTTTCTGTACGCTTATCATTATGTTGTAAATCATCGGATATCCGATTAATGCAACCAGTAAAATAATACTTGGAGCTAACAATGTATATGCAAAAGCGTTCTGACTTTTTCTTATTTTCTTTAACATATAAGACTCCTTCTTTTAAAAGAGGGCCTTTTATTCAGCCCTCTTTTCTAAACTAAACTATTTTGCAAGTTTTTCTGCCTCAGACTGAGCATTCTTAAGTTCTTTTGAGATATCAGCTTTCTGTACTAAGATATTATTAAGTGCTTTGCTTAATACACCTGAGTTTGTGATATCGCCCATAGCCATAAAGTTCTTGCCGTTTACACTTCCGAATAACTGAAGATTATCAAAAGCTGTTCCAACATTATCAAGAAGGTGTGCGTATGGCTTAATTAATTCATTATCTGCATATGCCGGATCATCTGCAACTGCTGATAATACAGGCTGAACTCCGCCAGGTGCCATCTCTAACCATGCTTCATTGTTTTCTTTTTCCATTAAGAAGCTTACAAACTTCTTAGCTGCTTCTGTTTCTGCGTCACTGATAGTATTTGAAATTGATAAAACTTCAATACAACCATATGCTGCTGATGTAGTCTTTGTAGGTACTGCTAACTGAACATCCTCAAGGAATCCTGCATCTTTACATCCTCCAAGAATATACGTTGAATACATACACATTGGTGTATTCTTTCCAACGAAAGCATCCTTAACATCTGCAACCTCTGTTGAACCGGGCATTGAATACTGTGATAATTCCTTGTAGAACTCAGCTGCTTCTTTCATCTTATCTGTGTCAATTGTTATATTTCCGTTTTCATCAAAAGCATTTGCTCCATTTGATAATGCGAACTGTGAGAATACCTGCTCTGTAAATGCTGAATCAGATGTTGGAAGAGCTATACCATACTGTTTCTTTGATGGATTATAAAATGCCTTAGCTATTTTAATTACATCATCCCAGTTCTGTGGTAAATCAAATCCTTTTTCCTTTAACATTTTTGTATTACACCAAATACCCTGAACCCATCCTGATACAGGGACACCAACATAATCTTTTCCGTCTTCTGTCTTTATTACTTTAAGAGCTCCATCAAAATAAGCATCTTCTCCTACTGAAGCTATAACGTCATCTGCTGCCTGTGTGTTTATGAACTGATTCTTTACGCTTGTTTTTGCCTGATCCTGACTAAATTCAATAACAGCCGGAAGTTCTCCGTTACCACCTAATGTAGTAATCTTGCTATCGTAATCATCTTCTCCTACAGGCATCTGTTCAACCTTGATGTTTGGGTTTTCCTTTTCAAATTTCTTAATAACTTCTGAAAGAACATCCTGTCTTTCCTGTTCTACCTGCATGTGCATAAACTGGATTTTTACTGTTTCATCCTTTGCACTGCTTTCCTTCTTTTCACTGCTGCTTCCGCAACCTGCAAACAATGTTGCAACCATAGCTAATGATAATGCTGTTGCTAATACCTTTCTCTTCATCATAATAATCCTCCTTTGTTTTAATTATCTTCCAGTATCCACATACTCTGTAAAGGTTTAAGGGTTATGGTTCCATTAACCTTTTCTGCGCTTAAAAGGTCTGTTCCCTTAAATTCAAGAGCTGTTACGATTTCCTCTGAAGATACATTAATTACTGCTAATATTTTCTTCCCACCGTCCATATATCTTTCCAGTGCGAAAATATGTGAGTCCACATTTAAAATTCTCTGATGTGCCTTCGGCGAAAACTGTTCGTGCACTTTTCTAATATTCAGTCTTCTTATCATTTCATTAAAAATAGTGGCTCTGTTTGTATTACATAAAAGCTGTTCTTCTAATTTTTCCAAATCCAGTTTCTGTCTGTTTATTCTTCTTGGAATATTAGAAGTTTCCCTTCCATAGTAATCATTCCTTGAACCCAGCAAACTATGAATGTATATGCCGGGCAGTCCCTGCATTGACATAAGTATTGTTTCTGCTGCCATAAACCTGCCAATTCTTACTTCATCACTGTCTTCCGGTGATGCCAACGCATCCTGATAATTAATGTTTAGCTCATAGGGACTTTTAGTTCCGTCCCCATTGTCTTTATAAGATACAACCCCACCATTAGTTAAAGTTGCATCAATTAAAACCTGTCTCTCTTCATCATTTAATATTCCCTCTACCGGTCTTACACCTATTCCGTCATGAGAACTTAAGAAATTAAAGAATGTTGTATTCTCTCCCGGTTCCTCAAGACCTTTTGCCCACCGGGTAAGTTTTGTGGCATCTCCTGTAATAAGTGAATACATTGTAAGAGGTGGAAGCGGAAACTGATAAACTAAATGTGCCTCGTCCCCGTTTCCGAAATAACTTATATTTTGCTCATGTGGTATGTTTGTCTCTGTTATGAAATACACACCCGGTGCATATTCCTCTAAAATTCTTCTATACGACTTCACTACCATATGAGTTTCTTCTAAGTTAAGACATGTTGTTCCCGGTTCTTTCCAAAGAAATGCTATGGCATCCAATCTTATGAATTTTGCCCCATTCTTTGCATAAAACATTAAAACGTCCAATATCTCACTGTAAACATCTATACATTTATAATTTAAATCTATCTGGTCTTCACTAAAGGTTGTCCATATGTACCTGCTACCTCTGTTAGTTTCAAACTTTGTAAGTAGCGGTAAAGCCCTAGGTCTGGTTACCTTTGAATAATCGACATCCGGATCACATTCAATGAAATAATTCCTATAAGGATCCTCTCCTGTCAAATACTTCTTAAACCAATCACTTTTAGCTGATATATGGTTTATAACCCCATCAAACATTAACTTATAATCATCAGAAAGACTGTTTACATCCTCCCAATTTCCAAGGGAGGGATTTATTTCCTTATAATCTACTACCGAAAATCCATCATCTGATGTGTATGGATACATAGGCAATATATGTATTGATGAAATTGCATCCTTCACATGTTTTTTCATAAACTTATGAAGTGTCTTAATCCCTGCCTCATTTTTATCTGTAATTGAATCTCCGTATGTAATAAGCATGGAATCTGTTTCGTCTAACCATGTTTTCTTTGTATCCAGATATCCGTATTTATTTAAAACCCTGTCTATGCGGTCATACAGATTTTCAATAGTTTTCCCATCTTTATATATTATTTTGTAATATTCATATAAATCTTTTCTTAATAAATCATTCATTTTGTACTTCCTAAATCAGGTAGATTCCCTTTCAATAACAGATGGTAAAAATACCGATGTTTTTCTGTTTCCAAGGTCCTCTCCATCTATTAATTTTGTGAGAAGTTCAACACATTCCCTTGCCATGGATTCAAAATCCTGGTCAACTGTGGATATTCTCGGATGAAGGTAATTTCCCATAGGTATATTATCTACTCCTAAAACTGCTATATCCTTTGGAATGGAGTAACCTGCTTCCTGGATTGCCCGATATACTCCTATTGCCCTTTCATCACCTGACACAAAGAATGCATCCGGCTTTTCTTCTTCAAGAACTCCCTTTGCAATTCTGTATGCCTTATCTACTGTATTTGCTCCATATCTTATGTTAAATATGCCATCAGACTTACCTGTGGCATCCTGAAATCCTTTTACTCTTAATTTGTTAGAGTCAAATCTTTCTTCGCCAACAAGAAATTCTATATATTTATAACCTCTGCCTATAAGGTAACTTCCTCCCTTGTAGCCTACATAATAGTTGTCCAAGCTTACGGAGCATACATCGTCGTCCTCAACCTGTCCAAATATTACAAAAGGAATACCCCGTTCTTTTAAGAACTTTACCCTAAGGTCGTCATATACATGCTCCAGTAAAATCACTCCATCAGCCAGTCCGTTTTCCAAAAGATAATATCCGTCTGTTTCATCTGAAATAAAGCTGTTACTATTACTTGGTGTCATAATTACTTTCAGATTTTTCATCCTTGCATATGAGAACAGATACTTAAGCATAACCACATGCCATGAACTTAAATGTTCCTCCTCATGCCTGTCTGTAAAAACCATTATTACGTTAGTTTTTGCTCCTTTTAAGCCTTTAGCCAAAATGCTTGTCTGATATCCCAGTTCCTTTATTGTGGCGTTTACAATATCTCTGGTTTTCTTAGAGACGCTTTCCGAATCATTTACAACTCTGGAAACTGTCTTAATTGAAACTCCACAGGCATCGGCTATATCCTTAATAGTGACCTTACCTTTTCTTGTATTCATATGTATTTCCTCATTTCATTTTATTGATCAATAGCTTGAAATCCTATAAGAACGTGTCTTGTTTTGTCTTACGTTGTCATATTAATATTTTTATGCATTATTGTCAATAAAGCTATTGTTTTTTCTTTATTTTTGTATATTTTGTATATTTTTGTGGGGTTTTTATATTGATTTTAACGTGGTGAAATGTCCGTTTTTGTCCTTGTTTTTTCTTTAAAAACCTTTTTTGTCTCATGGTGGGACATTTTGTTGTCATATAAGATATTTTTCATTTTCTATTGACAAAACTTCTGATTAAAATTACCATACCTATTATAATCTATTTAATATAAAGAATAAGGAGGAATTTCTAATGAAATTATGGAAAAAGGCTGTAAGCCTAGCAATAGTTTCTGTATTGGCATTATCAATGAGTGCCTGCGGAGGCTCAGAAAACAAGAGTACAGGTTCAACTGATACATTTAAGATTGGTGGTATCGGACCTACAACAGGTGATGCTGCAATTTACGGAAAGGCTGTTAAAAACGGTGCACAGCTTGCCGTTGATGAAATTAACAAAAACGGTGGAATCAACGGAAAGAAGATTGAATATAAATTTGAAGATGACCAGAATGATGCAGAAAAGTCTGTTAATGCTTACAACAGTTTAAAGGACTGGGGCATGCAGATGTTAGTCGGTGCAGTTACATCTAACCCATGTACTGCAGTAGTTGAGAACACACACAATGATAATATGTTCCAGCTTACACCATCAGCTACAGCTGTTGAATCTATTCAGTATGATAACGCATTCCGTATGTGTTTCTCAGATCCTAACCAGGGTTCTGCTTCTGCTGATTACATAGCTGATAACAAGCTTGCTTCTAAGGTAGCCGTTATTTATAACAGTTCAGACCCTTACTCATCAGGCATTTATCAGAAGTTTGCTGAAGAAGCAAAGGCTAAAGGACTTGATGTTGTAGCAGCTGAAGCTTTCACAGCTGACAGCAAGACAGATTTCTCTGTTCAGATTCAGAAAGCTCAGAGCTCAGGAGCAGAATTAGTATTTCTTCCTATTTATTATCAGGAAACTTCATTAATTCTTGCTCAGGCTAAGAAAGCCGGCTTTACACCTAAGTATTTCGGATGCGATGGTATGGACGGAATCCTTGCCCTTGACGGATTTGACAAGAGCCTTGCAGAAGGACTTATGTTCCTTACACCGTTTACAGCTGATGCCGAAGACGAAAAGACTCAGACATTCGTAAAAGCATACAAGGATGCTTTTGGTGATACACCTATTCAGTTTGCTGCTGATGCTTACGACTGTGTATACACAATTAAAGCAGCTATTGAAAAATCAGGGGTTACACCTGATAAGAGCGTATCAGATATATGTGATGCATTAAAGGCAGCTATGACACAGATTAAGATGGATTGCCTTACAGGTAAAGAAATTACATGGTCTGCTGATGGAGAACCTTCAAAGTTGCCAACAGTTGTCGTTGTTGAAAAGGGTGCATACAAAGTTAAATAAAGTAAATTAAAATAGGTTAATATTGATTTTTTGCAAGATTGCCTGTATGAGCTTTTTTCACTCGTACAGGCTCTCTTTGCTTATAAATGGTATAATAATAAAAAATAGGAGGAAAAACATGAGCTTTGTGTCGTATCTTATTAACGGATTAAGCTTAGGAAGTGTTTATGCATTAATTGCCCTTGGTTACACCATGGTATATGGTATTGCAAAAATGCTTAACTTCGCTCATGGGGATGTCATTATGATAGGTGGTTATGTTGCCTTACTTTCCATGACAAATGCCGGATTATCCCCGCTTTTGGCAACACTCATTTCTATAGTTATCTGTACAGTTTTAGGTATTGTTATAGAAAGAGTTGCATACAGACCTCTTAGAAATGCTACATCTTCTTTGGTTGTACTTATTACCGCCATCGGTGTCAGTTATCTGTTGCAAAACGTTGCACTTTTACTTTTCGGTGCTAACGCACAGACCTTCCCATCAGTTATTTCATGGAAGGGATTGTCTCTTGCAGGAGGAAAGTTAAATATTTCCGGCGAAACTTTCGTAACTATTTTGGTTTGTATTGTAATTATGGTATGTTTAATGCTGTTTGTCCAAAAGACCAAACCGGGTCAGGCAATGCGTGCTGTTTCAGAAGACCGTGGAGCTGCCCTTTTAATGGGTATTAACGTAAACGGTACTATAGCCCTTACCTTTGCCATTGGTTCAGGTCTTGCAGCTATTGCCGGAGTGCTTTTATGCTCCGCATACCCTAGCCTTACACCTTATACAGGTGCCATGCCCGGTATTAAAGCCTTTGTTGCTGCTGTATTTGGTGGAATCGGTTCTATTCCGGGAGCATTTATTGGAGGACTTCTTCTTGGGGTTATTGAAATATTTGGTAAAGCATATATTTCTTCCCAGATGGCAGATGCCATTGTATTTGCAGTATTAATTATTGTCCTTTTAGTAAAACCAACAGGACTTTTAGGCAAAAAAATCCAAGAGAAAGTGTAGGTGAATATTATGTTAAAGAAATTATCAAAACAAAAAAAGAACGACTTAATCACCTACGGTATTGTTATAGTAGCATTTATAGCAATGCAGATACTTATTGGTTCAGGACAGATTTCATCTCTTTTTCAGGGATTAATGGTTCCTCTTTGTACTTATATAATACTTGCAATTTCATTAAACTTAGTAGTAGGTATTCTTGGTGAATTAAGCTTAGGTCATGCGGGATTTATGTGTGTTGGTGCCTTTTCCAGTGCATTTTTCTCAAAAACCATGTCCGATACCATTACCAATTCCTCTCTTCGTTTCTTTATTGCTTTATTAATTGGAATTGTGGTTGCAGCCATTTTCGGTATTATAATCGGAATCCCTGTACTTCGTCTTAAGGGTGACTACCTTGCAATCGTAACTCTTGCCTTTGGAGAAATTATTAAAAACCTTGTAAATGTACTTTACATTGGAAAAGATTCAAAAGGTTTTCATTTTTCCACAAAAGATGTTATGTCCCTTAACATGGATCCTGACGGAAAGGTTTTAGTTAATGGTCCTCAGGGTATTACCGGTGCACCTAAAGATGCAACATTTCTTATTGGATTTATTTTAGTCCTTATTACGTTATTTATAGTATTAAATCTGATTCATTCAAGAGACGGTCGTGCAATTATGGCTATTCGTGATAATCGTATTGCTGCTGAATCTATCGGAATTAACATTACAAAGTATAAACTTATGACCTTTACCATTTCTGCCGGTATGGCAGGTGCAGCAGGTGTTCTTTACGGACACAACCTTTCAAACCTTACGGCAAATACTAATAACTTCGGTTACAATATGTCCATAAACATTCTTGTATTTGTTGTTCTTGGTGGAATTGGAAATATCAGAGGTTCAATTATATCTGCGGTTATTCTTACACTTTTACCGGAATTGCTTCGAGGATTGTCAGATTACCGTATGTTAATTTATGCTATTGTTTTAATTATTATGATGCTCTTTAACTGGGCTCCTAAGGCAATTGAATGGCGTGAAAAATATCTTTCCTTTGGGAAGAAGAAAAAGGAGGCTTCAAAATAATGGATGATTTATTAAGTGTAAAAAATCTGGGAATTTCATTTGGCGGTCTCCGGGCAGTAAATGAATTTAGTATTAATATCAAAAAAGAGCAGCTTTATGGCCTTATCGGGCCTAACGGTGCCGGAAAAACTACTATTTTTAACCTTCTTACAGGAGTTTACAAACCTGACAGTGGTAAAATTCTTCTTGATAATGTGGATATTACAGGAAAATCTACTATTGATATAAGTAAAGCAGGGATTGCAAGAACATTTCAGAATATTCGTCTTTTCTCTCAATTGACGGTTCTTGATAATGTTAAGGCAGGGCTTCACAATAAGCATCATTACTCTACATTAGACAGTATTCTCCGTCTTCCACGTTTCCACAAAACGGAAAAGGAAATGGATAAGATTGCCATGGAGCTTCTTGATGTATTCGGACTGGCAGATTATGCAAATGTTGAAGCCCAGAACCTTCCTTACGGTCAGCAGAGAAAATTGGAAATTGCAAGAGCTCTTGCAACGGAACCAAAGCTTCTTTTATTAGATGAGCCTGCTGCCGGCATGAATCCAAATGAAACAGAAGAGCTTATGGATATGATTCGTTTTGTAAGAGATCATTTCCATATGACAATACTTTTAATTGAACATGATATGAAACTTGTCAGCGGAATCTGCGAACAGTTGACTGTTCTTAACTTTGGTGAAGTTTTAGCCCAGGGTGATACATCAACTGTATTAAATGATCCACAAGTTATCAAGGCTTATATTGGAGAATAGGAGGAAACCGTTATGGCAATGCTTGAAGTAAAAGATTTAGAAGTATATTATGGTATGATACAGGCAATTAAGGGTATCTCTTTTGAAGTAAACAAAGGTGAGGTTATTGCCTTAATCGGCGCTAACGGTGCCGGCAAAACCACTACTCTTCATACAATTACCGGTTTGCTTTCTCCTAAAGAAGGTAAAGTCCTCTTTGAGGGAAAGGATATTACAAAGATTCCGGCTCACAAAATTGTATCTATGGGAATGGCACATGTTCCTGAGGGAAGACGTGTTTTTGCGGAATTAAGCGTATATGAGAACCTTAAGCTTGGTGCTTATACCAGAAAAGATAAAAATAATATTGAAGCTGATTTAAAGAGTGTTTATGAACGTTTTCCACGACTGGCTGAAAGAAAGAATCAGGCTGCCGGAACTTTAAGTGGTGGTGAGCAGCAGATGTTAGCCATGGGTCGTGCTTTGATGTCAAAACCGTCTATTATTTTGATGGATGAGCCATCAATGGGACTTTCACCAATTCTTGTTAATGAAATTTTTGATATTATTCAGTCTATCAGCAAAAGTGGTACTACTGTTCTCTTAGTTGAACAGAATGCCAAAAAGGCATTATCCATTGCTGACAGAGCATATGTTTTAGAAACAGGTAAGATTGTTTTAGAGGGTAAAGCCAGTGACCTGCTTGAAAATGACTCTATCAAGAAGGCATACCTTGGTGAATAATGGAATATATATGTCATTTTTCCTTAGAATATGGCATTACATGTAAAGAAGGAGGGAAGTAAAATGGAGAATGTTGTTATTACAATTTCCCGTCAATACGGAAGTGGCGGAAAGACAATTGCTGCCATGCTGGCTCAGAAACTAGGTGTCAACTTTTACAGCCGTGATATTTTAAAAATGGCTTCTGAGGATAGTGGAATTAATGAAGAACTTTTTGGTATGTCTGACGAGAAAATCCGTCGTGCCGGATGGCTTCATACTTTAAGTCACCCTTATGAAGGTAAACTCCTTCCACCGGAAGATAAGGAATTCGTTTCTGATGATAACCTTTTCAATTATCAGGCAAAGGTAATTAAGGATTTGGCTCAGAAGGAGTCCTGCGTTATTGTTGGAAGATGTTCTAACTTCATATTAAGGGATGAACCTAATGTATTAAGTGTTTACATTCATGCTGACAAGGATTTCTGCCTTGCCCGTGCCATGGAAAGAAATAGCATGAGCGAAAAGGAAATGCAGCGTAAAATCGAACGTACCAACAAATACCGTTCTGATTTCTACTACTATCACACAGGTCATAAATGGACGGATGCCAGAGACTATGATTTGTGCTTAGACAGTGGCAAGCTTGGTTTTGAAAAGTGTGTGGAAGAAATTGAAGCCTATGCTAAAATCAGATTTGGTAAGTAAATAAGAGATAGATATTTAAATGCTACCCGGAAATGAAGCAATGATATTTCCGGGTAGTTTTTTTATATTTAGGGATAGTGATGGGCAATGATATTTTTATGAGACTTTTCGACGTATTTGGGGCTTTCTGGTGCACTTGAAGGCTTTTTATCGCTTATAGCCGGCAAAGGTCACAGTGTTTTGGTGATTTTTACCGGGACTTTTCTATGAAATCTTTGTTTTCCCGGTTTGTTTCGGTGGTTTTAGCCGGGGAAGGGGCAATTCGTACCGGGAATTTTTCATCAAATTTTTGTTTTCCCGGTTCTTTTCTTTGATTTCAGACGGGGAAGAGGCAATTCGTACCGGGATTTGACTATGAAATTCTTCTTTTCCCGGTTTGTTTCAGTGGTTTCACACTTTTACCTTTATCATATTTTATAAGTTGATGTTTTATCCTATCCTTCATAAATTAATAAATTAATTTTATTATATCCTTCATAAATTAATTGACGCTTTTTAATAAATGTGCTACTATGAATATACTCTTTGCACTGCATATAATCTACAGTACAAACTGATCAGACCATTAACTTTGGTTAAGGAGTCGGGCCGTAACATGGCAGTGGAATTTATTCATCCACGGGACAGTAGTTGCTTATACTGATTCGTGGGTGTTTTTTTATACTTTTTTATAAGCATATTAAAAATCTCACATATATCTGGTGCCATAGAACTATCTTATATTATGGAGGTAACTAATATGGAAAAAGACAAAGTTATGACCGAAGGCAGCCATTCTGATACCCTTGATTTTCAAAAGGTTGCAAACAAAGTATCCTTTATTACAATTATTGAAAACGTGCTATTATCACTTTTCAAACTTTTTGCCGGAGTTGTGGCACATTCCAGTGCTATGATAAGTGATGCCATTCATTCGGCATCTGATGTTTTTAGCACAATTGTGGTAATAATAGGAATTAAGCTGGCTTCAAAAGAGTCCGACAGGGAACACCCATACGGACACGAGCGAATGGAATGTGTGGCAGCCATTGTTTTGTCAATGGTTCTCTTTATTACCGGTCTTGCCATCGGTGTAGATGCGGCGGAAAATATTATAAAGGGAAATTATGAAACAATGGAAGTTCCCGGAGTCCTTGCCCTTGTGGCAGCAATCGTCTCCATTGCCACTAAAGAAATTATGTACTGGTACACCCGCCATTATGCTAAGAAGTTAGATTCCAGTGCTTTAATGGCTGATGCATGGCACCACCGTTCAGATGCCTTTTCATCCATTGGTGCCTTAATCGGTGTAGGTGGAGCTATTTTAGGATTCCCTATTATGGATTCTATCGCCAGTCTTGTTATTTTTGTTTTCATTGCCAAGGCTGCATATAGTATTTTCAAAGATGCCATGGACAAAATGGTAGACCATTGTTGCGACGAAAAAACAGAGAAAGAAATTTATGATTATGTAATCAGCCATGACGATGTTTTAGGCATTGACCTGCTGCAAACAAGAATCTTTGGAAATAAAATCTATATTGATTTGGAAATCGAGGTTGACGCAAGTTATTCTTTAGAAAAGGCTCACGCTGTAGCGGAGGATGTTCACAAAAATATCGAACAACGCTTCCCAAAGGTTAAACATATTATGATACATGTTAATCCCTATGAAGGGGAAGAGGGGAAATGTTAATAAGTTGGTAATTAGTATCTCTTAGCAAATAAGAAATAACCAGTTATTAAGCTTTTTCGTGCTCTGCAACGCTTTACAGACTCTACCCCTGACAAATAATAATTAGTACACAAAAAGACTGTATGTTCAAGTTGTTGAACTACAGTCTTTTATTAAACTATAATTATATTTTTAAAAATATAGCTTTTGAAACACATCAGGTGTTTCAAAAGCGTAGTTGACCAGCTCCGATGGAGCGTGCTCTGCAGAGCAGAGTTATGAAACGGTAATCCTATACCGTTTCATAAATTATAGGCTTTACTACATCCCTGATACCGGTATTTATTTTTTAAATCTGTACTTTCCTTTTTCCGTGACCGGACACCGGTTCAATAATGTCCGCCTGTACCAGATTAGAAATCAGTTTTGATGCACCTGATTTTTTCAGTTCAAGAAGTTCCATAACTGCACTTCTTCCAAATACTTCATCAAATCCAAATTTTTCAAAAAGTCTATGAATATGAACTTTCGTTTTTACAGAAAAATTGCTTTCTTTTTCGGAAAGTACCCTTTCAATGTCCACTTTTTTGCCCCCAATGTCCAATTTTGTTCCCTCAATGTCCACTTTTTCGTCCCCAATGTCTACTTTTTCATTAAAAAGTCCACTTATATGAAGATTTCGACTGTGTATTTACATTTTACTCTATCAACTGATTTTTAAGCATAACCCTCAAGTCGCACTTTATCTTTTTGGTTTTAGACTCCAGTTCCACCATTCTGTCGTCTATTACCCGTGCCTTACACTCCCCAAGTTTCTTGTGAACAACCTTTCCGGTTCTCTTTATTTCTTCAAGCTTTTCTTTATACCGGGCATCGCTTATATCAATGGTTTTAGTTTTTTCCACTAAGCCATTTTTTACACAAATTGTATTTCCTGACCTTGATGGTTTTCTATCTGCCTTTTCAAGCCCCAGCAATTCATCTGAAAAAGTTGATGCGTTAACAAAAGTAAACAAAACCAGCTCATCTTTTGCCCTTGTAACGGCAACATAGTAAAGCCTTCTCTCCTCTTCATACTCCTTTAGGCTCTCTGTATCCGCTTTTTCAGGTCTGGCAATAATCTTAGATGGAAATATCCCGTCTTTTCCATCCATTATAAATACCCTGTCATATTCAAGACCTTTGCTTGAATGAATAGTAGACAGCACAAAATTACTGTTTTTGTTAAATTTCTTAGTGCTGATTATTTTCGCCAGTTCATCTAACCTTTCTACCACTCTCATAGCCGACGGTTCCATGGAAGCAATAGCTTTAATAATGTCTATTTTGTCAGTTTTAATTTTATACCGCCGCAAATAGTCATTATAACCCATAGTACCGGCTATTCTGCCTATTGCCTGTCCTCCATTATCCTTTAACAGATTTTCAAACTGTCTGATTATTTTTCCAACACTTTGCTTAGTTCCTGAAGGAATTTCAGGTATTTTAAGAGCTGCCTGCAATATGGGAATATCTTCTTTTTTGCTTAACCTATATATTCTATCTAAATAATCCCTGCCTATATAAGTGGAGACTTTATAATAAATCCGGGTAAACAATTCAGTATTCTTTGTGTCATGGGCAAATAAAATTATATCCCTAATATCCTTTACCACCTTGTTTGAAAAAAATGTCAGGTCATTATTTTTCACATAATATGGGATATTCATTCGCTCTAATCTGTCTATAACCGGCAAAATGCACTCATTTTCCGGATACAGCACTGCCGTTACTTTCTGTCCCATTGTTTTTTCTTCAAACCCGGATTCTACCCCATTTATCCGGCTCTGCTCTGTCTGATACTTTTTCATCCGGCTCTGCTCTATCTCATATTTTTCCATCTGACATTGTCTTGCAGCCTCTATTAAATGGGAATACTGGTCTTTTCTATCATTTACCTTTATTGTCTTAATATCCACTCCCATGTCTCTTGTGGCTTTCATATGCTTTTCATGCCTCATTGTATTTTTACTGACAAACCTATCTGCCGCCTTAACTATTTTCCCGGCAGACCTGAAATTTTCCTCCATTAAAAGAACATTTGCCCCGGGATAATTTTCCTCAAAAGAAATAAGTGCCTCCGGATATGCTGCCCTAAATCCATATATGCTTTGGTCTTCATCCCCCACCATAAACAGTTTCCGGTACTTTCCCGCTAACATATTTATTAACTCATGCTGTATTTTTGAAGTATCCTGTGCCTCATCCACACAAATATATTTGTATGTTTCCTGAAAATCTCTAAGCAAATCCTTACATAGTTTTAACAGATTTATGGCATAAATCATCTGGTCATCATAATCCATCAAAAAGCCGTCTCTAAGTTTCTTATTGTATATGTCAAAGATTTTATGTATGGGAATATCTTCCTTTTCCCCCAAAACTGCTATTTCATCCTTTGAAAGCATCATATTTTTAATATAAGTTATTCTAGTGGACAGATTCATCAAATCGCTTTCCGTAGGTCGGCTGTTTACCGCCTCTGTATAGGCTTCCGCCAAAAGACGATACCTGTCACTTTCCTTATCTAACAGATTATAAACCTCCTTATGAGATTTTTCCGAAAAATAGTTAATAATCTTTGCTGCAATACCGTTAATTGTCCTAAAATTAAGTTTTCCTGCCATCTCCTGTCCAAACATCTCTGCAAACCGTGTTTTCATTTCCATGGTGGCAGGCACTGTGTATGTCAGGGTTAGAATACTTTCAGGCTCTATACCAAGGCAGTAAATCATGTAGCCAAGTCTTGTTATAAGAACTCTGGTTTTTCCACTTCCCGGCACCGCCAGAATAAGAGTTGGCTTTTCCACAGATTTCACTGCCGCTAACTGCTGCTCATTTAATTGTATATTGTACTTATTTATAAATTCCCCGAATGTCATGTAAATCCTCTTAAATCTCTTTTTAAACACATTTATAATAGCATAATCGGACTTTTTTTCCCATACAAAACATTCCGGTAACTTATTGATTCTTTTAAAAAGTGAATCTATAATTGTGTTAATACTGAAAAATACTAAAAAGAGGTGTGCAAAATGAACAAAGAAGATGAAATAATAAAACAGGACTACAATCGTGCCGTTAATATGTGGAACGAAACTTACTCCCACTGCAAAATCGTTGATTTAAAAGGAAAATCTCTTTCCGTGGAGCCTATGTTTGATATTTGCTTAGATATTTTTGCCAGCAAATGTAAAAATATTTTGGATTTTGGCTGTGGCACCGGAGATGTGATTTTTCAATGCTATGAATTTGGAAATATGAATTTTGGTCTGGGAGTTGATTTGTCAGAAACAGGCATCCAATATGCCCGCAAAATGACTTCCTTAAATAATTATAAAAGCCTTAACTTCGATATAGGAGACATATCTTACTTTGACAGCTACGAGGAAGGCTCCTTTGACGGAATAATACTGTCAAATGTTTTAGACGTAATGCCTAAAGATGTAGCTGTAAAAACCTTTAATCGCCTTACTGATCTTTTATCCCCGAAAGGTCTAATGTTTGTAAAATTAAATCCTTATTACGACAAAGCCGATATGGCTGAATGGGGGATGACCCAGATTAAGGACAATCTTTTTGAGGAAGACGGGGTTTTAAGATACCGTGAACTTGACACGGCATCCTGGAAACAAAGCTTTGAAAAGTCCTACAACATTTTACGATATTTAGAGTTTCCATACCCATGGCAGGAAGGCATGAACCGTCTGTTTTTGTTAGAAAAAAGGTAATTATTTATTCATGCCCTTAACAATGCCGGAAGCAATGGTTTTTAATGCCTTGTTTGAATGATTGCTGCTCTTATCTCCTACCTCTAAATCCACCGATGGAATGGTAGAGTAGGAGGTTTGAGTTAAATCAATTGCCATTTCCCCCTTCCCATATATTTTAACTCCTGCATTTTCCATTCCCCATACGAGATTTTTTCCTAATTTATTGTGTTTTTTCCAATTTTTAGAAACCGGATACATATTTCTATATGACTGATTTTCAGGTACGCTAATATAAAATGCCCCTTTATCAGATGATGAAGAATCGTAATGCAGGGCAATGTGATAATCGGCACAGTTATTGGCAAACACCGTTCTTCCAATATTGTCTATCTGAGAATCTTCGCCTTCCCTTACCATTAAAACATTATAACCTGCTTTTAAAAGCTTCTTTTTCACTACCATTGCCAGTTTCAGTGTAGCCTGCGCCTCTGTGGTTCCGTCATTTAAAACAGTTCCACTATTAATTGACGTAGCTCTTATGGCACCTGCTGCCGTACTTCCTCCCGTTACTTTTCCACTGCCATCAGGATGGCATAAAGTCATAACACTTTCGCCTCCTTTAGTTCCATGACCTGCATTTATACACACTGTTTTTTTCTTAGTTTTAGGTGCACTTGAAAAATATAAGGTAGCTGAATCTGTATGTATTTTTGAATAACCTGCAAACTCCCATTTACCATTCCATGGAATTATTTTGGCACAGGTACTCCAATGTGAATAATATTTCTTTTTTCCTTTCCTGACATACCCCCTTACTCTTACATAATAGCTCTTTGTATTCTTTAGTTTAGATAGCTTTGCAGATTTTTTGTTTTGTCCCTTTACTGTTTTAACCCCTGCTTTTTTAAAGCTTTGCTTTGTGGAATACTGTACCTGATACCCATTAGCCTTACTGTTTTTGCGCCAGGAAACATGAGTATTTCCTGCTTTTTTGGTTAATATATCAATGCTGCTTCCCTTAAGAAAACAGCTTTTAACTTCCGGAGAAATCACACTTTTATATGTTTTTCCATTAATTGTTTTATACGCCATAATGCTAAATCCATATAAAGTACCGTTTTTGTTTGCTCCTTTGTCTGTATATTTAGTTGTCTCCTTTTTCACCTGACAGATTTTCTTTCCGTCCCTGTAAATATAATAGCCTGTAGCCCCCTCTATTTTATTCCATGTTATGGCAATGCCATTCCTGTTATTAACAATAGAAGCTATTACCGGTCTTTCTTTTTCAAAATCCGTAACCGTTGTAGAAGTCTCCTCCGCCTCTATTACAGAATTAACCGTAGCTCTACCCGGCATTTTAAATCCCGTATTATTAATTCCCGCCAAAATAGTCACTGCTATTACAATAATTCCTGATGCAATTATCATTTTCATTGTCTTTTTATTCATAGGCTACCACCTTTTATATTTATTAACTTTAGTTTAACACTTATCCCCTTCAGTTCAACTGTAAAATACACTATTTCCATTCATTATTTTACCGGAAGTTGAATTTCCGTAAGACATTCTTCCTCTATGGATGTTTCATAATCATCTATGTGGCAAAATTCTATGGGATCACCTGTTATTTTCAGATGATGTTCTTTAGCGTAAGCTATTAGCTTGTCCACTCCCTGTTTGGTTCTTGTAGATGAACCTTTATAGAAAATAGACAGGTACTTTCCGGCAGGAAGGGAATAATTACTATTATATAAAAGTGTGTCAGAATAGAAAAACACCCCCTTTGTAATATAGGAATTGTCCTCGTCATTTACTTTGCTTGTGTCTAACACATAACAGTCACAGGCTCCTATTGTGTCTACTTTGTTTTTGTGGGACTGCATATATTTAACAAGATAATAATCCACGTCATCATCATCTAAATTGGATTCGCTTATCATTACACAATGTCTCTCTTCAAAATTTTTAAGCCTGATGTTTTCTAAATCAGTGTGATTCATATTTTCTTCTAAGGACTTAATTCTTGCCTCAATACTTATTCTTTTTTCAAACAGCTCAACTATGTTTTGATTAACAATATTAAGTTCCTCCGTAAGTAATGTTTTAGTGGTTTCCACATTTTGATTTTTATCAAATTCCTTTATCCGCTCGGTGGAAAAGTCCAGTCCCAGCAACTCTCTTATCATGGTAAGCTGACGTATATCTGATAAGGTATAAACCCTGTAATTGTTCTCCTGATTTCGCAATGGGTTAAGTATTCCAATCTTTTCATAGTAACGTATGGAATCCGTGCTTACATTAAATAATCTTGATAATTCTCCTATGTTAAAAGTCTTTTTTCGCTTCATTTTCGTTTCTTTCCTTGTATTATACTAATGTTTGTTTGCCAATTATAATAGATATAATAAGTATTTTTAGGTATTATATCTGTATTTAGGCATATTGACATTAGTATTATACCAGACTTTATTATATTGTAGAACAAAAAAGGCAATAAAATTTATTGTTCTTTGGAAAGGATTATTTTTTATTCATTATGAAAGATGAGAAATACAAAATAGAAAACAAAATATTAAAGCTTTCACTGGGAGGCACCATTGCATTTACTTTATTAGAAATTATAGCTTCATTTTTGTTGGGTTCTAAAACCGTAATGACTGACGGAATATTCGATTTATTTGATTTACTTCTTTTGCTTCCAATGTTTGCATTGGTTCCATTTCTGTATAAACCTGTTTCTGAAAAGAAACCTTATGGCTGTTCACAAATTGAATCATTATTGGTATTAATTAAATATGTTGTTCTTTTGATTGTGGTTATTAATATGATTGCTTCAAATGTAGTTGTATTATTACACGGCGGACACACAGTTAATGCATTAAACGTGTTAATTTATGAAGCTTCCCTTTGTGGTGGCTGCATTGTTATGTTGCTGATGTTGAAGCATTTAAGCCGTAAATATTCTTCCATGATTATAAAATCGGAATTATATTTATGGAAGGTTGATATTGTAAGCACTCTTGGAATTTCCGTGGCTTTTTTATTCCAGCTGTTTTTGGCAAATACAAAGCTTAACTTTGTAATACCTTACATTGACTCATCTGTAGCCATTGTTGTGGCTTTGTTCCTGGTTAAGGAACCGGTTTTACAGATTATAAAAAATCTTAAGGAGTTAGTTCTTTTCTCCCCTGAACAGGATGTTATGGATGAAATCAGAAAGGTTGTTAATGAGGATATTCAAAATTATGACTACAGCCTTGATTTTCTTGATGTAACCCAGACCGGACGTAAAACATGGATTGAGGTTTATGTTAAAAGCAAAAATGATGTTGTAAAAATTAAGGATTTTAAGAGGATACAGGAACATATCACAAAGGACTTAGAAAATAAATTTGATCAGATATCCGTGGAAATTGTTCCGGCAATATAGCATTACTGTCTAACTGTAAAACATTATCCAAAGGAAAATCCGTTAATCAGATTGCTGATGACTTAGAAGAGGATGTTGCCAAAATTAAAGAAATATATGACGTAGCTAAAGACTTTGCTCCTGAATACGATGTTAAGAAAATTTTAGAGAAATTAGGATAATTTTATAAAAAGACTGCAGGCAGGTAAATGAAAATACCCTCACTGCAGTCTTTAATTTCTTTATAATTTTATCTACAACTATGGTCGCTGTCCCAATGCACCTTCTAATGTAATAGTTTCACCACTCATATATTTAAAATCCGGCGATGCCAGCTGTACACAAGGGCGTCCAATATCTTTTTCAACATCTCCGAAACGTCCCATAGGCGGTACCTTTACATTGGCTTTATATGCCTCAGGATATGCCTTTTCAAAGTTTTCAAGCTGTGCTGTCCAGGCTAAAGGACATACCACGTTTACATTGATTCCATCTGCTGCCCACTCTGTTGCCGCAACTCTTGTAAGACCTCTTATGCCTTCTTTTGCAGCTGCATAAGCACACTGTCCAAAGTTTCCAAACAATCCTGCTCCTGAAGCGAAATTAATAACCGAGCCTTTTGTTTCCTTTAAGTATGGATAGCATTCTTTCATGTAATAAAACGTTGCATAAACTCCTGAATACATTGCCAAATCAAACTGCTGTGTAGTGTGGTCTGCAATGGTTACTCCTGAAGCTGATGCCTGGGCATTATTAATTAACACATCAATACGTCCAAATTCATCTATTGTCTTTTTAACAACCTCTTTTACAATTGCCTCATTTTCTGCACCTGCGCTAATATCTGCATGTACCGGTAAGACCTTTATTCCGTACTTGCTCTCCAGTTCCTCTTTAGCATCAGTTAGCTTTTTAACATTTCTTCCTGTAAGAACAAGATTTGCACCTTCTTTAGCGTAAGCAGTAGCAATACCATATCCTATGGAGCCACAACTTCCATCCTGTAAAACTGCTCTTCCACCGCCGGTGATAATTGCAGTTTTCCCTTTCAAAAATCCCATAAAAACACCTCCAGACATAATTGTCACTAGCTTACTTTTGATTGTCATAAGCCCGACAACTAGATATTAACACTTTGAATTTGCCAGGTCAACGTTATATGTTCTTTTATTTGTCTTTACCTGCCATAATATAAAGCATAACAATGCCATAACTGAAACTATTATTCCTGCCTTAAATCCCGGTGTGTGGTATTCCATAACAATGTGATTTTTTCCCTTATCAACATTTATAACAGTAAATATTCCCTGAGCAACTTTAACCTCTGCTTTTTTGCCATTGCATTTAATGCTCCAGCCTTTATCATAAGGAATTGTAAGAAGAAGCTGTCCCTTTTTTCCGGCATTATAGTCTCCTTCAACATAGCCATCCTTCATTATGTCAGGGAAAAAATTATTTTTCTTAAGAAGTTTTATTACACGCCTAAATTCCTCCATATCCAAATAATAAAACATGCCTCTGATTCCACTTGTTTTAAATATTTTTCCCTTCATTGCCACTGTATGTTTTTGTCCCCTTTTATCCTGAGAAATTTGAACGGTTTTATATGAATTCCACTGACCATAATCCGTTCTTAGTTTTCCATCGACATACAAATCCACTTTATTTTCATATCGCCTTGTAAGATATCCATAAAGCACATTGCTGCATTTTGGACTATTCATTACCCAGGTAATTTTTCCGTTTTTAGAAATTTTCCGGGACTTAACTTTTTTAAACACATTTACCTGTTCACCTACAATGCCACTTAATAATTTGTTTTGATATTCAAAAGAATTTTCCGCTACTATATCCTTATAAACATCTTTATAGGTTAAATATCCTAACCCTAATGCATAAGGATTTTCGTATACACTTTTTTTATTATATTTTTCTATGCTTTTTACCTTTTTGTATCCTAAAGGTGCCTTTTTACTTAAAAGATACTTTATTCCCAAAAGAGAATCACTTACTAAAATAGGTTCCTTATATATAATCACCCTCTTACACTCACTATATCCACATTTTGAATAAAGCTTCATTATGGAATTATTAAAGGTAGAACTGTAAGAAGCTAACGGCATATACCCATATGCCATACCTTCGTTAAAAGCTCCAAAAGTATTTTTAGGTTTGGTTACTCTGCTTCCTGTTTGTTCCACTCTGTAAAATGTACTGTTATCATAGTTTTTTATTTCATTAATCTGCCTTCGGGCATTACTTACATAGCTGTTGTACTCTTTTGTATTTTTAATACTAAAGCTTGAAATATAAATATTAGTATTGTAAAAAAGTTCTCCTACAACTAAAATGGTGCAAATCACTGCCACAACTTTAAAATTCTTTATTTTTCTTCTTGTGTTAAAATAAGTTGCAGCCAGAAGCACCATGAAAAAGCATATTACAAAAGCCAATCTGCTGTAATACGATGCCACTTTTCTAAAGCCGTTCCAGATTTTTTCCGTTGGATAAAATACATCAGATACAATTAAAACAAGCAGTAAAACTCCACCACATATTTTCTGTCTGATTCCAATGTTTTTCGTTACAAAATATAATATTGTGCCTACTAACGTTAAGGAGCCGCAAAACAAAATCAGTATATTTGAATTATCTACATTTGCATTTATTGGAAATAGTGCCTTAACTACATCCCATATATTGCATCGAAATTGAAACCTGAAAAATTTTTCATGCTCTATCCCTTTTCCATTTAACAACTGAATAGCCATAGGAATAAAGAAAAACATAGTGGTTAAAACTGACAGTACCATTGTCAGGCAGTAATTTTTGAATTTTATAAGTATTTGCTTCAACCCCTGATTATTAAGCTGATTTACCTCATATACGAAATAAAATACTGACAACAGGCAAATCATGTATGCCGTATACCAGTTGGATATAACCGCAACTACCGTTATTATGTACAAAAATACTTTCTTATTTTCAGTAATTACCCTGTATACCCCAAGCATTACAAGAGGCAGAAAAACTACTCCATCTAACCACATGATATTGGTTATCTGTTTTATACTGTAGGTCATCATAGAATAGGACACAGACAATAAAACCGCCCACATCCCTGAGAGATTTTCAAACCTTTTTCTTAAGTATATACAGCAGGTAAGACCTGCAAAGGCTATTTTTGTAATTGCCAAAACCACAATAAACAGTTGGATATCCTTAAAGAAAAACAAAAGCAGATTAAAGGGACTTGATAAATAAAATGACCAAAGTCCTATGGTATTGTCTCCTAAGGATTTTCCAAATGAATATGCAATATTTGCTTCTCCATTAACCACCCTCTTTAACCACTGAAAGAAATCCAGATACTGATAATCCATATCCCACAGGGCAAAATTGTTATTTCCAAAAGGGTAATTTTCCACAAATAAAAGAACTCCTGTCAAAATTATTGCCGGGAGTCCCATGGAAATTATATATGTAAATAAATTATTTTTCTTTTTCATAGCACACCTTAAAACTTTTCTCTATATATTTAAGGTGTATTATAGCACATACTCTTGGAAAATTAAATATGATGTAAATGTGATGTTTTATCTATTTTCCCCAACATACTCATAAATTGCCCTGTTTTTATCCGAGTAAACCTGTTTATAATCCTTATCTTTTGATATATATGTATATAGCAGTCCCTTTTTGTAAAGAATTGCATGAGTAAATTTATACTTATCAAATATATCCTTGTAATAAATATCCCCATCCTCAAGCCTGTTATACTCTTTCATAACATCTGCCTTACCGTTATTTTTCTTAACAAAAACCTCCGCCCTGGCATCCATATATGGCTTAAATCCACAATACTCCGCGTATCCTCCATCTTCATATGTGGTAAATAATACCACATCATCCGGATTATAATTTGCCTTTAAATATTCAACTGCTCCCTTACATTTTGCCTGAGCAGAAGAATCATCATATTTTATAAATTTAACTGCTACCGCTGCCACAATTGCAATGCACAATACTACTAATAGTATATTAACATTTTTTCTGTTTGACTCTTGGGACTTTTTATTTTCAGGTGGATACACATCCTTTAGATAGTATGCTAATGGGAACAATGCTCCTGTGGCAAATATAAATATGCTTCTATATGCCGACAACATCAAATAAGTTGTTCCTAAAGTCAGACAAAAATATCTGATTTTGTAAGTACCCCTGCGGTATAAAATATAGGCAAAAACCATTA
>NZ_HF991859.1:60588-62316 GCF_000432355.1 Eubacterium sp. CAG:161
AAAAACCATTATAAGCATAATAACCGCCATTGCCATTCCCATGGCATCATTAACGTTAATCCCCTGCATTTCAGAAATATACCCGCTTATTTCTTCTAGCCCGTAAGACCTGAACAAATACGTAATAGCTTTAATTCCATATGGATTAATTAATCCGGCAATAAATACCGCAACCATGGATAAAAGCAATGGAATAATTTTTTTATTTTCCCCTTTAACCTTTAATTTTGGAATGGAAATGCTGTCTGCCACATAAGGAAGTATTAACACAATAATCATCCACCACATAGAGGCATGAAGATTTATTTCCAAAACCGATAATATAGGAAGTGCTATAAGATACCTGGTTTTCTGCTCTTTTATAAACTTCTCAAGATAATATAATTCAACTGCAAATATAAGGGCTGTAAAAATCTTAGGTCTGGTAACACATGAAAAAGTATTTATAATAACATACACACAGCCTATAATAAAAGAAATTAAAGTATTGTTGTTAGTAACATACAAGCATATTTTATAAATTATAAGAGTTGTAATTAATGATATAATACTCATGGTCACAACCATTCCCATTACGCCAAATGTATTATAAATTAATGCGAAAATAACAGAGCTAAGCCACTGCTGCATAACAAAATTCCATCCCTGATGCATTGTAAAAGGCTCCGTATGGGGAATGCCATTAGCCATTACATAATCCCCACCTTTTAACAAAAACCAGAAATCATTATCAATAACCGGATTTATGGTAAGCAGTACAAGAACTGAAAGCACGACTCCAAATATAATAGTAATTTTCTTTCCCTGAGTTGCCGGGTTACTATAAGTCATTTTTTAATTCCTCCCCAATTTTCAACCATTAACCTATTCCACCTAAAATTGCTCCGGCAACTAATGCTACAAAAGCCAAAGGAACAAGCACATACTTTCCAAGAGGCATAAACCACTTTCCAATAGGCTTGTCCTTGCCCTGGTTTACTGCTTCTAATGCAAAATCTTTTCCTGCTACCCAGAAGAACATGATGCCTGCAAGCATTGCTCCTAACGGACAAATATATATTGAAACGGCATCCATCCATCCTGATACGATTCCCTGAATTGCAAGTCCCACAATACAACCAATAGCAGCTATTACACCAACTGCTGCCGGTCTTTTAAGACCAAACTTTTCCTGCATTGTTGCTACCGGTGCTTCGTATAAATTAACCAGTGAGCTCATTCCTGCAAAAAGTACGCAAATGTAAAATACTATTCCAACTATTTTTCCACCGGGCATTCCATTAAACACATTTACCAAATATACAAACATCAGTCCCGGGCCTCCTGAAGATAACTCTGCACCTCCAACTGCCATTCCCGGAATAATTACAAATGCCGCAAGTAATGCTGCCAAAGTATCAAATATAGCCACATTTCCGGCAGATGTTACAACATTTTCTGATTTGCTTAAATATGAGCCGTAAATTACTGTTCCATTTCCTGCAATGGAAAGTGAGAAAAATGCCTGACCAAAGGCAAAAATCCACAATCTTACATTTAACAGTCCTTTTGGATTAATTGTGAATATGTACTTATATCCGTCACTTGCTCCCGGTAATGTAAATATATAAATACCCAGACCTAAAAACAGCACAAATAAAAGAGGCATCATTATTTTGTTTGCCCTTTCAATTCCTCCTGCAATTCCGAATGCCATAATTACCGCTGTTACTATTACTGCAACCACCA
>NZ_HF991859.1:62351-67872 GCF_000432355.1 Eubacterium sp. CAG:161
TACCGAATTTTGTTGCAGTGGTTCCAAACATACCTCCTATGGCATCCATATCCTGTCCCATGCCTGCTAACTGTCCTGACAAGGCAAGAAAAGTATATTTGAAAATCCAACCAACTACTACCGTGTAACCGATTGCCAGTGCAAGAGAGCCAATCACCGGAATAATACCTATTCTCTCTCCTATTTTTTTGTTACCGGTACGAACTTCCGTACACTTTCCAAAAGCTATAATAGGTCCGCCCTTTGCCGCACGACCAAGTGCCATTTCCTCGATAACTCCCGATGCTCCAATTAAAATTACAAACAGAACATATGGAATTAAAAATGTCATTCCTCCCCAATCTGATACCATGTATGGGAATCTCCATATGTTTCCCATACCTACGGCTGAGCCAATGCAGGCAATTACAAAGCCTGTCCGGCTCTTAAAGCCATCTCTCGTTTTTTCCATTATTAGAATTTCCTTTCCTTTAGTATGGTAAATATTGTACCATACAATGTGGAAATCCCCTATAACTTTTTACTGTTCAAGATAGTCCCTTATTCTATCAATATTGTAAAGAGGAATATTGGTCATCCAATCCTGTTTTCTATAATCGGACATAGAAGTTCTCACTGCAAATTTTGGGTTATACTTATCGCAAAATGCCTTTAAGCTCTTAGCCCTGAGATTTTCTTCTGCCTTAACTTCAATAGGAATAACTGAAGTTTTGCCCTGTACTACAAAATCAATCTCCCCTTGAGAATTTGTGGCTGAATAATAATAAGGCATTACTCCATTTTCAGAAATTAATTGTTGTAAAACATATTGCTCTGTAAGGGCTCCTTTAAATTCTGTAAAAATTTTATTTCCCTCTAGAATTACTTTTACATCTAAATCAGTCATTGCAATTAACAAACCAATATCAAGTAAAAAAACTTTAAATGCATTTAAATCCATATAAGCCTTCAACGGCAACGAAGGCTTATTTATTCTCTGTACTTTATGAATTAACCCACAGTCTAAAAGCCACTGAATTGCCAATTCAAAATCCTTTGCCCTGGCACCTTCCCTTACCTGACCATATATATATTTTTTGTTTTCCTTTGCCAACTGCATAGGAATTGAGTTCCATACCAGATTTAATCTTGTAACAAGATTCATCTCCGCATGCTTTGAAAAATCCTGTTGATAATAATTTATAAGATTTTTTTGAAGCTCTCTTACTTTTTTAAAATTTCTAGTGTCAACGTAGGTTTGCACCACTTCCGGCATTCCACCAACATAGTAATATTCACGAAGTCTATCTATATATTTATCTTTAAAGGTATTTACCATATCTGTGTCCTTACCTTGGAGAATGTCTACATATCTCTCTTCTCCTAATGCACATAAAAATTCCTGAAAATTAAGGGGATACAAATCCATAAAGTCAACTTTTCCCACAGGAAATGATGTTTTTTTATGCATTGCTACACCTAAAAGAGAACCGGCAGCCACAATAGCATATTCCGGCGCATTTTCATAAAAATACTTTAAAGATGACAGTGCTCTTGGAACCTCCTGAATTTCGTCAAAAATTAATAACGTATTTTCCCTTTCAATGGTTACACCGGTTTCAATTTCAATAGCCAGTATTATTCTCTCAATATCAATCTGACCTTCAAAAACCCCCTTCATCCTGACATTGCTGTCAAAATTTACATATGCCACATTCTCAAAACACTCTCTTCCAAATTCCTTCATAAGCCATGTTTTTCCTACCTGTCTGGCACCTCGTATAATAAGTGGTTTTCTGCTTTCACTATCCTTCCATTTTTTTAATTTTTCCAATGCAAAACGTCTCATACAACCACACCCTTTTCTTTATTATCCTTCTTTTTATATAATTATATCCATGTTATTTTTACACGTCAACATTTTTAAGGACGTAAAAATGTATTTTTGTTGCATTTTAAGGACGTAAAAGTGTGTTTCGTTACATTTTTAAGGACGTAATTGTTTTTTTACATAACAAACTCAATCTTCATTGCTTTTTGGTTCATGAGGATTCTTCTTTCCATACATCCACGCTGAAATTACCGAAACCAGCGGTACTGTAAGTATAATTCCAAGTGTTCCCGATATACCTTTTATTACCTCGATTCCAATGGAGTACATATTAATAATCTGCAAATACGGCATCATATATGCGTAAATAAGTATCATCGTGTTTATTGCTCCGCCGGTAAATGCCAATATTAATGTGTTAGACATTGTTCCCATCATATCTTTTCCCACATGTATACCCGATTTAAACAACTCTTTTGCAGTAAGTTCAGGTCGCTTGTTATGTATTTCCTCTATTGTGGCAGAAATGGAAACAGCCACATCCATTACTGCTCCAAGGGAAGCAATTAATATTCCTGAAAAAAACACTCCACCTATTTGAAGCTTACTGTTTTGGGAAACATATACCATCGTTTCTATATCTTCTATATTATAACCGGTTATACGGGTTATTTTTCCAAATACCGTGGCAAATATTCCGGCAATTAGAACTCCAAGTATGGTACCTGCAATGGCACAAATTCCTTTTTTGTTGTAGCCGCATATAAGGTATATGGAGACTATCGTTACAAATATTACCACCAGAACTGCTGCCCAGAAAGGCGAACAGCCAATGTACATTAAGGGAATGTATAGATATATTACGCATACAAAGGTAAATATAAGTGCCAGCATGGATTTAATGCCACGTTTTCCCCCTACGGCAAATAATCCAATGGCTAGAACAGCTACAATCCCCCAAATAATGTTTCCTCTGTCATATCCATATATACTTCCTGACAATTCATCATTGTAACTGCTAAGCTGCACGATTACTTTTGTTCCCTTTGTACAATATGTTCCGTAAAGGTATCCATTCATATTGTTAGCATCACAGATTTTTCCTTTATATTTTCCGGATCTGATTTTCACTTTTACATTTTGGCTCCCACCGTTTACCTGATTATCTGCTGTATTATCCTCTGTTACTTCCAATACTTCGCCCTTTACGAAATTAAAATTGTCATCAGATAGCAAAGGGACTCTGGTTATCCGGGAGTTGAATAACCAAAGTCCTGCTGCGAAAATTATAAGGAAAACAACAAATATAACATTTGAATATTTCTTCATTAAATTAATCCTCAATTCTTTAACAGATTATCTATTTAGCCTTTACTTTAAATGAAACTTTTTTGTTTCCAAACTTTACGGTAATCTTTACTGCTTTTTTGCTCTTCTTTAATGCCTTAATTTTTCCTGTTGCAGAAATGCTTACAACCTTTTTGTTTGAAGTTGTGTATTTAACGTTCTTTCCTGTAACACCGTTTACCGTAAGTTTTAACTGTAATGTTTTACCTTTCTTTAAAGTAATTGTCTTACCTGTTTTAACTGTCTTCCTGCCTGCCTTTAATGACAACTTCTGTACCGGCTTGTTAACCTTGTTATCATCCTTTTTGTCATCATTATTTGTTTCAGCTTTCTTCTGTAAGCCTGATTTTGCCTTTAAAAGGTTATTGTAGTTGTATTCAAATATTTTCTGACCAATAACAAGCTTCGTATCCATTGTCTTATCTAACAATGTGGAAAATCCTGTCTTCAAAGTTGTTGTTTTATCTTTCTGATAATCCCCCTGGGCATATCCATAGTAGTTAAGCATATCATCAGGATTGTCATTGTCGTTGTTCTTATCGTAAGCCTTTACAAGGTCTAATGCACCCTTATCTTCCCCTGTGTACTGCATAAGATTTTTTGCACTTTCAATTGCCTTTTGAAGTGTATCCCATGACTGTGTTGTATAACCATCATTCTTAACATTTTCTGCTTCGGTTATTAACTCTTTCATGGAGATATTATCATTTGTTTTGTACAATGTATAATCATCTGCATATTTATTTCCGTTGTAATCATATGTCTTTATTACAAGGGAATTATCTGTAAAATCAATAGTTGAAAATGTTGGAAGCTGTGTATTAGAACGCTCTGCAATGTAATACTGTTTTGTAGTTGCTAATTTGTAGAACTTACTTCCGCTGGCTGAACCTGCTGCAATGTAAAGCGTTCCTTCCGGATTAACTGCAACGGAATCTCCATAATTTATTGCTGTACCATCTGCCATTAAGTATGATCTTGCGTAGGAATGGTCATGACCTGTTAAGCACACATCAATTCCAAACTCATCCATTAAAGGTGCAAACAAAACTCTTAAGTTAGCACCGTCTGTATCAGAATGTGGCTGACCTGAACCATAAATGTCATGATGGAACATAACAACTTTCCACTTTGCATCCTTGTGACTTGCCACTGCTTTTTTAAGTAATTCCTTATGCTCTACTGTATTTCTGTTGTTACTGTTTAAACTGATAAACAACACATCCCCGTAACTAAAGTAATAATCTGAGCCTGAATTCGTGCTTCCTAAATTGTCATCTGAATTAGGGTTATTGTAATGGAATTTGTAATCTGTTCCTTTGCTTTCGTGGTTGCCTATAGTTGTTGCCAAAGGAAGGTTTCTCAAGATTGAAGGATATGTAAATCCTGCATATTCGCTTTCTCTTACATTCTTCCCATCTGAGCTGTCTGTTCCTGAATAATCAATCTGGTCACCTGCTGATAATATAAAGCTTGCATTTGGTGCTGTTACCTTTGACTGCTCCAATGTCTTATTCCAGTTGTAAGTGTCAACGGCAATGTTTAAATCATCATCTGTTCCCTGTCCCTTTGAACCTGAAGCTCCAACCTGTGGGTCACCTACAAGAATTGTCTGAAATGATGATGTTTTCTTTGTTGTATATGCCTTTGCTTCACTCCAGTTTGGATTTCTAACATCGTCTGTGTAGCTGTAATAATAAGTAGTGTCTTCTTCAAAATAATCTTCTATTGCAACTTTATTTGATGCCTTGTATGTATTTTTCTGGTTTGAACGATTAATTTCCGTTGCTGTTCCCTTAAATTCCTTTGCATCACTTAAATCCGATTTCTTTCCAACCTTAACTGCCGGCTCACCTTTTTCTTTGGAGTACCATGCAAATCCTAAATCCTTAGCGTTTTTTCCCGGTGTAAGAATAATTTTTGATGAATCATAGGCTTCCCCTTCTCTTGTAAGGTTTCCCTCTGAATCTTTTATATTCCATACCGTATCTTTCCAATTGCTGTAGTCTGATATGTTCTGTGTATCAGCGAATAATGTGCTGTTTCCACTTGTTTCTCCATATGCGAATACATTAGCCGGTGCTGATGTAGCCGCCATTGTTACTGCCATAGCTATTGCTGCGATCTGGGCAATATTCTTTTTTCTCATATTAATTTTCTCCTTCTGCCATAACGGCTTTTACTAAATGCACATTTCATTTTGTGTATTTAATTCTCAATTTAATACTTGTCTGATAAGCCTTATCGGGTTTTATTTTATCTGCCCTATGTTAAATTGTAAGGAGGAGTAATATTAAATTTAAGTAAAAATTATTCCCTGTATTTTAAATATTCCAAAAATTTTACCACTGCCACCGGCAGGGG
>NZ_HF991859.1:67900-78245 GCF_000432355.1 Eubacterium sp. CAG:161
GGTGCACTAAGAGGCAGTGGTCACTCTACCATTCCTGCCATAGTCACAATAATTGGCACATGTTTCCTTCGTATTGTTTGGATTTTTACCATATTCAGACTTTCCCCATCTCTGGAAAGTCTTTTTGTGCTGTTTCCTGGGTGATAACAATTGTTATGATGTTAAGTAGTTATGTTATTATTGTGCGATTTCTGCCAACTTCTTAAGTATTCGTCCCGAAACCTCCACATAATATGCAGCATCCGCAGTGGATAGTTCATCTTTGTCTATTGCCTCAAACTTTTTCATCATGCTTAAGTAACTGTTCATATATTTTCCATAATCCGCAATCATTCCTAAAACGTTATCAGAACTCTTATAATTTTTCATAAAATCAACGTATTCATTAAAGAACTTTTCATAGCCATCCATCATTTTCTTAAAATCCGCTGAAACTTTTGAATCAGATTTTTTTCTTTCTTATTTGCTTTAGTTGTTTCTAATTTAGGGATTTCAGTTGTATTTTCTTCACTATCTACGTCTTCGCTTTCTGTCTCTGCTATGGTTTTCTGTTCCTCAACACCCCCATTGGTTTGTTCTTTCATAGCTACTTCATATTTTTTCTGATTGTTATTATCCACTTTGCCTTTAATATTAAACACCAATGCCAAAACCACTATTATACCTATAATAGTCAGTATCTTGTGTCTCTTAATCGCCTCAACCACTTTGTTTGATTTCTTTTCATTGTTTTCTTCCATAATTTTACATCTCCTTTACATCCTTTGCTATTTGGCGTACCCGTCGTTCAGTTAAATTTAGGTGTTTCGCCATTTCCTTAGGTTTCATTGTATCTAAATTTTCCGCTATAAATTTTCGCGTAAATTCTTTAGAATACAAACGTTGTGGAAACTGAACAGACAATCCCCGATAATAACTCCATATCCTTTTGGTGTTAGTTTCCCCAATTAGCTCCGCTAACTCCTTATAGATTTCACAATAATTATCCACGTTGCTACTCAATTTCATCACCTCTGAATTTGATTTTACAGAATCGTGAGGGAATTTGATACTTGCTGTTTTCTCTGAAAATTCCATTGAAATTTACCAGGCATATTTCTTTTTTTTGCCTTCTCCTTTCTGAAGTCCATTAGGTTGCTTCATCACAGCCTTTGTAAATTTCGCGAATATATTTTTTAATTGTTATTAGATAAAGTGGCAAAATATTTTCCCATAAAAAAACCGGTAAGTGGATTTTAACTTTCCTCTTACCGGTTTTATACTTTTTTACTATTATCTTGTTGCCATCAGTCCCAAATAAAACAGCACTATAATTCCTACTACAATACCTATTCCTTTTAATAATTTTTTCTTCATTTGTTACACCTCCTACTTATCCTTAAATACATATTTATATTCATCCTGATTATAGCTTTGTGATAAAAAGCTCTTAATTAATGTTTCCGCATTTGTTCTTGCATTCTCCAGCAAACCATTTGCCTTGGCGTCTTCCTCTGTCTGCTTTTTCAGTTTTTTAAGCTCCTCAACATTTTCTTCAACCTTTATGTTATTGAAAATGCTTTCCTGCTGATGATATACCTTAAAAGAATCCAGTTTTAATTCTGAACTTAGTATTTTTGCCTCCGGCATGTGAACGGTAACTACTTTTTCTTTACGTTCAACATCATAGTCTATATCAGCAAAATCGTAACCTGCCTTTATAACCACATCACAGCTAAAAACATATTTACTTTCAGTAAATGGAATCTTTATGGAGCCAAACATTTTTCTCCAATCATCTGTTGAACCTACTCCGGTGCAATATGCCGACTGAGTAGCCAATTCCCCAATATTTTCAAATCCCAGCTTGATGGTTTTGTTCATGTATGTTGTATATTTTCCTATTCCAAAATATGTCACACCTGCTAAACATGCCAAAATTAATAATACTGTGATTATTTTCCTTACAGTTCCTTTAAAAATTTTCTTCATGTTTTTTCCCTCTCTTATCTTATGAATCCGGTTTTTACCCACCAACATTATACATTATTCAAATCTAATATCAATCATTTCCTTAAGCATAATCCATATTTTTTACTGTTTTGGTGGTAGAAATATTTATTTGTGGTATACTAGTTATCAGTTTTCCCTTGTGAACTTTACATTACGTTGTATAATAGGTATGTTAAATAGGAAAAAGGAAACAAAATGAGCGAAGTTTATTTTTCAGGATGTTTCCAATGAATTGCCACTAACCGAAGAGAGGGGGCACTACATATTATATAGGAGGATAAGATTATGGCGGAATCAAATGAAATTTTGGAAGGAAAATATATTCGTGCAGACAAACTGCAAAAAGCCATTCATAACTTTTTAAGAAACAAAGATAAAGCCGATATGTACAGGGAAATTGCCGAAATATATAAATCATTGGGAGATTACAAAGACTCTCCTACTAAGTACGAGGCTTGTTTAAAAAAGGCAGCTGAACACGATGAACTTGCCAAAGACGAAAAGGAAGTTCTTCCTACAGTTCCTACTGAGAAAAAGGATAAAAAAAATCACCATGTAGGACTTATTATTTTAATTGTGTGTGGCGTTTTGGTCCTTGGTGCTATTGGTGGAGCAATATACTTTAAAACCCAGCCGGGAAGATATGCCCGTGCTTCATATTATGAAAAAGTAGGAAATTACGAAAAAGCTTACAAAATGTTTAAAGGCTTAGAAGATGAAAACTACAGTGACAGTAAAGAACTTTGCACCAGAAGCAGATATGAATATGCAGGTGAATGTGTAAAGAATAAGGACTACAAAACAGCCCTTAAAACCTACCAGCTACTGGGAGATTATCAGGATAGTGCCTCAAAGCTGGCAGAAGTTGAATTACAAATTATTAAAACTTCAAAAATTGGTTCAACTGTATTTTTTGGTGAGTATCACTGGTTGCTTGTGGATAAGAACGGTTCTGATTATCTTCTTGTAAAATTGGTTCCTGTACTGGGACTTCCTTACAACGAGGAAGCAAAAGCTACCACATGGCATGATTGTACTCTTCGCAAATATTTAAATGGTGAATTTTTAAATGAATCATTTAGCACGGAAGCCCAAAAATATATTGCAGATACTGAAATTACAATTTCTGATAATGCAGATTATAAAACTGTAGGTGGTGAGTCTACCACTGACAAAGTATTTATTTTAAACAGTCAGCAGGAATTGAAATATCAGAAAACTTTAAATAATAACGACAGAACATGTTGGCTTATTGAACCGGGTCAGACCCAGTCAACAGCTCAATTTTCAGCTTACGGACACATTATGACATACGGCTATCCTGTATCTGCCATAAACCTATATGCCCGTCCGGCACTTTGGGTTTCAGCAGAATAATTATTTTTAAACCACATAGAAGAAGCTTTGCAGATTTTATACAAACCTGCAAAGCTTTTTTATTCATTAAAATATCCTATATATTTTACTTCATGTTTTCCCTTAGGGAATAAATACTTGTATAAATCCACAAAATAATCATCTGTCATGCTGGCAATGTAGTCAACTACAATATCATCCGGAGTATTTTCCTCATAATCTGCATCAGAATAATATCCTGTCATTTTTTTTACATATGCTATATGGTGTTTGTACAAAACAGATTCCTTATTATGAGATTTTGCATCCTTAAGAAGCCTTAAATATATTTCCTCCATCATAGGATTAATTTCTTCTTCATAGACCTTACCAACTTTGACGTTTCCATAAATCATTTCATAATTTTCCTTTTTTCCCTGGGAAAATGCTTCAAAGTAATCTTTGTCCATTTTCAGATAGTTTTTGCCATAACTGTTTTCCACAATATTTACAATCATATTGTTAATTATTTCTGCATTTGTATTACCTATCTTCCCACCAAAGAAATCCGGTTCCTTTTCAAACAATCCCAATTTTTGGGCATCCTGACGATCCTTCCCTAAATAAGCAATAATATCTGAAATACGCATTACACAGGCTTCCAAAGTAGCCGGAACCAGTCGCCTGTTAGCATCCATATCCTTATAGCACTCTTCAACCTTTTCATCAAAAATCTTAAAATCTGCATATTTCCGTGGCATATATTTTTCCAGTTCCATTTCCCCATTGTGACATAAAATTCCATCAAGGGTTTGCATACTAAGATTTTGAGGAAAAATTTTATCCAAAACCCGCACACTATGTACATTGTGATTGAAATATCTTCCCGTACTTCCAAAATAAAGTTCGTTAAGCTTTCTCTCTCCGGCATGTCCAAATGGTGTGTGCCCAATATCGTGTCCTAAAGAAATTGACTCAATAAGGTCTGTATTAAGTCCCAACAAACTACCTATATTTCTGGCTATCCTTGACACCAGCTGTACATGACTTGAACGCCTGGATATATCGTCATTTTTATATAATGAAAAAACCTGTGTTTTATCTGCATAGCGATTGTACATGGGAAGATGCATTATTTTCTCACAATCCCTTACAAAAGCCGGGCGCAGAAGCTTGTTTTTATCATGGCTCATATTCCTTCTAAGAACATCTTCATTTGAAAATGCATACGGATTATCCCGGTGATTTTTACGGTCATCAAGGATTCTTTCCTGTAATTCTTTAGATAAATCATTGTAGTGGGGCATAGATTACCTCCTTATGCTAACAATTCTCTAACCATGTCAGCATCAAATGTTACTGACTTAACATGATTTACCTCTATCCGGTAAAGCGCATTTGCCGTAATATGTTCTGCTGCCTGCTCCAAATCCCTGATACCACTTGTATTTTTATAAATCTCAATAACTGCATCCACCGCTTCCGGTGTCATAATGCACTCATTTTCCTTAAGACCAATTTTCTTTAGTATCTTAGGCAATGCAAATTGAGAGAAAATAATTCTCTTTTCATCCGGCGTGTAGTCCGGTATGTCTATTACTGCAAATCTTGACATAAGCGGAGCGCTTATTTGTGACTTATCGTTGGCAGTTGCTATAGGATAAACACCAACGGTCGGTATCATACATTCCATATAATTGTCCGTAAATCCAAGATTATCCAAAAGAGTAAGCAGTACATCTGCCGGATTACCATTACCTTTTCCTGACGTTGCCTTGTCCAACTCGTTAATTATAAATACCAGATTTGACTCTCCTGCCATAGAGAAGGCTTCCATAATAATTCCCGGCTTTGCATTGGAATAAATACGGGATGAACCTGTAAGCTGTTCAGGGTCATTGATGGAACTCATATCAAGGGTAGTCCACGGCAACTTCAAAATACGTGCCACTGCGTAAGCAATCTGGGATTTACCGGTTCCTGCCGGCCCAACTAAAAGAAGTCCATATGCCGGAAGTGTATGAGTACGGTTAATCTGAATAATTGTTTCTATAATTCTCTGCTTAACTTTTTCCATTCCATAAAGCTCTTCGTCCAAAATTCTACGTGCTTCATCCGGGTCAATTGCCTCGAAATAATTGTTTTTCCACTGAATATTCATCATAATGGAAAGGGCTCTTTGGGCATGATGTCTTTCCTCCTGGGACACTTCATTAGAACGTGCCACGGCTAAGTTTCTCCTTGCCCATAAACGTATATTGTCCGGCAATGTACGTCCGGCACAATTCATAAAATCCGTAATACTTTGGAGGCTGGTCAGCTTCATGCTGTCTCCATCTTCTTCCATATCCTCATCTTCTATTTCCTCTTTTGGTGGATTACTTGCTAATAATCTTTCAATCATAAACTGAAGAAAGCCATCTTCAGCTGAAAGTTTTGTGCCACCACCAAAAGCTGTTTCCCTTATTTTATAAACAGCATAGCCATCTTTCTGATTTTCTCCTGACAGTCTAACACTAATGTGATTTTCCCCTAACCATTTAAGAAGGCTCACAAATCTTGAATCAATTTTCAGGATATTAGCGCTTACCGTACCATCTTCTTCATTAAATTCAAAAGCTGTTTTTGTGTTTGGATTGGTAAAAACACCACTGGAATGATGTTTCCACTTTCTGTCACTGTTATCTAATATCATTATAGGATGATTAGCTGATGCTTCGCTTTCGCTTGAACGAAATGTAGTATAAGTACATTCGCTTTTCTTCTTATCATCCGGTGTATTCTTAAAATCAAAAACTGGCATAATTTTTCTCCTTTAGTTTTATTATTAATGTTCCAAAAATTCCCTTACAATTTTATCATATACAAATATGTTTTTGTACCAGAAGATTGATATTTGCTAAAAATTTTGTTGCAAAAACCGTGTTATATACCAGCTAAAGAAACAGATGGAGCCATACCATCTGTTTTCGTCTCATGCATTATAATTTTTAATAAGTAAACAACTGTGTCCAATATGTCCTTCCGTTTACTCCTACATAATATGCCACACCTATTTTTTTGAAGCTGGAATTTAGAATATTCGCTCTATGTTCTGAACTGTTCATCCATCCATTCATTACTTCTTCAGGGCTTCTCTGTCCCCATGCTATGTTTTCACCGGCACCCATAAATTTCCTCCACATATTGTAACAACACCTGTAATTATAAATGCTATAATTGATTGCTTCATTAATACCTCCATTTCTATGGGGCGCGTCACAAATATTACAAAAATGTTACAAAACAATAATAACATATTGGAAATGACTCCACCACGCACAAAATATGGAATTAATGTAATTGTTTGGAGGATGCTAAAGAATAATCTAACAAAAGAACCAGGTAACAATACCCGGTTCTTTCTATCCTTCCTATTTCACCCTTACGCTTTTCTTCACCCACAAACCATATACCTTCTTTTTTTCATATACCATCACAGCTCTTACCTGAATTTTTACTTTCTTTTTGCTTTTCAGCTTCTTTATTGTCAGAGCTCTGTTCTTGGTATACTTTGTTTTCCACTTTTTACCCTGTTTGTATCTAACCTGATATTTTGTGGCACCAACTATCTTACCAATTAGAAGTTTTACACTTTTCTTCTTCGCCTTAACTTTTAAAGTTGGTTTTCTTTTTTTGAACTTTGATACAGTCTGATTTTTTCTAATCGTTGTTGCTTCAATGGTAACTTTAGGAGTTGTCTGCTCCGGTTTCACTGTGACAGATTCTTTTGGTGTCTCCGGTGCTGTAGTAGGTTCTACCTCCGGTGTTGTAGTAGGTTCTACCTCCGTTACTGTTTCCGGTTCCGTCGTATCTTTTTCCGGCTCTATAACTGTTGCCGACTCAGAGACACTTTCCTTTTCCGTGGTTGTTTCCGTCTCCGGTTGGCTACTTGTTGCTGTTTCACTCTCTGTTTCCGTCTCCGGCTGACCACTTGTTTCTGTTTCACTCTCTGTTTCCGTCTCCGGCTGGCTGCTTGTTTCTTCCGTTACCTCCTCAAAATCTCCATCTATCTCAAACTTTAATGTATCACCACTTATTTCCGTTACGTGTACATTTATTTTATCATAAATATCCAATTCCTGATTTTCTTTTAACGGGGCATCTGATTTCGTGGAGTATACTCCACCTAAAACCTCATAATTCCATTTTGAGGCGGTACAATTCATATTATTAGGAAATTTTGTTTCTTTGTCTGCTACATAACATACCAGTCCTGATGTAATGGATAAACCCTTTAACTTAGTTCCGTCTGCTTTATAAAAGTCCCTTGACTGACAATCATATTTATTTCCGTTTTCACCAAAATTTCTATATTCTAAATATAAAGTTTTGTTTGTACCTTTTATATTTAATTTATATCCCACTATATCAGATGTTCCAAAGGTTCCTGATGCCTTTAATGTATACTCTCCCTTTGATTTAATAGTCCTTAAATTATCATCGGTAATCCATCCCTTTGCCTCTCTTTCCTTTAAAGAAATAAACTGAGGCAATGGTGACAAATGTTTTGCCATTGCAGACATATAGTAAACCGGGGAACTGCCTGTGGAATTATAAAGGTCTTTCAATCCAAGAATATGACCCATTTCATGAGCTGCAACACCTATTGAAAACATTAGATTATTGTCACTGCCTTTATAAAGATAATCATAGGAATTAGTCAGCTGCACGTAATATCCGCTTGTTAATGTTTTTGTACCGGTATTAATGGTGACATCTCCCCAATAATCCTTATAATTCCATAAAGGTGATGCCCAACTTACCGATATTTTCTGAGTTGTGTTTTTGTATATTATTGTAATGGCATCTATTTTGCCATCATTGTTTTTATCCAAATCATCAAAGCCATATGTTTTGGTTCCATCATAATTTGTAATTTTATTGCCCTGAGCAATTGCATTGTTTATTGCTTCAGACCAGTCTTCTTTCAGTTCATACATACGCTGCATACGTTCACTTTCATTAGTGTAACCTATAGGATTTTCATCGCTATACTCAGCATAATAGCCACGCTTTTTAGATAATTTAATGGAACCGCCCTTATTAAATAAATATAGGTTATCTATCTGTAAATTGTTATTGGACACATTCCTGTAGTAATCCGATACGCTATAAAATCCTGTATTATAAGAATTATCCGTTAGCTTTCTTACGGAAGTTCCCTGATACAATGTATCGGTAAATTCCTCTTCATCATCAAAACGTGCCATTACAATTAAATTGGTAAAGTTCCCTGTTGTTTTTGACTGCTCCTGCTGTTTGTCCTCTAACTTTGTATATACCTTAATTCTTCCTACATAATTTTTTAAATTTGACCAGTTGTTTTCACCTCCAACATAGGACATTTCCTTGGAATTTTTGTATGATGTCATGATTTTAGCATCGCCTTTGTCATTTGATACCTTAACTACTGTGGAAAACCATTCATCTTTTTCCACTTTCACCGGAGAATCCAGTTCCACCGTTACATATCCACCATGTTCATAGGTTGCAGAAGTTGTTGCCGCCTCATATCCACCGGATGTAGGAACATTTTCCTGACCACCATAAGGATTGTCAATATTTTTATATACCTTAACTTCAACCTTAACATTTTCACCGCTTACGGCAACATTTACAGCTTTAATGTATTCGTCCTTGCCATTTGTTCCACCCTTTTGCGCCTTAAAAACATTTGCCATTACCTTATCATTTCGCAACGCAAAGTCATCCATTCCTCCATCATAATAATAATTGTAATCGTATTTCTCCTTAGGTGCAAAAGTAAAGGCGTATGAACATGAGCTTGTATTATCGTAGGAAAGCCAGAAATATTCCTGACTTTTGTAACTGTTTTTCACAAGCCAGCCACCGTTTCTTTTAGCACCTCCCGGCACAAAATTTTCTGCCGGAATATTATCATCCCAACCAATTATGGTGCATGCATGAGGTGATATTTCCGTACCTTTTTCATTTTTAGGATTATAATAGGTTGTTTCTCTTAAATTATTGTACTGAAAAGTTACCCCGCCATATTTTGCAATAGCCTCTTTTACGGATTTTATATACTGTTCAGAATCTCCACGGTTATCCGGAATATAAAATGCATTTTCAAATCTATATGCAGGATTTTCATAGGGATTAACCGTTGCATCATTTCCTTTAACGGGAGCCCACCACATAGAACATAACTTAACAATTTTCAGTGGATTCCCCGCCTTTTGGGTATAATCCACCGACTGCCAATCTCCACCCGTATTTCCCAGCGGGTCAGCCTCCCTTTTGTACACTCTGTAAGCTGCCGCAACAGGATTTAGTGATAAAGTATCCTTAGTAACGGTTTTATCAATCCCTGATTTCAGTATTGAAGCCTCGGCTGCCGCCATGGATGAATATGCCCAGCAAAGGTTACTATTTCCCTGGTCCTTAACCGGTGTTATTATTCCATAATCCCTTCCATCATATTTATCCCTGGTGGCAATTTCAGCCACTGTATCTATAACATCATGATTAGATATTTTATCATTACCTGCCAATACAATTCCATTTGGTATAATAGAAAATGCCATAACAACAATTAAAAATAAACTTACAGCTCTCTTCATATATGCTCCTTTAACCTACAATGATTAATAACCGGCTCAATTATATTATTTCACCCTTACGCTTTTCTTCACCCACAAACCATATACCTTCTTTTTTTCATATACCATCACAGCTCTTACCTGAATTTTTACTTTCTTTTTGCTTTTCAGCTTCTTTATTGTCAGAGCTCTGTTCTTGGTATACTTTGTTTTCCACTTTTTACCCTGTTTGTATCTAACCTGATATTTTGTGGCACCAACCACCTTACCAATTAGAAGTTTTACTCTTTTCTTCTTCGCCTTAACTTTTAAGGTTGGTTTATTTTTTTTGAATTTTGATACCTTTTGATCTTTTTTAGTGTTTGTCGGTTTCACTGTTCCCGGTTCCGGTTTTGTGGTTCCCGGCTCTGGCT
>NZ_HF991859.1:78283-83352 GCF_000432355.1 Eubacterium sp. CAG:161
CGTTCCCGGTTCTGTGGTTCCCGGCTCCGGTTTTGTCGTTCCCGGTTCTGTCGTTCCCGGCTCCGGTTTTGTGGTTCCCGGTTCTGTTGTTCCCGGTTCTGTTGTTTCTGTCGACTTTATATTAATGTTCACAATTGATACAGATACATAAGCCTCTTTAAAATATTCGTCATCAGAATAATAAATGGAAATGTACTCACCACTGTCTGAAGCCTTTAACGGGCCAAAATTATAATAATCATAAGGATACTCTGTTTTGGAACTCTCCTCTGCATCAAATTCCTTTGATGTATATCTGTCAAACTTTTCAATGCCTGAATAAATTCCATTTCCCTTATTATAAATTTTAAAAATCTTACTATGCTGCGCAGACATCATAGTTCTGTAAACATACATTTTTACAGTATTACCTTCTGCTACCGTACCTTTTATGCCAATCCTGTTGTAGGCATCATATCCGTCATCTGATATTTCATAGGTTACTGAAATCTTTTTAAGTATACCTAATTTATCCGAAATATTTCCCGGCAAATCCTCCGGTTTTGCCTCATTTGTGTAGCATTTATTTTTTTCATCTAAAACCCAGTCACCCTTTAAACCAACTGTTGCTTCTAAGCCACTGTCTGCCACAATCTTTACCTTTTTAGGTAATACTGCTGCTATTTTTTTAAGACTCTCTGTATCATTCATACTCTTATAAACAACTAATTTAGAAAAGCCCTCCGGTGATACACTCTTTACATAAGATTGTGCCAGCTGTGACACATCAAAAAATTTCACTTCATATTTTATTGTGGCATCATCGCCTGTTTTTACATCTTTTAACCCGGTTATGGTAACACTATAATTATCTACATATTTATGATTTGTTGCATCTTTAGGCTGAACAAAATCAATAGTTGAAGTAGATATACTAGCGGTAGAATCCGAAGATTTACATGTATAGCTTTCTCCTGTTGTAAGATTCTTTACCGTAATTAAAACATTTCCCGGGTTCTGAACCTTTACATAATCTTTATTTAAATAAGTTGACCATACACATTCATCAGGATACACAACATTATCAGGCATATAACCTGCTGCCGGAAATGCTGAAAAAGGCTCTGTGTATCCGGTATTCCTGCTTTCACATATTTTTCCAATGGAAACATGTCCGCTATATCCAAACTGGACACTTGAATATTGAGGTGAAATCAATGCCATTCTGTGTCCTGTTGTATCCCATGTTCCATTTGACAGACTATATCCTTCATTCATCCAACTGGTAATTGAACCGAAAGGAGTTGCATACATAGCAAGTATATTATGGTCAAGATTAAAACCTTTTTGCCACAATTCATCATCCATGTCGTCTGGCTTACTGCTATTACTTATATAATGGTCAAATTGAAAGTTTCTATCTAAAGCCTGATACTGCAATGACTCATTTTGAACGCATTTTTTCAAAAGAGGCTTTGCCCCTGTAAGATATCTGTAAAAATTAGTCATTGCCTCCATAGAAGCTAATGTATCATCTGTTAAAATTCCCTGATTGTATGGTGCCTCTATGGATGACGGTGTGGAATAATACGTAGATTCCTGCCCGTCAACATACGTCTCCCCTGCATTTTTTGCCTTTGAATACTCTGCTGCCACATCATCTTTGGTCCTTTGTCCAAATGTGGTGTTGTTATAATCATATACCACCGTTCCTGCTGCCTTAGCCATGTTAGCTGCTGTTATTGTACATACAACCAATAATGCTAATATTAATAAAATTCCGTTTAACTTAAGCTTATTTTTCATAACTTTTCCTTTCCTATGTAACTTTTATTTATTTTACTTCAGGTTCTTTTCTGCTGACCTCAACCATAGTTTTCTTCTATATTATATTATCTAAAATTTCTTTAAGCAACGACTATTATTGACAATAAATTTTTCCAATGGTACTCTTTAAACATAAATTAAAGGTAATTTTTTATTCCTATGATAATTTGAAACTACAGGAGGTGAATAATTATGGAATGTCCGTATTGTAATGCTAAAATGGAAGAAGGTAAAATGAAGCAAGACAGATATGCGTTAAAATGGAAATCTAATGAACGTCGTTCAAAAAACGTAAAACTCACCAGTTTTTTAACCCAGACTTATGTTGATGCTTATTTATGTAGGAGATGTAATAAAATTATTATTGATATTAATACGGAGGTATAATTATATTTCCGAAGTTTATATTGATAAAAAAAACAGTGGCAGCAAAAGAATGATTTCTACCTGATAGAAACTGTCCTTTCACTGCCACTAAATTTTTTCATTTAACCAACTACCTGCTTTTTCCTGCTTACAAGATTTGTCAGAATTATAAATACCACACTAAATCCTATAACAATCCCACCGTTAATAAGCAACGGTTTTATTCCGTTAAAGTCCAATGTTTCCATACTTTTTATCAACTCATTGTTTTCCACAAAATAATATGTTGGAAGAACATGGGCTATTTTTAGTACATAGTCCGGCATGTATTCAAAAGGTACGAAACAACCGCACAAAAATGAAGTTCCAAGAGCAATTACATTTACTATGCCGCCTATGGCATTTTTGTTTTGAGTAATGTTTCCTATTAAAAATCCAATTGTCAGACTGCATATGGCAAATATAAAAGAATTTATTACATATGCCAGACCATTTGATGTAAACATTGAATTTTTAAAGAGAATAGCACTTAAAATCATATATAACACCCACATTGCCAGAATAACAATTGCATTTGAAAATAGTACAATTCTATTATATTTTTTGTAGCTGAAGCTACTGATAATGGTTCGTTTTCTAACATTTTCTTCATTAATACTGGCTAAAATCATGCTAATGCAATACACGCATCCGGCTAAAAGAGCGTAATTTAGGAAATTAAAGTAACTTGTCATGCTTCCTAACTTTGAAGTATCAGGAGAACTTTTAATCGTAACTTTAGCCTCAGTTTCCACAGCACTATTTACCTTCCTTACTAATTCACTTCCACTATAGTAATCTTTATAAACCAGCACTGTCTTTATGTATTTTTCCACCAGCATTTCGCTGTAAGATGCATACTCATCTCCTGTTGTTTTGTATTTAATTTCCGGATTTTTACCATTTAACAAATCTTCTCCAAATTTTTTTGGTATATAAATCACAAAATTTACATCTCTGTAGAAAAGTGCATCATCCATCTTTTCCTTGTCCTTTGTATCTATGCCCGCTATTTTACAATGTTTGCTGACATAATCTACAAATCCTTCAGTAACAGTGTTGTTATTGTCATTATTTACAATTAAAATATCCGGTTTTGACTCTTCAAAATTAGTGGTGCTGTTGCCTGCCGACTGATTTATGGCTGTAATGGCAATTAACATTACCGTATATAAAATCAGCATTCCCTTTAATTTATTTAAAATTTTAAGAATTGTTTTAAATACTGTCATACTTTTCCCTCCTTAAACTTATGAAAGAAATTGTCAGGCAGATAACAACAAATACCAGTAAGTATGTAACATCCCTTAAATATCTGTCTAATGTATCGTAATAATACAGTGAATAAAATCCGTCTGTAATTAAATTGTTAGGATTAATCAGATTTATAACCGGCACGTTTTTGTCAATTACATACTTGAGAGTAACTCCCATCATACCTGATAATACCGACAAAAACATGGTAATGGCTATGGTTATTCCTGTTTTTGCTCCCTCTGACACCCTAAATACCGAAGCAATTAAAACTCCCATTGAAATGCCTGCCAAATCTCCCACTGCTGAAAGCAGAATCACAAGAGGGGTATTGTCTCCAAAATCAACTTTTAGAACAAATCTTAAAAACAGTATTAAAATAGCAATTCCCACCATGCTTACAAGATACGAGCCTATTGCCGAGCTTAAAACAATTATGCTTTTCTTATTAGGTGAAACTGAAATTCTCTTTCCTTTGCTGCTCATATTCGCCAGACAGTTATTAATTGCCGTCAGTCCTAACATTCCACAATACATACACGTCATAGCTATAAGGGTATAAAATTCAATTTGCATATAGCTTAAATTAGAGGCAGAAATATTTTTCATATTGACCTGTCCATTATTTATCTTTTCCAATATGTCTTTGGCAATTTTTTCCGGGTCAAATGATGTGCTTCCCTTTGCTATTTCATTCTCAACGGTTTTCTTAGTTAAATCCTCTATAATAGCCTTGTTCTGCCCTATTTCTGTTACAACAAACCTAATTAAAGTCTGGTATGTTCCGTTTTTCTTTACCACCACCTGTGGCTCTTCGTTTTTAAATATAATATAACCTTCTATATCTGAATCATCTAAAAGTGAATCCGCCTTTTCTTTTTTAACATATTTAATGTTAAACAGCTTATTCTCGCTGTCATCAGCTGACAGTTCTTTTAATGCCTCCTGATATATTTCCTGATTTTCAAACTGGCTGTCATTAACTACGGCAATGTCAAACACCTTTAATTTTTCATCTTTTTCTATGTTAGAAAATGCCATATTAAAAAATATTCCAAGAATAATAGGAAAGGCGAAAGTCCAGAAGATTAGTATTTTATTTTTAAACAATGTTTTAATTGTATATTTTAAATTATGTAAAAACATTAGTCTCTTAATTCCTTTCCTGTAAGTTTTAAAAATACATCATTTAATGTAGGACCTACACGCTGTATCTTCTCTTCTATGTTAGCCTCTTTCTTTAATTCTTCACTTGTTCCCTGAGCAATTATTTTTCCTTTGTCCAAAATAATAATTCTGTCGCAAAGGATTTCTACTTCTTCCATGTAATGAGTTGTGTAAACAATAGTTGCCCCATTATCCCTTAACTTTTTAATACCGTCTAAAATATTATTTCTGCTTTGAGGGTCAACGGCAACTGTAGGTTCATCTAAAAAAATCAGCTTTGGCTTGTGGGCAATTCCGCAGGCAATATTAAGTCTCCTTAAAAGACCTCCTGATAACTGCTTTGGCAGGTATTTTTTAAATTCCCCAAGACCTACTAAATTAATTGCATCTTCCACATACTGCTTTCTGGTATTTTTATCTTTAATGTACAAGCCACA
>NZ_HF991859.1:83377-86907 GCF_000432355.1 Eubacterium sp. CAG:161
ACAAAAATAGTTGATGTTGTCATATACGTTTAATTCGTTAAACACTGCAACATCCTGAAAAATTACACCTATTCTTGCCTTTATGTCATAAGAGTCCGGTTTCATTTCCTCCCCGAAAATTTTTATACTGCCTCCCTGATACTTTAGCAGTGCCAAAATAGAATTGATTGTTGTACTTTTTCCACTGCCATTGGGGCCTAAAAGCCCTAAAATTTCCCCTTCGTATACATCAAAGGATAAATTATCAACCGCCTTTTTTCCCTTGTATTCCTTTGTTAAATTGCTAACTTCAATTACTTTTTCCATATGCGAATCTCTCCTTGTTTTATGGTAGTGTCAAATTTAATACCCTATTTTCTTTATAAAACCTTTATTTTTAGGGAGTTTGCAATAAAAAGAGCATTGACCTCCCTTTTTTGGTATAATGTCAACGACGAAATCAACTTTATACAACGACAAAGGAGACAATGCTCATGAACATTATACTTTATCTACTTCAATTAATTCAATACCTTTACCAACAAAACTGCTGGCTTTTAAATTTTATCTGCAGATATATTCCTCTCAGACAGTGGGCTTTTGACGATTCCCACTCTCCGAAATACCAGAAATTCAAAACCGATGAACTTCCTGTCATCAAAACTTTCATCAAACAGGACTGGCAGTTTCTTCTAAAGTATTACGAATGGAAATATCATAAATTTCTGAAACCTGTACAGAGACGTAACGGCCGCACAATTTCCGAAGATATATGCTGTCCTGTCTGTGGTGCGCCTCATCACTACATATATGACAACAATGGGAATAACGGTCAGTATCAGTGCAAAGTCTGTGGTCAGACATTCTCTTCCGGGGAACACACCACAACCCCATTGCGTTTCTTCTGTCCGCACTGTAGCCACAGTCTTGTTGCTATTAAAGACAGATCCTTTTTCCGCATACACAAATGTATAAACCCTAAATGCCCTTACTATCTCCACAACCTTGATAACGTTGACCCGGAGCATCTGAAAGAAGACTTCGGGAAAAATAAATATAAACTCCACTACATCTACCGTGAGTTCACTGTGGATTTCTTTAAGATGGACATTTCCTCTCTTCCGAAAAATGCATCTTCTCTTAAATTTACAAAACACAACTCCCATATCATGTATCTGTGCCTGACCTTTCACATTAATCTTGGTTTATCACTTTGCAAAACCTCTCAGGCTCTTAAATATTTTAAAAAACTTCCCAAAACCTTCAGATTCATTGCTGACGGTTACAGCGCCTATCCTCTGGCATCAAGCAGACCAATTATGTTAACCACCTCGATAATTTTTTAAGCTGTTATGTTTTTGTTCATTAACATAACAGCTCTATCAGATGACAAACTTAAACATCTGTGTATCCCCAACCTTTAAATAATGGAATTCATAACACATTTCTAAATTTCTCATATGATAATCGGAATTCATCACTCAGTACATTTCATCATCTTCTATCTTTCCGGCAATAATAGCTTTCTTTATCGTTTTCCAATACTTGTTATAAACCGTGTCTGTTACTTTCCCTTCTCTGATTTTAATATCAGCCTAAAAGGTGGATACATCCATCCTAACTCAGGGGAACATATGGCAGCTTTTATAGGATTTCACTTTTTTGTCGCATTTTAAAATTATTTTACATCTTCAATTTTTACAGTACTATCTCCATCTGTAAATAGACTATATACTCTAAACCAGTGGCACCATTCATCCATACCACCTATACTTATATATAATTTATCATCCTGTGAATTGCTTTTATCAATACTTATATCCGATCCTTCCTGTTCAGCTGTATAGCCTGCTTTTTCATATTTTTTTATATAATCTTGTATGTCACTATGACCGATAAACAATGTAGAATGACTATCTTCATCATCATTTACTTCAACGGTAAAACCGTCACTTAATCTCAGCCATACGGCAACTGTTTGTGGCAATTCCTTTATGCCATAACCATACTCACTTAAATATTTATATATACATATCGAGTTAATTCCTATGAACAACACAACTATTGCAAAAATAACCAAAATTGGTTTAATCCACGTTTTCATTTCTAACCTCCTAGTATAATAATGATGTAGTCAATTAAGACTACTTGGTTAATAAGTTTCTATAATTCAGATAACAAAAGAAGGTGTTCTTCCTTCATCAGATGTTATCTTAAATAATTATCATGTCTGACGGTTCCTGATAGACACCAGATAAAACATAAGGTATTATCTCTTAGGATAGGACAAAGAATGTTCGCCTCCTTGGGAAGTGTACTCCTCCTTGGGATGCTGAATATCAGCAGATACCTGCAAAAAAGTCAATTAGTCCATTCGACAGGGTTTTATGTTTTAGCTGGTTGGGAGCCCGAAGGCCATACCCGAATAACGCGCTAGGTTGTGTACCTGCCAGATTGGAAATGGATTCCTATCAAGAAGGAGCTATTGCTCATGTCAAACAATGTTATTTTTAATTTTGATGAATTATTCATCTCTGTTGGTATTAATGTCGGTGCTGACTTCTCATGGATGTCTATTGCACTTCCAAATCAACAACTCGTAGGAAAGCCCTATAAAATCCTACATAACTGTATGAGTTCCCTTACAACCGATGTTTCTAAAATAAAAGAATCAGAAGAGTTGTATTCTTTGGAAAGTCGCATTTTCCTGGAATCTACGGGAATTTATCATTATCCACTCTTCTGCTATCTTCGTGATAAGGGTTTTAACTGCTCCGTTATAAATCCTATCATCACTAAGAATAGCGCAAATATGAATATACGAAAAGTACATAATGACCGTTTTGATTCTAAAAAGGCTGCTTTAGTTGGTTTGAAACCTGATTTAAAGGTTTCTCTTATGCCATCTGACCTTGCTTTAAACTGCAGAAATCTTTGTCGTGAATACTATGACTTAACGGATAATCGCAGTGCTTATGTGAATAAGCTGCAAGGTGAATTACGTATGCCGAAAAGAAGTATGATGCCATTATTCAAGCTGCACATGATGCCAATGAATTCGGTTACATCATTGATAGTAATATCATACGTATCCGTCTCTACATAAGTTTCATCCGCAAGTATGATGAAAAAATCGCAGGCATCATGGATGCTTTGCATGATTTTGTAGATTCCAACGAAGATACTGATTTTGTGAAACAAATCCACTTGATAGAAACATTTAAAGGTGCCGGTTTCTTATCTTCGGTATCTCTCATGGAAGAGATTGGTGATTTTTCAGCATTTACAAAGCCAAAACAACTCTTTGCTTACTTTGGTCTTGATCCAGCTGTCAAGCAATCTGGTAAATTTGAAGGAACCAAAGTACAAATGTCAAAAAGAGGTTCCGCTATTGCTAGAAGAGTAATTCATGTATTAACACTTCAGAGCATCAGTACTTCCAGAACTGGGGAGGCTAAAAATCCTGTATTTCTGTATCATACTCATACACATAAACCTCTGCTAGTAACAACGCTTCTTTTACTGATTTGAAATTGCTTTTCCAGTATTCG
>NZ_HF991860.1:0-16240 GCF_000432355.1 Eubacterium sp. CAG:161
TCCTTGCGATAGTTAATGGCATCCAGTTTAAATTGCTTGGTATGTTGTTTTCTTGGCATAATGAGTACCTCCTTTTGGTATTATATAATATTTTCAGGGGGAATATCTCATTTTGTTTTGTACTATTTATATGCTAGCACTAAACAAGAATAGATATTCATGCAATAAATACTGGTAAAAAAGAGTAAAAGTTGTTTTTTTAGAAAATAAATATTCATTAGAAAATAAATTTTTTCAATGAATATTTAGAAAAAAAGTGGTAAAATAGGCAAAGGTGTTATTAAAAAACGAAAGAAGAAAGGATGGAGAATATGAGAAACAAAATCAAACAGATTTTAACTGTGTGTTTTGTTATTGCCGCAATGGCAGTTGTATGGAATGCACCTGTTTGGGCAGACATAGCAACACAGGCGGAATTAACTGGCACACAGGAAGACATTGAACTTAACAAAGAAGTTACAATTAATTGGGAAAAGAATGGTGATGAAGTTGATTACTATTTCACACCAACAGAAAACAAGAGATATTTATTTGTGTTAACAGATAATGACGACAGATTACCAGGTTTATATCAGGGAGATGACAAGTTAAGTTGGTTTAGTTATTATTCAACAGTAGATGGAAAGATGTATCTTCAGACACCTGTGTTAGAAGCAGGAACAAAATATGATATTTATTTTACATCACGTGAAGGTGAAACAGAAATTCAGTTTGGCTTCTACGATGATATCTGGCATGGAGCAGAAGAAATTGACAATGCTGCAACAGGCATAATGAAAAAAGGATATACTGAGGATGGAACAGATTATTCACGCGCTAAAATTTATAAAATAACAGTTCCGGAAGATGGAGCATACGAATACAGAGTATCAGGATTAAACCCTACAGGTATTGCAGATGACGACTATGATTTTGATGTGGATATTTATGATGAAGATGGATATTGGCATAGTAATCAGGACAGTGTACCTAACTGGGGGGGCAGTAGTGATGCATGTGCATTTGCCAACTTAGAAGCAGGAAAAACTTATTATCTTGTTTTGGCAAACTTTTCAGTTAACAATGCATATGAGTATACATTATCGAGAACAAATTTAAGCATAGAATTAAATAGTGAAAAAACGTTAAATTGGAATGAAATAGGAGATTATTTCTATTATCATTTTATACCTAAAAAAACACAGTCATATCTTTTTACAGTTTCTGACAATGGTGATAGAGTTCCACAAATTGGAAGAACTGATGAAACATGGAAAAATATGATGTATGATGTAGATGGCAAAATTAGATTGGTAACACCAGTATTAGAAGCAGGAAAGGAATATACACTTTATGTGCCTATTGCAGCAGGTGAAAATAGCGTACGGGTTGGTTTCTATGATAATTTATGGACTGGTGTAAATACTCTTGAAACACCTTGTTCAGGTACAATAGGAAAAGGAACGAAAAGATTTGATGGAAAAGCTTGGTATCCAAGTAACAGACTTTACAAAGTAACAGTTCCAACAACTACAAATTATGTATATAAGGTAACTGGTTTCAATAAAGAAAAAGAATATAGTACTTTACTAAGATTTTTAAATGAAGACCTTTCAGAAGTTGAAGGACAAAGAGAAATAAATGACATTAAGCTTACCGGTTCAATTTATACAACAGTAAAATTAGAAGCAGGAAAGACATACTATTTGCGATTTTCAAATTACACGCTAGATAGTGGAGTTAATTACAAAATAGTTACTAATACTCTTAATATTGAGAACGCAAAAAAATTAGGTGAAAGCGCAGAAGGAAAGTTAAGTGCTTCAAGTGACACAACATACAAATTTGTTGCCACAGAAGATAAGGTATATAACTTCACAGATACAAAAGTATCAGAAGATGTAAAAGAATTTTCAATATATGATAATGATTTAAATAATATATCTACTGATAGTATTAAAAAATCAAAAGTAACATACAATGAGAATAATGAACCTAAAGTAGATTATGTTACTTACAAGATTTATCTTAAAAAAGGAACATATTACATTAATCTTAATAACACTTCTGATAAAGAAACAGAATATAGTATTAAAGTAGAAAATGAGGAACCCGTTGATATAGACAGCATTAATTTAGATTCTAATTACATTGAAATTGAAGAAGGTGTAAAGAAAGCTGTTAAGTACACTATAAATCCTGATAATGCTACATTTACAAGTGTTGATTGGAAAGTTTCAGACACTAGCATTGTATCACTTGGATATGTAGGTAATGTTATGAATATTGAAGCTTTAAAAGAAGGCGAATGTGATATTACAGTAACAACTAAAAATGGCAAAAAAGCAGTTTGTCATATTGTTGTAAAAAAAGCCGGGGACCATAAGTATGACAGCACAATTGAAAAAGCTAGCACATCTAAGGATGGAAAGATAATTGATAAATGTAGCCGTTGTGGAGATGTAAAAGCTGCACAGATTATTTCACATCCAACAAAGGTAGTTTTAAATAATAGCAATTTTGTTTATGATGGCAAGGTTAAGACACCAACAGTTACTGTTACAAGTGCAGATGGCAAAACAGTTGATTCTGCTAATTATGATATTTCATATGCTAATGGCAGAAAAGATGCAGGAACATATGATGTGAAAGTTACTTTTAAGGGCAACTACACAGGAAGCTTAACAACTAAGTTTACAATAGCAAAGGCTAACCAGAGTTTAAAAATTAAATTACCTAAGAAGAAAATGAAGGTTGGTGCAAAGGCTAAAATTAAAATAACAGCTAACAAAGGTCATGGAAAAGTTACATACAAAGTATCTAACAAGAAGATTGCAAAAATCAAGAACGGTAAGTTAGTAGCTCTTAAAAAGGGAAAAGTTAAATTAACAGTAACTTTAAAGGCAACTAAGAACTACAAGCAGAAGAAAGTTACAATAATAATAAAAGTTAAATAGTAATTTAAAGGATGCCACCTTTCAACACAATTAGTTGACAGGTGGTATTTTTGGTTTAAAACCAATACCCCCCCTGCTATGCAGGGGTGTTCCCAGTGAGCTTTAGCTTCAAGTAAAAACCTCCTTTGATATAATAAGTATAGGTTCGCCAACCATACAAAAAATCAAAGGAGGTATCCAAATGGACAAAAACAGTTTAGCACATACTAGATGGGAAGGTAAGTACCAAAGGTGGTTGTGGGGTGACTATTTCAAGTCAGTCAGGCTTGAGAATGCATCAGCTTACACAGGAGGAAGATGCGGCATTGGCAACAACATCTTGCTTCTATGGTCCGTTAAAGCCGGAAAAATAGGATAAAGGGTTAAAGATTGTCATGTAGTATATTGGGGAAAAACGTGATATTATTATTTCAAATGTAACAGGGACGGGCTTTAATTAAAATAATGATTAAATGGAGAGTTAGAAAAGTATGTGGAAGATAAAACATATATTTGATGGTGAATATGGATGTGAGGAAAGAATCGGTAATCAAAAGCCGAAGGTATTAGTTACAATAGTTAATAATAATGACGAAAAAGTCATTCTATCGGTGGAAGATCAGTGGTTGAGGGATAATAATTTAGATGAAGGCGATGAGTGGCCTTTAGAGGTCGAAGGAAATGTAGGTCTTGATTAAGATGGAGATTATGATAACTGACTAAGACAAGGAGAAAAATTGGTGAGAGAAGAATTAATTAAGAACATTGAGCAGGGGGTGGAAGTGGCATATATAAATGGAACATTTCATCTTTCAATGGATTGCTTTTGGAGTGAGATTATATCAGGAAAACTTGTGCTTAAAGAACATGAGGATGCAAGGTGGCTAACAAGAGAAAAGTTAGATGATGTTCAGTGGCTGCCTGCGGATATTACACTTATTGAAAAGTTGAAAAGAAATTTATAATAAAATATTTAACCGTTAAATATCTGTCTTTAAGAGAGTGGCAAGTAAGCTCTTTAACAGTTGGTAAATTATAAAAATTTTTTGATATATAAGAATACTAACTACCATCTAGGAGAATAAGCATGAAATGGAATTCAAATTTATATGACAAAAAGCACGATTTCGTAGCTGAATATGGGAAGGGATTGCTGGATGTTGTACCTGAAAATCCGAATCAAAAATATTAGATTTAGGATGTGGCACAGGTACACTTACTACGCAATTAACTAATTTCGCAGGGACGGTTATAGGTGTTGACAGCTCTTATGATATGATAGAAAAGGCGAGAAGCAAATTTAATAATATTGAATTTATTGTGGGTGATGCTCTTAATTTACCCTTTGAAAATGAATTTGATGTTGTTTTTTCAGATGCCGTGTTTCATTGGATAGAAAATCATGATTTGTTGCTAAAAAATATACATAGGGCTTTAAAAGATAATGATTTTAGAATTGATAGGGTATATGCATACGACAGACCTACCGTATTAAAAGACGAAAAACAGGGATTGGAAAATTGGATGAAACAGTTTTTTGTGTCTGAATTAGAGCAAAGGTCAAAAGAGAATCAGGAGCAGATTCAGGAGAAAATTGAAAAGCATTATCCGTCTGAGCAAAGAGAAGAAATATGGACAAGTATTCAATTAAAATATATTGAAAACTACATTGGAAAATAATGAAAAATAACGGACTTTACGCAAAGCTTGTAAACTTGCAGACAGCTTCGGCAGAGTGGAAAATTAAGTAAATTAAATAAAATGCAAAACGCCACTAAGATTAAAATCCTGGTGGCATTTTTGTACGGAAAAAATTATAATACTATAAAAAAATGGCGATTAACCTAATGTTATGGTATATTAAAAGGCAGATGGTGTTGGCAAAACAATAGTTTCATTATTTAAAATTATATAAAGCTTATGGAGGTTAAAAAGATGGGAATTAATTCAATAGATGCAGAGGATGATCAGTTTGCATATCGTTATGACACACAATTATTAATTGACAGACGTGATGAGGATTTAGACGAGGATGAAATTGCGGATTACATAACAGAGCATTTTGAAGGAAATAGTCTGATTGCTGCCGGGGATGAAGATTTGGTGAAAATACATTTTCATACAAATGAACCATGGAAAATTTTGGAGTATTGTAATCAGGTAGGAGAAATCTACGATATTGTTGTTGAAGATATGATTAGACAATCAAATGGACTTCAAGGTTAAATTAAAAACAGATAGTTAATTATATTGTGGGACTATTTTTCAATTTAGTTTAGGAGCTTACGATATGAATGATATAGAAAATAAATTTTTTGAAAAATACAAGGAATTGGACAGTTTATGCAAGGATGTGTTAAACAGCAATCAAGGTGTGACACAGTACATATGTGAGATGGAAAAGACATCTGGCAGGGGAAGATACTATGTTCACTCATGGGATTATGATTACAAAATGCTTAAACACGTCAGATGGGTTAGAAATAATATTGCACATAATAATGGTGGTTCAGAATGCAGTGAAAATGATATTAAGTATGTAAAAGATTTTTATCAAAGAATTATGCAACAAAAAGACCCATTTTCAATAATATACCAAAGACAAAATGAAATAAAAAAACGTACAGTTAAGCAAAGTGAAATAAAACCAAATCCATACATAAATAACAGGAAAACCACTAATAAAAATAGAGGATATACAAGGCTGGCGGTGGGAATATTCATTGTTATTATAGTAGTTTTATTGATGATAATGTCACGGTTACTTGGTAATTTATGAGATAGGAAATGAAAATATGGAATTAGTATATAAAAAGGCTACAATAAAGGATATTGAAATTTTAACTAAATCACGTGTTCAGGTATTAATAGCAGCTAATAAATTGCCTGAAAATACTAACATGGAAAATGTTAAAGAAAAGTCATACGAATACTATAGGGAAGCATTAAAAGATGGTTCACATACAGCATATCTGGTGTTTGATGGCGAAATTTTAGTTGGAACGGGAGGAGTTAGTTATTATAGAGTAATGCCAACCTATCATAATCAAGATGGGAGAAAGGCATATATAATGAATATGTACACGAAACCTGAATATAGAAGAAAGGGTATTGCAAAAAAAACACTTGATCTACTTGTTAAGGAAGCAAAGTCTAGGGGAATACAGGACATTTTGCTTGAAGCAACAGACATGGGGAGGCTATTATATAAAAAGTACGGTTTTGTAAAAATGGACAATGAAATGGAACTAATAAATTTTGATGATTAAATAAGAGAAGTACAATTGGTGATTTTATAGTTTGGGTAAGTTTAAAAAAGTAAAAGAGGTAGAAATGTGGGTACAAAAAAGGACATAGCGTATTATCACCTGCCGGGATTGTTTGAATTTTATGAACTATATCGAGTATTTTTACCGCTATTTCGGGAACATAGAGAATATTTTTATGATTGGTGTGACATAGGCTCAATATACGGTGCACCGGCAGATTGCCTTTGGGGTGGAGGACGGGCAGGATTCGGAGATGCAAATCCGGGAGAAGTATTGAGGTTAACCCAGGAATATGGAATATCGGCACGTTTGACTTTTAGCAATTCATTACTTCAGGAAAAACATCTTTCCGATTACAGGTGCAATAAGCTTTGTGCTCAATTTGAGAAGGGGGAACAAGTGCCAAATGGTGTTATAGTTCACTCAGATTTATTACTACATTACATACAGGAAAAATACCCCAATTTCTATTTTGTTTCGTCCACCACCAAGGTGTTGACGGATTTTGACGAATTTTTAAGGGAAGTAAATAGAGAGGATTTTCTTTATGTTGTGCCTGATTTCCGCTTAAATAAGGCAATTGACAGATTTGATTTACTGTCAGAAAAACAGAAGGATAAGGTGGAATTTCTTTGCAATGAATGTTGTTGGTTTGATTGCAAAGACAGGGAAAGTTGTTACGAAGCTGTTAGCAGGAAGAATTTAGGAGAATCCGGTTATGAGCATTACTGCAAATCTCCTGAATCAAAATATGGATACCGTTTTTCTAAAGCAATGGAGAATCCGGGATTTATTGGAATTGATGATATAAAAAATGTCTATATGCCAATGGGATTTTCAAATTTTAAAATTGAAGGGCGAAGTCTTGGAAGTGCACTAATTCTTGAATTTTTACTATATTACATGACAAAACCTGAATATCAGATTCATGTAAGAGAAAAAATATATTTAGATAATATGTTGGATTTGTTTTAAATACAGCGACAATTAGCCAATCATTGAAACGAGGGGCAATATTGTATTACAAGAGGAGATGTAAGAATGATAANNNNAGAGGAGATGTAAGAATGATAAAAAGTCAAAATTACATTTTGGATTTTACACATGTTTATAAAGATGAAGATATAGAAAAAATTGATGATATCAACTGGATTGACTGCTCAGACATAGCAGGCTGTGATTTATATTGCTCTGGTTTGGCACGGGAGGAGATTAAAAAAAGAACCGAAAAATATGGAATTTGTGGAATCCATTTTATTGATTCAGGTAATTATCATTATGTGACAAAAATACTGACAGATAGGATAGATTCTAAGTTTTCACTGGTTTTGTACGACCATCATACGGATATGCAAAAGCCGCTAATAGAAGGCATGACCAGTTGTGGCGACTGGGCAGCGCAGGTTATTATGGAAAATAAAAATTTGGTTCAGCTGATTTTAGTAGGTGCCACTAATGAAGATATTAGTCAAATTGATGTTACAAATAAGGAAAAACTGGTGACTTTTTCTGTAGAAGAATTGCGAAACGGAACCGGAAAGGAAAAGCTTGAAGATATTATAACAGATGTGCCATTTTACATTTCCATAGATAAGGATATTTTGGATAGGCGCTACATCGAAACTAATTGGAGTCAGGGGCATATGCCTCTTGGAATGCTGGATCATTTGTTAGAATTTTTCCTTAAGGATAAAAAAATACTGGGAATTGACATATGTGGTGAATGTCAGGTGGGATTGCCCTTTCCGGAATATATAGAGGCGGAAGAAAAAAACTCAAAAACTAATATACAATTATTTGAATACATAAAGAAATACAGAAAGGATTTGTAATATTAGACAAGGGACTTAACAATGTCAACTACTTACAACCTAAAGGTAGTAGATTTCTGTTTATGAAAATGAAAGGATTTTATTTATGAATAAAAAAACAGTCATAGACAAAGTGCAAAACAAACTTTTTGAAATGCAGGACTTAAAATATCGTGATTTCCATGCCAAACTGATTCCAACAATGGATAAGGAAAAGATTATTGGAGTTCGGATTCCTGCTCTTAGAAAATTTGCCAAAGAGTTTGGAAAAACAGGAGAATCCAAGGAGTTTTTGAAGATTTTGCCACATAAATATTATGAGGAAAATAATCTTCATGGACTTTTATTAGAACAAATGAAGGACTATGAGAGATATATTGAAAAAGTGAAGCAATTTCTACCATTTATAGATAATTGGGCAACTTGTGATATGTTTGGGGCAAAAGTAGCTAAGAAGCATTTGGATATATTCATTAAAGAAGTATATGGATTTATAGATTCAGATAATACATACACTATAAGATTTGGTATAAGCATGCTTATGAAACATTATTTAGAAGATGAATTTAAGTTGGGGTATCCACAAAAAGTAGCTGAGGTTTCATCTAATGAATATTACGTCAATATGATGAGGGCCTGGTATTTTGCCACGGCTCTGGCAAAGCAATATGACAGCATAATTCCCTTCATTAAAGAAAAGCGTTTAGATGTATGGACACACAATAAGGCAATACAAAAATCAATAGAAAGTTATAGAATAACACCAGAACAAAAGGGGTATTTAAGAACTTTGAAAATAAAGTAAAATTAGCAAAGTAAGTAAAACGATGCTACTTTGATTTAAATGGAATCAAAGTAGCATCGTTTTTACGTATCTCTAAATTTTTATCCATCCAAATGCGTTGGCAATGGAACTTAAAAGTATAATTACTGCAAATATCGGGCAAAGATATTTAATCATAAAATTAAATATTTTTCTACGTCTGAAAGTGCTTTCGCCACGAAGAACTTCGGCTTCTACGGTTTTTAATCCAATAACCTTTGATACAAGAATACATGTAGCAAATGCAGCAATAGGCATCATCACAGAGTTAGTTAAAAAGTCAAAGAAATCCAAAAACTGCATTCCGACAATTTTAACCCATGATAGTGGACCATAACCGAAACATGAAAGGCTTCCAAGAGCAATCATAATGAAGCCAAGTATAACAGTTGATTTTTTTCTGTGCCAGCCAAATTCATCTTCAAAAGTAGAAACGGCACTTTCCGTTAAAGCAATGGAGCTTGTCAGAGCGGCAAACAGCACTAAGGTAAAAAACAGTATTCCTACAACGGTGCTTAACCCCATACTGTCAAACATTTTTGGAAGTGTTATAAACATAAGTGACGGCCCTGACTGTAGGGCATCCGGGTCACCGCCTGAAAACGCAAACACCGCAGGAATAATCATAAGACCTGCCATAATTGCTATAGCTGTGTCAAAAAATTCTACATTTCTGGTAGAGTTTTCAATTGAAACATCCCTTTTCATGTATGAACCAAATGTAATTAAGATACCCATGGCAATTGATAAAGAATAAAACATCTGTCCCATTGCAGCAACAACGGTCATCCATGAAAAGTTCTTAAAGTTTGGAACAAGGAAATACTTCACTCCTGCTAATGCACCGGGACGGGTTACAGAGTAAACGGCAATTATAATTGATAAAACAATTAATATAGGCATCATAAATTTTGAAACACGTTCAATGCCATTTCTAACCCCGGCATATATAACAATCAGTGTCAGCAATGTAAATATAATAAAGCATATTTCAGCTGAAAATCCACCGGAAATAAAATCCGTAAAATAACTGTCTCCCGCTAAAAGTTTGCTGTCACCTACAATATATTCAGCCAGATATTTAATTACCCAGCCACCGATAACTGAATAGTAGGGAACAATCAATATAGGGATAATAGCATTAATCCATCCTCCAAATTTTGAAAAAGGGGATTTGCTGAAAAATTTAAAAGCACCTACAGGACTTTTTTTAGTCATTCGTCCAATAGATGTTTCAGCAACAATCATTGTGTAACCAAAGGTAAGAGCCAGAATAATATAAATTAAAAGGAAGATTCCACCACCATATTTTGCCGCTAAATAGGGGAATCTCCAAATATTTCCCAGTCCTACGGAAGCCCCGGCTGCCGACAATACAAAACCCAGTCTGCCGGAGAAGGAACTTCTTTTTTCATTATGTTCTTTCATATAATTTTACCTCTCATAATTATTCGCAACGTATTCAATGAGCATAACATATAGAAGAGAAAAACACAATAAATTTGCCCGGAGAAAATCAAAAGAAACATCAATACAATGTGAAAAAAATATCAAGGATAGGATAAGTATAAAATATTGTAAAAATATGTTATAATCAGTAGGTTGAAAAATATAGAAAATGGAGAGAAAAAATGAAATTATTGTTTAAACAGAGAATTTTTTCGTGGATTGATTCCTATGACATATATGATGAAAAGGGAAATACAGTTTATATCGTAAAGGGACAAATATCTTTTGGACACCGTCTGAAAATTTATGATGCAGCAAATAATGAAATAGGAACATTAAAGGAGCGGGTTTTAACGTGGCTTCCGATTTTTGATATATATGAAGGGGAAAACAAGATTGGCAGTATAAGTAAAGAAATGACATTTTTCAAACCAAAGTATGATATTGATTTTAACGGTTGGCATGTGGAAGGAAACCACATGGAATGGGATTACACAATAACCGATAGAAACGGAGGCACTGTGGCAACCGTTTCTAAAGAACTATTTAAATTATCCGATACATATGTACTTGATATTGTAAATCCACAGGATGCACTACATGTTTTGATGTTTGTATTGGCAATCGACGCAGAAAAGTGTTCAAGAAATTAAAAGGTTAGGATTCTTTTATGGTAATAATGGTGTGGAAAGCCATTTTACTTTCGTCGAAATACATTTTAATATTTCCATTGTAACGGTCTATTACACGGTTAATGCTTTTGACACCAAAACCGTGATTTTTAGACCCCTTCTTGGTGGTAACAGGTCGCCCGTTTTTATCAAAAGTAGGAACAACCCTACATGTGTTAATAATGTTGATTACAGTGAGAGATGAGTTTGGCTCAAAGCTTACGCTCATTTCTATATACGAATCCGGTATGTCACTGCATGCCTCTACGGCATTATCTAAAAGGTTACAAAAGAGAGAAGTTAATTCTTCATATTTTAAATTTTGTAATAATTTTTTCCTTATATCAACTTTAAAAGAAATATGCTTATCGCGACAGATTTTCATATAATGACATAATATGGAGTTAAGAACTTCATTATCTGACACATGAACCGAGTCTTTCAGGTCTGATGAATTTAACAGACTTTCAAGGTATCGGCTTATTTTTTCTCTATTATTCTCATCGTTAAGGCGGTTTATTGTCTGTAAATGATTTTTTATATCGTGAATCAGAATTTGTTGATTTTCATTTTGATTAAATAATGATTTATAATATTCTGTCATATCATATTCTTTTTGCAGCTGAATTTGAAGCTGGGTGGATTCACTGCTTTTGTCAATTGTATAGTGATAAATATAAAAGATTAAAATATTAATTCCCAATAGAAGAAACGTACAGGAAAACAGCATATATTTAAAATGCTCAGGCATATTTTTACTAAGAATAATGGCAACTAAGGTTGATATTATATAAAGCGAAATAAGAGGAATGACGTTAAGTAATGCAGTGGGGATACTAAATGAGTCATTTCTTTCTTTTGAGCCGTGCATAAATACAACTATAAGTCTGAGCATAATAAAGTATGTTATTTTACATAAAAGGGCAACAACACACAAATACACTATATGGGAATCAGAGTAGAGAAAGTCTATGCTGATAAGGGATTTTAACTGTAAAATAACTACCTCACTAAGAGTCATAATACAGGTCAGTGTTAAGGCATTAAATAATGCAGAGTGCCATTTAGCATCATAAAGGAAGAAAATTAAAATAAAGTTTATAAGTACGAATAATGCAATATTAATATAGAAAATCATTGCAAGGGAAATTAAGAAAAGACAGGCATATCCCATAGCAATAAAGAGACATTCCACCTTCTTTGAATATTTAGGATTAAATAGGTGATTGCAATACCATCCTAAAATAATTGCTTCTATAATATATACAAATATGTAAAGAACTGTTACAGCCAATGTGGTTACCTCGTACTTTCTAAATATAGTAAATATGCATCCTTAAATCCGGTGTATTTCCTTCGGGTTAAATATGCCTTAAAGCGGTCATTACACAAGTGAATTAAAGTATGGTCAAAATTAGATACATACTTCAGATTTACAATAAAGCTTCGATGGGAAGCAAAAAAGCAGGGCATTTTTAATACTTCTAACCAATGTCTCATGCTATGTATTGACTCGTAATCCTGTTTTAGTGTATGAATAATGGTTTTGTGACCGTGAGTTTCTGCAAATACAATGTCTGATGCGGGTACCGTATAAACTCCGTTTTTTGTTTCAATTGGAATTTTGGTGACAGTTGTATTGTATAACTCAATGGCATCTTTCAGGTTTCTGAATAATCGGTTAGGGTCAACAGGTTTTGAAAGATAGCGGAACACGTGAAAACGCATGGCATCATCTAAATATTCCGAGTAAGAAGTTACAATAAAAATAATTATGTTGGGATTTTTGTTTTTTAATTCATTTCCAACGTATATTCCGTTAAGCCCCGGCATTTCAATATCGAGAAAAACAATATCTTTATCCATTGAGTCTGCCAGCAAGTCCTCTCCGTTATCATATATAACAATTTCTGGAAGCTTTAGGGAATTATTTTGGAAAAAAAGATTTAATGTATCATTTAATTGTTCTGCAATTTCTAAGTCATCATCACATATTAAAATACGCATGGTAACCCCCCTTTATCACAAATTATAAAACTGAAAACATTATACTATAAAAAAATGATAAAGGACATATAACAAGCATAAAAAGACAAAATTCGACCTTTTTTGGTAGGGTGCTAAACCCTGTAAAGAGTTTAAAACTACCAAAAAGTGGTAAAAAATGTCTTTTCGTGCTTAGGGTATCGATTTTTTGAAAAAAATAATGTATTATAACTCCATAATTCAGGAAAGGGGGAATTAGATATGGAAAGAAAGAATATGGTAAAGCCATCAGCAAAGCTTGTTGAAAAAACACTTAACAGAATGCTTAAAGTTGATGCTAATTCTACATCATGTGCATTGATTTATCAGCCAAAGGCTCCAAAAGAGTTAGAACGCTTTAGAGGTGAAAAATAATGAAATACTTATCAAAGCATGTGGCCACATGGTTAATACGCTGCGGGGCAATAGATGAGATGGATCGGGAACTATATGAGTATGCAGTATATAGCTTGATTTTTTTAATAGCGCCATTAGCAATAATTTTGACATTTGGAATTATGATGGACAGGGTATTGGAAAGCATTATAATCATAATACCATTTATGTGTGTCAGAAAATTTAGTGGTGGATTCCACGCTAAGCATGTTTGGGTATGCATCCTTTGTTCATGCAGCGTATTATTTATGTGTGTTTACATGGTTACAAATATTAAATATATTTTTGTACTTAATATTTGTGTAGTGTTAGCTGTAACCAGCCTGATTATATTAAGCCCTATTGATTCAGAAAGCAGAAAGCTGGATGAAGGGGAGATTGTAAGGTACAAAAAAGTTACAGTTGCCATATCATTAGTGTTTGGGGGACTCTATTGTGTATGTTTACTTACAGATAATATAACATATGCTATTTGCATAGCAGAAGGAATTATGTTACCGGCAAGTTTGCAAATACCTTGTATATTGCTAAAACTAAAGAGTAAAGAAAAATTGGGGGAAAGTTATAATTGAAAAATACTAAAAAATCCGTTGCTAAAACAACGGATTTTTTTCTGCTGATAGTATATATTAAAGATAAATAATTTAAACTAATACAGGAAAGGAAGTTAATATATATGAGCAGAATTAATGAAAAATCAGGTATAAGCAAATCCACAGAGAGAATTAAAGAATATTTAATAAGGTTAAATAAAGGGGAAAGTTTAGAAAGTGTCAGGGCGGACTTTGTAAAGGAATTTAAGGAAGTGAATGCTTCTGAAATAATGCTTGCTGAACAAAGATTATTAAGAGATGGAACACCGTTAGAGGAAGTGCAGAAATTATGCGATGTTCATTCAGCATTGTTTCATGGAAAAACAAGAGAAGAAAGAATTGCCAATACAGAAAAGGCTGTAGGGGAATCAATGAAAAATCAGAGAATGGCGGCGGCAGCAGAATTAATTGCAATTCCGGGGCATCCGCTTGAAACATTTACTGAGGAAAATGAAAAGTTACAAAAAATTATTGATGAATGTAGGGATAAAATAAAAACAGGAAAAATTAATTCCGATTTATTGCAGGAACTTAGACAACTTTCAATTCACTATGCTAAAAAAGGGGACTTGCTTTATCCACATTTGAAAGTTAAATATGAAATCAGTGGCCCATCAGATGTAATGTGGACTGTAGATGATGAAATAAGGGATGAATTATCAGTATTAGCACAATCAAATACAGGTGATGAAAAATGGATAAAGAAATTTGAAGCACTTTTGACAAGGGCAGAAGAGATGATTTATAAGGAGGCAAACATACTCTTTCCTAATTGTGCGTTAAATTTTACTGAGGAAGAATGGCATGGAATTTATGTGGATTCAAAGGATTATCCGGAATGCTTTGGAGTAACCGGTAAAATATGGAAAGACGGAGAAAAGTCAGTTAAAGAAGAGAAAACTGCATTTAGTGAAGAAAAAATAATTATGGCAGGAGGAAGCTTTACTTTACAGCAAGTAGAGGCTATGCTTAATACAATACCTCTTGAAATAACATTTATTGATGATGAAAATATTAACAGATATTTTAATGATGGACCGAAAGTATTTAAGCGTCCTAAAATGGCAATAGGAAGGGAGGTATTTTCCTGCCATCCGCCGAAAATTGAACAGCGTGTCAGGGGCATTATTGATGAGTTCAGGGCAGGAAAGCTTGACAAAGTACCTGTGTGGATGGAGAAAAACGGAAAAACCATGTTAGTAACTTATATGGCGGTAAGAAATAAAGATAATGAATATCTTGGAACAATGGAATTGGTTCAGGATATGGAATTTGCAAAAGAACACTTTGCTAAATAGTTTGTAAAACCGGAAGGAGGCATATGTCACTTCCGGTTTTTGTTTCATTGTTAAATAACATATGCTAAGATATAGTATAGATATTATATGAGAGGAAACAAATGAACGAAGTTCATTTCTTGTTAATGTTTCCGACGAAATGCCGCTGACCGAAGGGAGGGGGCAACACATATTAGACATGGAGGAAACAAATGAGGGAAAGAAAGATAAATTTAATAATTAATGTAATATGTTTTCTGATGATTGTAGCTTATGCAATATATATCATAGTTGAATGGAAAAATATACCAGGGACGGTTCCAACTCATTTTAATGCTGCCGGAAAACCTGATAATTATGGCAGTAAGGCAAGCCTGATTGTTGAACCTATAATTGCATTACTACTTATGGGACTGTTTATTTTTATAGAAAAATTCCCACAGGCATGGAATTTTCCGGTTAAAGTTACTGAAGAAAATAAGGAACGTCTGTATGGGTGTGGACTTAAAATAATTGGAGCAATAAAAATTTTAGCAGTTAGTGTATGCATTTATGGGGGACTGAGTTCAGCTTCAAATAATCGGCTTCCGGGCTGGCCGGTATTGGCTGTTATAGTAGCAATGTTTGTGGTTGTTATAGCGGGGATTATTTATACAATCAGGAATAAGTAAAAATCTATGTTATTAGTGTGTTGGTTAATCAGCTTATATAATAATAAAGGAATTATATTGATTTTACCATGACAATAAAATATTTTTTAAACAATAAAATGAAATTTCTTGAAAAAAATATTGACAGTAAGTGAGATAATAAGTATACTTATTATCTGTTTAAAATTTAATAAAAATGCATGGAGGAAAAATGATAAAATTAAAAAAAAGTTTCAAAAAAACAGTTACTATTATTATTGTGATATCAATGCTACTAGTGAATGTATGTGTAATGGCTAATTCAAATAATTTGACGTTAAGTGGAGATGCAACACTAAGTGGAGATGCAACACTAAGTGGA
>NZ_HF991860.1:16309-24098 GCF_000432355.1 Eubacterium sp. CAG:161
AACGTTAAGTGGAGATGCAACATCCGAAACAGAAAAGAAAACTTGTAGTTCTGTTGGAAGTTCGTATAATGCTTCTGAAAAAAATATGTTCGAAGTTGTTTTGGAAACTATTACTGATGCAGAGAGTGATGCAAAATCAAGAGTAGGTAAACACAAGTATAAAAAGGTTAAATCAACTCAATCAAAGTGGGTGTTAGGCACAAATAATTATAATCAATCTTTGTTTAATAAAGATTATAAACGAAATAATGGCATAGATATCAATAGAACATGCTCTGAAGTGGCAACTACGATATTGACAGAATATTATAATAGAAAAGAAAAATGTGTAATAAGAAAAGGTGACAAGACTGGAAATTACGTTGATTGGGAACCATACTTTAATCAATATGTTAATATAGCTTATTATGATTTGAAAATATATACTCCTAGTGAGGGAACATATACGTCAAAAATATGTAAGTTGTTTAAACCGTTTTATAAAGAATATAAAAAAATATGAAAGGTGATAGAGATACATGGTGGATTACAGATACAGTTGAAAAATATCACAATAATGCTAAACCGGTTTTAGGTAATTTTACTTCACCTAATGGTGATGGTCATTCTATGGTCATTGCTGGTTATTATGATATAAAGGTTAGGTATAAAGATAAAGCAAAAGAGGCTTATAAATCAAAAATATATAGATATTATACGGTTAACGATGGATGGAAAATTTGCTATAAGGGAAATTATAGGATACAGTACATACGAAGTGATTATCTAAAAGGGATAGTTAAATTGTTGGATGATTAGTTAAAGGAGTCAAAATGAAAAAGAAAAAAATAATTATAATTTCGTGTATTGCAGTATTGATATTTCTTGTAGTGGTTTCGATAAGATTGTTTAGTGATGGTAAAAGACAGGTAGTGTATGTTAGCAACTGGGATGGCACAGATAACAGATATGCCATATGTGAGATTAATGGCAGTGATTCAGTAAATACCTGTTTTGGAGAGTGTTGGACCGGATTTACGACGGATATGACTTTGGATGAAATTGTTGAAACAAACCAAAAAGATTATATTAAAGATGTTACATATGTTTATGATGGATTGAAAAAAAGTGCAAAATTGTTTTTTCATGATAATAATTACTATGTCATTTACTATGAAAAAGAATTCAATTTATATTATGCAAGATGCTGCCATGGCATAATGCAGGATGAAGAATACAACATAGTTTATTTTCCATCACCTGTTGAAACTATTATCAGTAAGGATATTGCAGATAGTTTGAAAAAAGATGGTGAAAATTTGGTTAATGAGTTTTATGACTATTGTTCCTTTGATGAGGCATGTGATTTTTACAAGAGATATACAGGTAGCAATATAAAAATAAATAAAACCGCTCAAACAATTTCAGTGCCGGGATATGATGTTAGAAAAAATAATTTTATAGAAAATTATATTACAATGGATTGGAAAAATAAATTGTACATATATAAAAATCAAGATGGGAAAGATATTGTTTTTGATGGAAAATAAAAACAATATTGTTAAAAAAATTTACAATCAAGAGAAAAGAATATTTATATTTCTCTTGATTGTAGGCATTTCAATGTATTTTGAAAATGGATATTTTAATATTATATCTGCAAAAAAAAAGTATTTTTTATTTATCACAATTACTGATTTATTTTTGTTTAGTATTCTTTTTTTATTGTATGCACTATTAGATGGCGAGATAAATGTTAAATTGAATTTAATAGATTTTGGGGTAATATTGTATTTTTTTAACATTGTTATAGGCACAGCTATCTCTGAGGATTATTATATAACACTACTTGGAAAAAATGGGTGGGGACTTGGCACATATTTTGTTTCATTATGTATACTTGTATATTTTCAAATCTCATTATTCAAAAGTAGCATAGAGTACACTGTGAAAGTAATTTTGTTTGTTTCGATAATCGTTATGTTATTAGGAAGTATAAATATGTTAGGCATTGATCCTTTGGGAATGTTGAGTAATTTGCAAAGTGGTGATAAAGGAAAGTATATATCAACAATTGGAAATATTAATTGGTATGGAGAGTATTGTTCAATAATAGTTACATTATCAACAGTGCTTATAATGAATTCGGAAGAAAATTATAATAAGGCAATATTATGGCTTTCTTTCATTTTATCTTTTTTTTCGTGTATAATATGTACTAGTGATATAGGCATGGTAGGAGTTGCTGTTTCTTTCATCTATACATTTTTGTGGGGATTTAAAAGCGGAAAAATTAAAAAAAGTGGAAAAATTATAATTGTTATAGCTGGAATTTTATTGACAATAAGAATTTTATATAGTTACAAATGCTTGTATTATAGCCCAGAAGAATTGCAATTTTTTTTAGTAAATAAATACAATATTATTATTCTTATAATTTTTGGAATATTAGAGATGATTGATAAATTCCACAAAACAATTAAATATATATTGCCAATTGGGTTAATAATGATAATGGGCTTAAAATTCGACATAAATTTAATAAATAAATACTTTATTTTTGATGACTCATGGGGAACTAACAGAGGCTATATATGGAGATATACACTCAAAATATATAACAGTTTTCCATGGGAAAACAAAATATTGGGTAATGGGTTAGACAATTTTGGAACAGTTGCACAAAGAATGTATAAAAATGAATTATATATACATTTTGGGAAAAAATTGGTAAATGCACATAGTCATATATTTCAATTGTTAATAACAACAGGATTAAATGGCATAACGATTTATTACAGTGAAATAGTATATATTGTATATAAAAGCATAAAGATGAGAAGAAAAGAGTGTATAGCTGTTATTGTGTCAATCTTGACGTATTGTATTCAGGGAACATTTAACAATTTTCAGCCTGTCGGAATAGTTTTGTTTACTGTTTTGGTTAGTAGTGTCAATAGTTGTATTAAATATGGTGAATGTTAGTAAATTAGTAAATTTTAGAGTTATTTTATGTTTACTTTGTATGAATTGATATATATAATTAAAATATTTTGACAGAAAATAAAAGTTACAAGCCGGGATTTATTCCCGGCTTGTAGTCTTTATTTTTATGGTAGTGTATCACTTTATAAGATACTCATAAACCATTCCACTGTTTCAGGGTAAACGTCAAACCATGCGCCTACTATTAAAATGAACGCCGCTGGTTTATGAGCGGCGTGGTTCCCTGCATTCTTCCGGAAGACTCTCTGACCATGGCATTAAGTAGTCCAGCTTAGCAGTATCTATATTTCCTTTTTCATCACAATGTTTCGGTAATTCTGTGAGGATGTATTTAAAATAATAACACGGACGCAGGTTGTTAAGCTTTGCTGTTTCCGAAATACTATATACAAGTGCACTTGATGAAGCACCATTTGCTGTATTATGAAACATCCAGTTTTTCTTTCCGATACAGAAAGTCCTTATCGAACGTTCAGATGCGGAGTTATCAATTGGAACATCCGGATTATCAAGAAATACTTTTAAATACTTTTCCTGATTTATACTGTATTTCAGACCGTCTGCTGTTTTTCCTTTTGGAAGAACAGTTGTATCTGCCAGGATTTCCTTAACCCTCGCAAAGTAATCCTCAACAAGCGGATTAATAAATAACTGCCGCTTTTGAAGACGTTCTGCCGATGGGAGATTTTTTAGTTTCTCATCTTCTTCATAAAACTTTCCGATGCGTTCCAATGCCTGATATACGATAGAATTCTTTATGGCACCAGGTTTACTTTTGTCTGCAGCCTTTATTGCATCCGCATAATCACAACGTGCATGTGCCCAACAGTTAGCGTTTGTTACATCCGGAAGTTTTAACAGTTCCTGTCTCATCCTCTCCACAAATGGGGCAAAATATCTGTCCGCACACCAGATAATCCAGTTGGACATGGTCTGCTTTGAGATGTTGACGCCATTTCGTTCAAACTCCTGTGCAACCCTGTTCAGTGCAGAAGAATTCACATACTTTACATTTAGAATGGATGCCAGCAGGGATGGCGTAACAATACTGTTTCTAAGTAAGTCCTTTGGTCTTTTTCCACGAAGAAACTCATCCTGATGTTCACCACCCGTACCTACATACACCTCAACCGTATGCAGTTCAACAGTCTACGCTTCCGGTTCATGTCTGAGACGCTTATATGTCTCATCCGGCATTCTCCGCCAGTTACCTTTTCCATAGAATTGATCTAATTCTTCTTCGGAAACACGATAAGCCGGAATCACGTCAACAGGAAAGTTATTTAAATCAAGTTCACGCTGACCTTTTGTTTTCTTTTTCTTAGTTGTAACGACTTCTTCTATATCAGGCTCTTCTACAGAAGCGTCATATGCTGCATCAGCCTCATCAAAGAAAGACTGCTGGCCTGCAAGGATACTCAGTTTTTTAGAACTTTTACCAAAACGATGGCTGTTCGCTATGCGCACCTGTGCCCTCATCAGGCTGTCTCATGTCCGCTTCCGACATACTTAAATGCGAAATATTTGAATTGGAAAAATACAAAAATAAATCTCCGTTTTGCACAAAACTAAAATACCTTTTGAGGATGGACCTCTCTGATTTTCGGACGAACAGGATTGAGCCCCATCATGAGCATGTCGTACTGTTCCCGTGTAAGATTTACGGCTTCCTCCGGAGTACGCGGACATGAAAAAGAACCGTCCTCCAACCTTTTGTATAAGAGAAGGAATCCATTTCCTTCCCACAGAAGCCCTTTAATTCTGTCACCGCGTCCGCCACAAAATAAAAACAGGACATTTTTTCCAAAAGGATTCATGTCATACTTTGTGCCAATCAGCTGGGCGAGTCCATCGATACCTTTGCGAAGATATGTTCTGCCACAGGCAATCACAATCTTTGTAACACCTGTTGCTTCGGCGAGCATGACCAATTACCTCAAAAACTTTATTAAGCAGCGTATCCGAAACGGTATTTGAAACACCAATGGTTATGGAATCAGTACTGATGGTTATGTCTGGACGAAATGACAATTCATAAGTGTGTTTCGGTGCAGAATCGGCAAAAGAAACTTCTGCAAATGTCACCTCATTTCGTTTTGGTTGAACAGGCAGCGCGTTAGAAGTCATTGTAACCTCATAAGTTTCCTGTCTGATTTTTTTGAGCCAGTAATAGTAAGACTGCTCACTGATGCCATTTGCATCAAGCCACTGCTTGGCAGTCATTCCTTCCGGTCTTTGCATGCACTGCGTGATGATGTTTTTCCAGCTTTGTTTGCGAACTTCGCGTGTACATTTATCCATAGCTTTTAGCCTCCTATAAAAACTTTAAAAACTACATTGAGTTTTTAGATTTCTTATAGAATGGCATAAAGTCAATCATCTGTTAAGGCAGGTGGTTTGACGTTTACGTTTCAGGGTCGTGATGTGAGAAAAATAAGCTTTTTCCTGTATCAAGGGCTTCAAGAGTTGCCATATCATCATGAGATAACTGGAAATCGAAAATATCAAAATTTTCCTTCATACGGTTCTCATGTACTGACTTAGGAATTAATATAACACCGCTTTGAAGTAAAAATCTAAGGGCAACCTGAGCAGCAGTTTTGTTATATTTAGCATCAATTTCCTTAAGGGCAGGAGTATTGAAAAAGTCATTTCTACCTTCGGCAAAAGGTCCCCATGACATAATTTTAGTACCGTGTTTGTCCATATCTTTTTTTGCAATTTTCTGTTGCTAGAAAATATGGGTTTCCACCTGATTAACAGCCGGTTTGATTTCAGCAAAATGCTCAATATCCAAATATCTGTCAGGATAGAAATTAGATACACCAATGGCTCTTGCACACCCGGATTTGTATGCCTCTTCCATGGCTCTGTAGCTTCCGTAATAATCTCCAAAAGACTGATGTATAAGGAGTAAATCAACATAGTCGGTTTTCAGTTTCTTTAAAGACTCTTTAATTGAAGCCTTAGCTTTCTCATAGCCGGCGTTAGTAATCCAGATTTTAGTGGTTATAAATAAATCTTCTCTTGGAAGACCACATTTTGAAATGGCATTACCTACGCCTTCTTCATTGCCATACGCCTGAGCTGTATCGATGCTTCGATAGCCGATTTTAATAGCATCTAAAACACATTTTTCAGTATCCTCCGGCGGAGTCTGATATACGCCATAGCTAAGCATTGGCATTTTGACACCGTTATTTAAAGTAACATATTCCATAATAAAACCTCCTGATATAATATTTATTGCTTCCGGCTTTTAATTAAAAATATTGCGGTGAAACATTATTTACGTGAATAGTAAATATTATTATAATATGCAGTTTACACTGTAAAAATAAAATTATACAATAGAAAAAACGAAAAGAAGATTTCATAAAATGAATAGTGAGGAAAGATATGCTTAATCTGTCAGAGTTAGAACAGTTTGTTGCTTTTGCTGATAATGGAACCCTGTTAAGGGTGTCTGAAATAATGAATGTTTCCCAGCCTACTCTTACACGAAATATGCGTCATGTGGAGGGGGCATTTGGAGTTTCGCTTTTTAACAGAGGTAAAAATAAATTAGAACTAAATGATACCGGTAAAAAAGCGGTAGAGTATTCAAGGCAGCTTTTAGAATATGAAAAGAATGCTATATCAATGGTGAGAAATTACGAAAAGCAAATGCGTACAATTAATATTGAGTCCTGTGCACCGGCACCGTTATGGTCGCTGATACCTCAAATGTCATCAGATTATCCGGGAAAAACAATTTCTACCAAATTAAGTGAAATTCCGGATATTATTTCAAATGTTGAAAAGGGAGTGAGTCAGGTAGGAGTTTTACCATATTCCTATGTTTCAAAGGAAATTGGGGATAAGAAATATTTAGAAGAAAACCTGTATGTGTGCGTACCAAAGGATCATAAGTTAGCAACAGTAGATGAAATTACGTTTAATGAGCTAAACGGATTTAACTGTTTATTAAGAGATGAAATTGGATTTTGGACAGAGTTGTGTAAGGAAAAAATGCCGGCATCCCGTTTCCTTATTTAAAGAGATGAATTTGAGTTTCAGGAGTTGGTGAAAAATTCTACGCTTTTTTGCTTTACAACGAACCTTGCAGCATCGTACAGGGAAATGCTCAGTCAGAGAAAATCTATTCATATAACAGATAAAGAGGCAAATGTTACATATTATTTAATTAGTAAAAAGGGATTTTACAATATGATTTAAGGAGTGGTAAAGGTATTTGTTTTATGTGAGAATCTGGGAGGAGGGTTTGTAAATAACATTGAAACAGTTGAAAGCAGATATTTTGCAAAAGAGGAAATACCGGATAACTTAGCAGAAGAAAAAGTAAATCGTCAACAGATACTAATGTGTTTTGAAGCAAATGAAACTGCTCACTGGACAACAAAGTTTGATTAATGGTATTATATAGGCAAAGAAAAAACTCCTGATAGAATATGATTAATTCAAGGAGAAAAGAAAGAGAGGAAAAATATGAATCCATTAGAGTTAATGAAAGCAAAGGGAATGATACAGGACTTTGGACAAAGACATCCAATGATTCCAAAATTTTTCAAGCGTGCCAGTCTTGAAATAAAGGAAGGTACAATAATAGAAATGGTGGTTACTGCACCGGATGGAGAACCTATAAAGACTAATTTCAGAGTGCAGGCGGAAGATTTGGAACTTTTAAATAGTTTAAAGGGTATTAGTTAGTTTTAAAGGAGGAGAGTCATGAATAAAAAGTTTATATTTAAAGCAATGACAATTTGGGCTTTATGTGTTGTAATGTCAACACCGGTTGTGGCTG
>NZ_HF991860.1:24154-33895 GCF_000432355.1 Eubacterium sp. CAG:161
GGTGACAACTGCCACAAAAAAGTCAGATGAGTTGTCGGGTAAACTGGTTACCAAAAAGGGAAAAACATATTATGTGGTAAAAGGTAAAAAGGTCAAAAATAAGGTTATTACCATTAAAAAAAGCAGATATTTATTTGATGAAAATGGTGTAATGGTTAAAGGATGGGCAAAATATAATAAACATTTTTACTTCTTTGGACGTTCAAATGGTAAACAGCTTAAAAATAGAACTATTGACGGAATAAGAATTTGCAAAAACGGCAGAGCAAAAATAACAAAACTTAATGCTCAAAAAATTAAAACCATGATTAGAGCAAGAAAAATGGTGGATAAAATATGCAAGTCAACGGATTCAAAAGAAGTGAAATTAAGAAAATGCTTTGACTGGATTTCTGACATACCTTATAAAAGATATCGTTTTCTAAATAAGATATATAAAGAGAAAGGTTGGGAATCTACATTTGCCAATGATATTTTTATAAAGGGTGAAGGCTGTTGCGTTTCCCAGTCATCAGCACTGGCATTTATGGTACATGAATGTGGGTACAAAAATGTTTATGTAGTTCACGACACAGGACATGCATGGATGGAACTAAAGGGCAGGGTTTATGATGCTTTGTTTGCAAAGGCTAAGGACTATGAAAAATATTATAATCTTCCATATAAAGATTATGGCTGCCANNCCATATAAAGATTATGGCTGCCATATAGTAGATAAAATAAAAATATAGAATACATAAAAGGGTTTCACTCTAAACTGAGTGGAACCCTTTTCCAATAATTTCGCTGGTATTTGAAATAAGCAGGAAAGCTCCCGGAGAGTTTTCCCTTATGAAATTACGAAGCTTAACCGCTTCACTTGGACTTAAAACCGTAAGAATAATATATTTGTTATCTCCCGTAAATGAGCCAGTGGCAGATACCAGTGTGGAACCACGTTTTAGTGTGGTTTCTATGTATTGACAGATAGGTTTGGGGTCAGTGCAGACAACGTGAAAGTATTTTGAACGGTTAAGACTTTCAATAAAGTTGTCAATAAGGGCTGAACGGACAATTAGTCCAAGCATTGAATAGAGACCTGTTTTTACATCAAAAACAAAGAAACCGGCTGCTGTAAATAAGATATCAGAAAAGAGAAGTCCTCTTCCAATATTTACGCTGGTATATTTCTTCAAAATCATGGCAATAACATCTGTTCCACCACTTGAAGCCCCGATATTAAATAAAACGGCAGAGCCTAGAGCAGGAAGAAGTATGGCAAAAACCAGTTCCAGCAATGGCTCGTCTGTAAGGGGCTTACTCATAGGAAATATCCTTTCAAGTAAAGACAATGAAATTGAAAGTAAAATAGTGCTGTAAGCAGTTTTAGCTGCAAAATCACGTCCAAGTATTATAAAGCCAATAATAAGTAATAAAATATTGGCAATAAATGAAAAATCAACGGCTGACAGTGGAGTAAACCTGGCAACTAAAACTGCCATACCCGTTATGCCACCAAAAGTAAAATTGTTAGCAAATTTAAAAAAGTAAATGCCTACAGCCATTATTAAAGTGCTTATGGTAAGAAGGCTAAAATTCTTCAATTTAGATTTCATAATAACTCCTGATATAATTTCTAAACACACTAATTGTTATAAAAATTTTAACGTTCATTACACATAAAGTCAACAAATGATATGCCATAAAACTTAAGCATAATTATATTTTTTCCTTTGTCCCACAAAGAAGAAAATAGTAACACATAATGTTAAAACTTCTGCTACATTTACTGCAGACCAAATTCCTGCAATACCGAAAATAACCGGCAAAATAAGCACCGACACAATTTGAAATAACAGTGTGCGGAGAAAGGAAATGGCAGCAGAAACCAGCCCGTTGTTTAAGGCAGTGAAGAATGAGGAACCAAATATATTGAACCCGTTTATTAAATAAACAAGACAGTATATTCTAAAGCCTGCTAAAGCCATTTCAAATAAATCACTATCATATCCTACAAATAACCAGGCAAGGGTAGAAGCCGATAACTGTGCCAGAACAACAAGAACGATACCGGAGACACCAATAAATGTAAGACTTTTCTTAAACAGACTTTTTAGTTCACGATGATTTTTAGCACCATAATGAAAGCTTGTTATAGGGGCACTTCCTATTGAATAACCAAAGAATATTGACATAAAAATAAAGTTTACATACATAATTGCACCATAGGCAGCTACTCCGTTTTCCCCGGCAAAATTCATTAACTGAATATTGTAGAGAGAGTTTACAATTGAACTGGAAAGGTTAGTCATAAGTTCAGATGAACCATTGGCACAGGTTTTTAAAAGTATCCTCCCTTCAAAGTGGGTTTTTCCAAGACGAAGCTGACTGGAATTAGGTCTTGCAAAATATAGTATGGGAAATAATCCACCTATAAATTCACCACAAATTGTTGCAATGGCAGCACCTGTAAGCCCAAAACCCAACAGGGCAACAAAAATATAATCAAGAACAATATTGGTAACTCCGGCAGCTATTATGACACCCAATCCCAGCTTTTGCTTTTCCGCAGTAACAAAGAAACTTTGAAAAACATTTTGAAGCATAAAGGCTGTTATGGAAATAAGGGACAGCCGGCCGTATAGTATGCAGTTATTTAAAAGTTCTCCTGTTGCACCTAGAGCTTTGGCAATAGGTGGAATAAGGAAAAAACTTATAATGGCAAGTAAAATACCAAATATAATTGTTACATAAACTAAAAGCGAGAAATACTCATTGGCTTTCTTTTTATTACCTTCTCCCAGAGTTTTAGCCACAATGGCACTTCCTCCTGTTCCAATCATAAATCCAAGGGCTGATATTGCCATGATAAATGGAAGGATAAGATTTATGGCGGCAAGGGCAGTCTTTCCCACATAATTAGATACAAATAAGCCGTCAACCACACTGTAAATAGACGTAAATATCATCATAATAATAGGTGGAATAACAAATCTAAGCAGTTTTGAATATGTGAAATGTTCTGATAATTGAGTACTCATTTTAATCTCTATTCCGCCTCCTCGTGGTTCTTAATTTTGTTAAATGCTTCTCTAAGGGCTGTTATATGTTTGCTTTGCAAAATAAGCATTTGACGTCGCTCATCTTCCGTAAGACTTGAAATGGCTTCATTTTCTAAAGTAATAATAGGGTAAATCGTCTCCTTAATATAATCCCTTCCGGCATCAGTAAGGTTTATGTGCATGTTTCGTCCTTTACCGTTGCTTAAATAAATGTATCCTAATTTTTCCAGTGAACGAATAGAAGAATGAATTGTCTGTTTGGGAATAAATGTACTCTTACTTATATCGCGTTGAAGACAACCGTCTCCTAACTCGCAGATTGAATATAGTATGTCTAGTGAACTGTTGGATATTCCAAGTTTTAGGGCGGCATCGTGATAGATGTTATTAAATTCCTTAAATAATTTATTTGATTCCAAAAGAGCGGGGCTCATTTCAGGTTTTTTAATATTTTTTGTATTCATAAATTATAAATCACTCCTACAAGTCTGATTTCGTACTTAACAGCATAGTACGAAATCGGACTTGTGTCAAGTACAAGATATAAGCAAATTTTGTTGCCACAAAAATTTGAGTAGGGCAAAATAATATTAGTAAAAATCTGAAGTAGAATTGGTAAAGAAGTGGATGAATAATTTGCAAAAAGAATAAGAGAAAAATAAACGTCCTCGCAAGTTCACTTGCAGGACGTTATTTTACCATTTTGCATGGTTGTTAGCGTTCACAAAATTTTCACAAAAAAATTAGCACTCACCTCTTGACAGTGCTAACAAAAAGAGCTATAACATAGTCAGAACAAAGGAAGAGACATAAGAAGTCAAGAATATGAGTTCAAGATTCCTGGTCGCAGAGCCTTAAGTTCAAGTCAACAACACCTCGGATTTCTCCGATAGTGTCGAAATAAAATTTTTTAATTATATTTTGAAAGGAGACATGACTTATGATGATGCCTAGTATTTTTGGAGAAAACTTATTTGATGATTTTATGAATGATTTTGCATTCCCTGCATTTGAGGATGTAGATAAGGAATTGTATGGTAAACATGCAAAGAACTTAATGAAGACAGATGTTAAGGATACAGAAAATGGATATGAAGTGGATATAGATCTTCCGGGATTTAAGAAAGATGAAATCAAAGTTAAATTAGAAGACGGAGTCTTAACAATTAGTGCAGCTAAGGGATTAGACAAAGACGAAAAGGATAAGAAGGGCAGCTACTTAAGACGTGAACGTTATGCAGGCAGCATGAGCAGAAGCTTTTATGTAGGTGACCACGTTACAGTAGAGGATATACATCCTAAATATGAAAATGGTATTTTATCATTTAGCGTTCCAAAAGCGGAAAATAAACCAATTGAGGAAAAGAACAAATACATTGCAATTGAAGGATAATCCATTCCATAAAATAAAAGGGAGTGTCAAAGGTTTAAAAGCCTTTGGCACTTCCTTTTTTACGTCATAAATTAAGGCAAATAACAGGGTTAGAATGAGTTTACAATAAGAAAAATTTCGGCTAAAATTGAATATAGTTTAAAATTAAGAAATAGAAGGCGATTGATATGATACTGTGGTTATTATTGCTAATCTTTTTATTAGTTGCATCTATAGCAGGAGTGGTATATTTAACAAGTAGAATCAGAAAATATGGATTTATAGAAAAAATTTTCAAGGGAAGCTTTATATAATTGGACGACAGGATCGTTCTGAAGAGGTGGAAAAGGAAAACGGAAGAAAAGATATGACACAGTTAGTTCAGGGATTAGATGACAGAGTTTATGGTTATGAAAAAAGGGAAAATACCAATTTTGTTGTCACATCGGGAATTTCCGATTGGGCAATAAAATTTAAGACAGGATGTAAATCAGAGTACGTCATAATTAACATTTAGGGAAAATAGAAGGAGAATCAGATATGAGAAGAAAAGACAGAGAAATAACAGATTTTGATGAAATGATGGAAATAGTAAAAAAATGTGATACATGCAGGCTGGCATTAAATGATGGAGAGTATCCGTATATTGTGCCACTTAATTTTGGACATGAGGTAAAGGATGGGAAACTGACTCTTTATTTCCACTGTGCAAATGAAGGAAAGAAACTGGATTTAATTAGAAAAAACAATAAGGTAACATTTGAAATGGATTGTGACCATAATTTCATACTTTATGAAGAGAGAATGAGCTGTACCATGGGATATGAAAGTGTTATAGGCCATGGTACAATTGAATTCGTGGCTGAAGAAGATAAGTTTGAAGCATTGAAAATACTTATGAGACATTATCATGCAGAGGATTTTGTTTTTAACACAAAGCCGATACCTGTAACAACCGTTTTCAAGTTAGAGGTTGAGGACATGACAGGAAAAAGAAGAAACAACATCCACTAAAATAGGGATAATATAAGCGAGGAACTAAATTGAATATTTTATCATTAGAAAACATAACACATTCATATACTGAAAGAAAATTATTTGACAACACAAGCTTTTATCTTCATGAAGGGGAAAAAGTAGGAGTTATTGGAATAAATGGAACAGGTAAGTCTACCTTACTGAAAATTATGGCAGGATTGGAAGTGCCGGATGAGGGAGAGGTAATAAAGGCATCAAATATGATGATTCACTATCTGCCACAAAATCCTAAGTTTAATGACGGGGATACAGTGTTAGAAAGTGTTCAAAACATGATACATCATCATGCCAATGAAAACGAATTGGTAAAGGCTAAGTCTATGATGACAAGACTGGGCATAACGGATTTTGAACAAAAAACAGGGGAATTATCAGGGGGACAGAGAAAAAGGCTGGCGTTGGTTTCAGTGCTTATTACCCCATGTGATATATTAATATTGGACGAGCCTACCAACCATTTAGACAGTGAAATGGCACAATGGTTGGAAAATCAGTTAAAAGCATTTAAAGGGGCACTGGTCATGGTTACTCACGACAGATATTTTCTTGACAGTGTGACCAACCGCATAATTGAGTTAGACAAAGGAAAAATATACAGCTATGATGAAAAGTATTCAGGCTTTTTGCAGAGAAAGGCAGAAAGGGAAGACAGCGTCAAGGCAAGTGAGCGAAAGAGACAAAGTATATTAAGAAAAGAAATTGAGTGGATGCAAAGGGGAGCTAGGGCAAGGTCTACTAAGCAGAAAGCACATATTAAAAGATATGAGGATTTGAAAAATCAAAAGGGAATTGAAACAGAAGACAAAATAGAGTTAAGCAGCATTAAATCAAGAATGGGAAAAACAACCATTGAAATGGAAAACATATGCAAAGCTTACGGTGAAAATGTGTTAATAAAGGATTTTTCCTACAACTTTTTAAAAGGTGACAGGGTAGGTTTTGTAGGAAAAAACGGTTGCGGAAAAACAACTTTAATGAAAATAGTTGATGGCAGAATAAAACCTGATAGTGGAATAGTTAATATTGGACAAACGATTAAAATCGGATATTACACCCAGGAAATTGAAAATGACAAAGATGCAGGCATTGCCTATATGAACCCTGATGACAAGGTAATTGATTATATAAAAAACACTGCGGAATTTGTGAGAACGCAGGAGGGGCTGGTTTCAGCTTCTGTTATGTTAGAGAGGTTTTTGTTCCCGTCCTCTCAGCAATATAGCAAAATTGAGAAGCTTTCCGGAGGAGAGAAAAGAAGACTTAACCTGCTTCGGGTTTTAATGGAGGCACCGAATGTTTTAATATTAGATGAGCCTACAAATGATTTGGACATTGAAACCATGACAATTTTAGAGGACTACTTAGATAGTTTTGACGGAATTGTTATTACGGTATCCCATGACAGATATTTCTTAGACCGGGTAGTTAGGAGAATATTTTCTTTTGAAGGAAATGGAGTAATAAAACAGTATGAAGGCGGTTATACGGATTATTACAATAAGAAACAGGAAGAAGTGGAACACACCAAAGAACAGGAGAAGCCGGCTTCAAAAGGCAGGCAGGAGAAAACAGTTTATAAAAGTAAAAATAAGAAACTTAAATTTTCTTATAATGAACAAAGGGAATATGACACAATAGAAGATGATATTGGAAAATTAGAGAAAAAACTTGAAAAGTTAGATATTGATATGAACAAAAATGCCACTAATTCCGTGAAATTAAAGGAATTGATGGATGAGAAGGAAGAAACGGAAGCTTTGTTAATGGAAAAAATGGACAGATGGGAGTATCTGGAAGATTTGGCAAAGAAAATTCAGCAGCAGTAATGTTAATACAGTGCAGGTGATGTTAATGGCGTATAGTGAGTTAATTAAAAAATTTGATAAAGTCCGTAATTATATGCGGGATTTTTATGCTTATGGATTTCACACCCGAAATGATTTTGATAAAAAAAGCGCCAGAAGTTATGATAATGAGCGCAGACGAATAGAAAGCTGGCTTTCAGATTATATGAATTTCAGACAACAGTCCGGTGGCAAACAGATATTTTTCTCCGTTGACAGCAGAAAAATTCTTCACAATCCACTGTATAGGGCTTATAAGGCAAAAAGTTTTACAGATAAAGATATTGTGCTTCATTTTTATATAATGGATATTTTAGCTGATGAAAAATGCCATAGCTTTAAGGAAATTGCAGAAAGGGTTTATTCTGAATATCTTTCTTTTTTTGATACTGATATGTTACCTGATGAGTCGACAATAAGAAATAAAGTAAAAGAATATGTTGATTTAGGTCTTATTAATGAGATTAGGCAGGGAAACGGAATCAGCTATGAAAGAGGAAAAAGTGTTTATATAGGTGAAGATGGGATGGATGCTGTAGCCTTTGCTGCGGAAGAAACACCGGTGGGAGTTGTTGGTTCTTTTATTTTAGACAAATACAACGGAAACAGGGATTATTTTTCCTTTAAACACAGATACATGATGGAGGCTTTAGAGCAGCAGATAATAGTTGATATTTTATTATGTAAAAAAAGAAATGAATCAATAGAACTAACAATGAAAAGCAGTAAGATTAGGGTATTTCCTCTTAAAATATATATAAGTACACAAAACGGACGACAATATTTAATGGGATATTATTACCGGGAACGCAGACCTGCCATGTACCGAATAGATAATATTGAAAAAATAAGAACCATAGGTTTTGAGAAAAATCATCAGCTGTATGATTCCTATGGAGATAAGTTTGGGGCACATATGTGGGGAGTTTCTTCAGGAAAAAGAGACAGCAGAATTTTAGAACATTTGAAAATGACAATAAACATAGAGGAAGGTGAAGAATTTATTATTAACAGACTTATGCGTGAAAAAAGATGTGGCACAGTAACAAGAGCAAACGAAAGTACGGTTGAATTTGAGGCGGATGTTTATAGTGCACAGGAAATGATGCCATGGATAAGAACATTTATTGGGAGAATAGAGAAGTTGGAATGCAGCAATCATGCCGTGGAAAAGGTTTTCTATGATGATTTAGAGGCAATGTATTCCATGTACCAGGGAGAAAAGAATGATATTTAACGAAGTATATGGAATTTACTACAATGTAGTGGGAAAAATATTGAAGGAAGCTGTGAAAGGTGAAATTAGCCTTGATAAAATTAAGGAAATAACGGGAAAAGAGGCATTTGGCGAAAGTATAACGGTGATTCCTGATAAATTATTAAAAAAGCAGTGGCCTTTAATGGATGATAATTTTGAGACGCCTTTAAAGAATAATCCGGATATGCCTCTTACAACAATAGAGAAAATGTGGCTTAAGGCTATTTTATCTGACAAAAGAATTAGTTTGTTTGAACCTTCTTTTGACGGACTTGAGGATGTGGAGCCGCTTTATGACAAGGATACCTTTGTGTATTTTGACAGATATTCAGATGGAGATCCTTATGATGATATTGAGTACAGGGAGCATTTCAGACTTATACTTGTGGCAATAAAGGAAAGAAGGATTGTAAGAATTGTTTATAAAGGCAGGAAAGGAAAGCGCATCCATACCTTAATTCCGAAAGGTCTGGAGTATTCGTCTAAGGATGACAAATTCAGGCTTGTTGCAGAAAGCTTAAAAGGCACTCAGTATATCATTAATATGCAAAAAATTACGAAATGTCAGGTGATGGAGGGCTTTGAAAAAGATAGTGTAAGAAAAAGGAAACTGGCGTTTGGTGAAGTTATTTTGCGGTTGAAGGATTATAGGAAGGCTCTTGAAAGGGCTATGCTAAGTTTTTCGGATTTGGAAAAAGAAACAATTAAGTTAGATAATGATACATATCAAATTAAACTGAAGTATTGTGTGGATGATGAAACGGAAATACTTATAAGAATACTGGCATTTGGCCCATTGATTGAGGTAATGGGGCCTGATGATTTTAGAGACAAAATAAAAGAAAGACTTTTAAGACAGAGAAAGTTGTGAATTCTTTTGAGTTCGCAACTTTTTTTCAATGATAACCTGATAAATGAAATGTATTATGTATTTATCAAAGGAAAGGAAGAGATAAATATGGATAGAATTGAAATCAAGGGAAAAGTCAATACAGCAATTTGTTACGCAAAGGTAGTTGAGAATGAAGCAATTGAGCAGATAAGAAGAATGTGTGATTACCCAATGACGGAAGGGGCAAAAATAAGAATTATGCCTGATGTTCATTCTGGAAAAGGATGTACCATAGGAACTACCATGACCATAAAAGACAGGGTAGTTCCTAATGTGGTTGGTGTTGATATCGGCTG
>NZ_HF991860.1:33907-37748 GCF_000432355.1 Eubacterium sp. CAG:161
GTGTTGATATCGGCTGTGGAATGTATACAGTGTGCTTAGGAAAGGGTGAAATTGACTTTGCAAAAGTTGACGAAGCAGCACATTTTATTCCGTCAGGAGGTAATGTGTGGGAGGGAAGAATAGAGAGATTTGACCTTACCAAATTAAAATGTTACAGAAAATTAAAGGATACAAGAAGACTTGAAAGGTCATTAGGCACATTAGGAGGGGGAAATCATTTTATTGAAATTGATGAGGCATCAGATGGAAATAAATATCTGATAATACATTCAGGAAGTAGAAATCTGGGAAAACAGGTGGCTGACTATTATCAGAATCTGGCGACAGATTTAGACAAGGGATTAGAAACTTATTTTGTGGCAAGAGAGGAATTGATTAAAACATATAAAGAGCAGGGAAGGAGAAAAGAAATTCAGCAGGTTTTAAAGGAGCTGGAGAAAACACGTTATGAAAATGAGCCACAAAATCCTGAAGATTTATGTTATTTATATGGAAAGTATATGGAGGATTATCTTTTTGATGTGGAAATATGTCAGAATTTTGCCAAAAGAAACAGGGAAAAAATGGCTGAAATTATATTAGAGAGAACAGGTATGACGGGAAATGATGCTTTTCATACAGTTCATAATTATATAAATACTGAAGAAATGATTTTACGAAAAGGTTCAATAGCTGCCCACAAAGGGGAAAAGGTATTGATACCTATTAACATGAGAGATGGCTCGGTTTTAGCTGTGGGAAAGGGAAATCCGGAATGGAATTATTCAGCACCTCACGGAGCAGGAAGAATTATGTCAAGAACAATGGCAAAGGAAAAATTGTCTATGGAGGAATATGCTGCATCTATGACGGATGTATATACAACATCAGTGTCAGAGGCAACATTAGACGAAGCACCAATGGCGTACAAATCATTAGATGATATTATAGATGTAATAAAGGATTCGGTGGAAATTATGGAGGTAATGAAACCGGTGTATAATTTTAAGGCGTAGGAGAAGAATATGAGGGAAATTATATTAGAGGAATTACGGAAAATAGAAGAAGTAGAAAAAGTGAAAATTATAATGGCGGTGGAATCCGGTAGCAGGGCGTGGGGATTTGCCTCACCGGATAGCGATTACGACGTTAGGTTTATATATGTACGAAAACCGGAGGACTACTTAAAGTTAGAGGGAAACAGGGATGTAATAGAGTGGAAATTAGATGAGGTATTAGATATTAATGGATGGGATTTAAGAAAAGCGTTACGGTTGCTATATAAATCAAATCCCACAATATTCGAGTGGAGTGCATCGCCTATTGTATATTGGGAAACAGAGGATTTTAAGAAATTAAAAAATTACTTCCCCGGTATTTTTCAATGAAGAAAAGTCTTTATCACTACCGGAGCATGGCGGAGCGTACATATATTGAGCATTTGCAGGGAGAAGAGGTAAAGGCAAAGAAATATTTCTATTCCATGAGACCGTTACTTGCTGCAAAATGGATATTAGATAAAAAATGTGCGCCACCAATGTTGTTTGAAGAGCTAATGGAGGCAGAGTTAGAGGAAATTTTAAAACCAGAGGTAGAAAAATTATTGAAAATAAAAAGAAATTTGACGGAAATGGGGATGGTAAAAAAGAATAAAATTATTGATGAATATATTGAAAAATCCATAACAAAAATCGAGAGAATCGCAGAAAATATGGAGAATGAATCAGTGGAGTGGAAATCACTTAATGATTTATTTTTGGAAATGATTCAGTGGTAATAGGGAAGGGCGTATCTTGAATGTACACTAAAAGCATACATTAATTCGACAAAAATTTTTTTAGTTTTTTTCTGTACACAAATAAAGGATATTAAGGTGAAACAAAATCAGTTATACTTAACATAACAAAGGAAAAAGGAGAAAAGTTATGAAGAGTGCTGATAAAGAAAAGATGGGGGCTTATTTAAAGAAACTTATAGAGGAACGATATCCATCACATAGGAAATTTGGGAAGGCATATCTTGAGGCAATAGATGTTCAGGTAAATGATGAAGAATTAAGGAAAATAAGTAATAAACTTTCACAAATAATTAATGGGAAAAAGGGTATACAGCTTGAAGACCTTATGGTATTTACAGATTTGCTGGGGGTATCTTGTGAAGAGATTATTACCGGGGGCAATTACTTTGTACCGGTGGCTAGTCATATGACAAACTATGAAATTGCCTTTACAGATGATCCTCGTGTTTGGAAAAAATATATGGAGCGGGAAGATAAGATATTTTTAAATAGTGATGAATATGGAAAAACAGTTATTGAATACGCTTTAGAATTTAAAAATTATAAGTTTATGAAATATCTTATGGACGAGGGATATATATGGCTTGTGGATAACAGTGAATGGAAAAATTTTGGATATTCATATGGTGCAGGTACAAGTGTGAAGAAGCGTGACTTTAGAGATTATGACACAAGTGTACCATTTTTGATTTATACTCAGGATAGAATACGGACTCAGACAATTGCACTGGCAATAGAAAATAATGATTTGGACATACTCGATACCCTTTTGGCAAGGGACAATCCGTTTTTACATGATGCCGGTACTTTTGGTTTTGCCTATGGCTTGGAGCGGTACTATAACGCAGATTTAATGAAAGCGGTTTCTGAATCAGACGAAAAGGTTTTGGATTATTTTTCAAGAGAGTTTGAAATTAAAGATACATATGGCAATGAGAATACATTTATTTACCCGTATATGGGGGAACTGATTGATATAATGCTTAAAACTAACAGAAAAGAAGTGGAGTTGTTAATTAGAAGATCATTAAAACATAATAAGGAAACACTTAAAAAATTAGAAATAATGATTAGGGGTGAGTATCAGTATGTGGGTGAAAACTATGATTGGTTAGAAAAAGAGTCTGTTATGGAAATGGCGTTAAGATGTTTTAGGTTTGATAACGAGAACAAAATAGTAAATTATATTTATCATAAAGAAAAACAGTCTAGTGAAAAGATAGTTACAAATATTGTTTATATTTCTGAAAAATCATCAGCACCATTAATAAATGAACTGATTTCTGAAATAAATGAATTATATTCCCGGATTTCATCTTTGGGGGATAAATCATTAACAAAGCAGATTATTAATTGGATTGAAAGTAAAGAGTCGTAAATTTATTGGCAGTCAGAAAAGTTGTGAATCTTATATATTCGCAACTTTTTTCTTTATATAAAAAAAACACTTGACTTAGTATCAAAAAGATGATAAGTTATACATGAACATAATATCAATTTGATACAAAGAAAAGGAGATATGAGTATTATGAAAAAAAATAAGAAAAAAATATTAATTGTAGTGGATATGCAAAAGGATTTCACATCGGGAGTGCTGGGAAATGCTGAATGTGAGGCTGCTGTGCAGGAAGTGGTAAAGGTAATTAATTCAAACCAATACGACGAAATATATCTTACAAGAGATACTCATCATAATGATTATCTGGAAACTCAGGAGGGTAAAAATCTGCCGGTGGAGCATTGTATTGAATTTTCAGATGGATGGAAAATTCGTCAGGAAATTATGGAAGCTGTTAAAGATAAAAAAGTTGAAATTGTCAACAAGCCGTCTTTTGGTTCTCTTTTCCTTGCAGAGGAACTTAAAAATAAATATTTTAATGAAATGGAAAAGGTTGAAGTTACTCTTGTGGGGGTATGCACGGGAATATGTGTTATTAGTAATGCAATGCTTATTAAAGCCACGTTGCCTGAAACTAAAATAAATGTTATTGAAAAGGCATGCGCCTGTGTAACGTTAGCTTCCCATAAAAATGCAATTGAGGCAATGAAAATGTGTCAGATTAA
>NZ_HF991860.1:37820-55505 GCF_000432355.1 Eubacterium sp. CAG:161
AAGAAAGAGGTTAGTATTATGGAACAGATTATTAATAGTTTATTGGAAAATGATTTATATAAATTTTCAATGGGTCAGGTAATTTACCACCAGTTTAGTGATTACAAAACAACATGGGATTTTAAATGCAGAAATAAGGATGTGTATTTTACATCTGAAATGGTGGAGGAAATAAAGGAGCAGATTAAGTTATATTGCAATCTTAGATTTACGGAAAATGAGCTGGAATATCTTCACAGCATTAAATGGTTAAAGGGTTCATACGTTGATTTTCTCAGATTGTGGCAGCCAAGATATGAAGATTTTGAGATAACAACAGATGCAGATTGCGGATTGACCATTGAAACAAAGGGAACATGGCTTAATACATCAATGTATGAAATTCCTACATTGGCTATTGTAAATGAAGTTTATTTTAGAATGGCTTATGATTATGATGAATTATTTGAAAGCTTTAAGAAAAGACTTGATAAAAAATGTGAAAAACTGAAAGACGGAAAGTTGGAATTAGGCAATTTCTCAGAATTTGGTCTGAGAAGAAGATTGTCTGCTAAAGCTCAGGAAATAGCAATTGAGAAACTGGCTGATTTAAGTGGTAAAATGCACGGAACTACTAAGTTTATTGGAACAAGTAATGTATATCTGGCAAAGAAGTACAATCTTACTCCTGTAGGAACTATGGCTCATGAATGGGTTATGTGTGTAGGACAGGGAAATCATAAACACAATCCGGCATATTCAAACTGGTATGCTTTGGATGCATGGGTTAAGGAGTACGGTATATTAAACGGTACTGCTTTAACGGATACAATTACAACGGATTGTTTCTTAAAGGACTTCCAGCTGACTTATGCAACTTTATTTAGTGGTGTAAGACACGACAGCGGAGACCCTTTTGAATGGGGAGAAAAAATGATTAAACATTACAAGAACCTTGGAATTAATCCGCAAAACAAAACTTTGTTGTTTAGTGATTCGCTTGATTTTGAAAGAGCTGATAAATTATACAAATATTTTAGTAAAAAGATTAATGTTGCATTTGGCATTGGCACATATATAAGTAATGATACTGATGTACCGGCACTTAATATTGTAATGAAAACCACAAAGTGCAATGGAATGGATGTGGCAAAAATAAGTGATACTCCGGGAAAAGGTATGTGCAGAAATCCAAAATACGAACATTATTTAACAAGATGCATAGATTGGAGAATGCAAAATGACTGAGAAAGATTTTTTGAAGGAATATGACATAACAAAGTACGACAGACCATCAATTGCCACGGATATTGTATTGTTTACACTGGATAATTCAATTAAAAATGCCAAAAAAGTCAATGTTGGACCGTTACAGATATTATTGATAAAAAGAGCTTCTAATCCCTTTAAAGGTCAGTGGGCATTGCCCGGTGGATTTTATGAGAAGGGTGAAACATTGGAGGAGGCGGCAGCACGTGAACTTTACGAAGAAACTAATGTAAGAAATGCGTATCTTGAAAATACTAAAACCTTTAGTGAAACAGGGAGAGATCCCCGTGGATGGATTGTGTCAAATGCTTTTATTGGGGCAATAAATAAAAGTGACTGCAATTTAAGAGCAGATTCTGATGCATGGGAGGCAAAGTGGTTTAATTTATCTGAAGAAAAAGAGGCAGGAGAAAACTGTACAGTGTACAATTTGAATTTAACTGCTGAGGATGATTCCTGCAGCATAAACATAGTGGTAAAGTGTGATAAAACCATGGAAATGGGCAGGGTAAAGCATAAATGGAGTATTTGCAAATCAGAGAATCTTGGATTTGACCATGCATTAATTATTACGGAGCTGTTTCAGAAACTAAAGAATGGTATTCTTAGTGATATAAGATTATTGTTTGAGTTTGTTCCGGAAACATTTACTGTGGGACAGCTAGAGGCCACATACAAGGCGATATTTAATATTGACGGAAAGGTTCCTAATTTTAGAAGAAAGATAGGTAACTATATTGTTGAAACCGATGAGTGGGAAAGGGAAACATCTTATAGACCGCCAAAGCTGTGCGTAAGGAATATGGAGGTTTTTTGAGGGAAAATAATATTAAACCAATAAATATATTAACTTGACAAATAAACGACCGTTTACTAGAACAAAAGTGAACGGTCGTTTATTTACATATGGAGGTAACTGAAAATGGGGAACAGAAAAGAAGAAATATTAATTGTGGCACTTCATTTGTTTGCGAGAGATGGTTATGAGGCAGTTTCTGTAAGTCAGATTGCCGGAGGGAGAGGATGCATCATTTTTTCTGTGTAAAGAGCTGATACCGGGATATCTTGACGGGGGTGAAGGTGAATATTCCACACCGGAAGGATATATGGTGGACGAAGGAGAAGCAGAAGAATTTGATAAACAGTTTCCATATAAGGAGAAGAAGAAAATGCCAGGGCAGATATTTTAAATTTGTTGGTAAAAAAGGTTCATTTTTTGCTATGTAAAATACATTTGACATGGTAAATCTATCGTAGTGTACAGGTTTCTTTTCTCTTCTTGCCATAATAAAAGACCTCCTATGAGTTATATTTTACCATAGAAGACCTTGCTGTTATTAGCTATTTACAGAAAAAGTTTCACACACTCAATATTTTATCAATTAACTCTGACACAGATTTGACACAGCCTTCTGCATATTGCTTCACAGTAGCTGGAGAATGATGGAATGTATAACCATGCTTTGTTGCCCTTAACATATCAATGTCATTTTCAGCATCACCAATGGCGTAGACTTGTTCATGCATGAATCCAAGTTTCTGACAAAGGATGTTCATGGCGTTCCCTTTTGAACAGTCTCTCCACACCATGTCAACATCCTGGATATTTACAAAAACTCTCACCTCCTGGTGATCTGACTTTTCCAGCCAGTCTGCAAAAGCTTTTGCAGATTTATTGTCTTTGAAATGGAATGACATTCCATAAAGTTTTTCCGTTTTTAATAAATCAATACTGCTAATAGGTGTTATTGGCAGGCTGTACTGCTTTTTTTGATTGCATGAAAATACGTTGTCTTTCGTATGAACTGTTAATGGTATATCCGATGCATATTCGTTTATTATTTTTTTGATTGCTGTAAATGATACAGGTTCTTCATGCAGTATTTGTTGATGACTATCCGCGATAATACTCCCTGTACTGGCAATCATGTAATCAGGCAAAAGATATCCTTCCAACGGAGCAACTATCCATGGCAATGCTCTGCCGGAGTTAATTACAATCAGATTTCCTCTTTGCTGGAATTCCTTTATTGCATCTAAATCTGATTCCTTAAAATATGTTTTTCCATTATCAGAGAACAATATTGTTCCATCCATGTCTGTAAATAAAATATTTTTCTGTTTCATATTTCTCCTGCTAAATTGATCGTCTTGTTGCATTATCCTGGAAGCTAAAGTAATCAGGGCGATGGCGTGACTGGGTATATTCAAACATAACACCATCACTATTGTAAGTATGAGAGCTGACAACAGCCATACAGTTATAGTCTCCAAAATCCAAATATTTTTCATCAATTTCAGTCATCTTTTCTACGGTAATGATACGTTTACTTGTGACAATGGAAACTCCAAGAGTATTTTCCAGATAATCGTAAATCGACTTTTCTGCAATCTCTATAGTTAGATCTTTAGCAACGCTTTTCAAAAAATAATTATGGTTTAGAATAAGTGCTTTCCCATCTAAGTAATGAAGTCTCTGCAGATAATAAATCTCATCGCCAATATTAAAACCGGTTTTTGCAGCCATTTTTTTGTCTACTACCAATTCTGCAAAGTGAATTACCTTGGTTTGGGATTTCTGGTTATTTCTCTTTGCAGATTCCGTAAACGTTTCAATTGAGCCGATGGTAAATGAGGTCTGTAATGCGGGCTGGAAGATAATTCGTACCCCTTTCCCCTGCATCGTCTGTACATATCCATCGGCTACCAGATCCCCGATGGCACGGCGAATGGTATTGCGTGAGCAGTCATATTCCTGCACCAGTGTATTTTCAGAGGGGAGAAGTTCCTGAAATTCATATTCTCCGGTCTCAATTTTTCTTTTCAAGTCTTTATAAATTTTTGCATATTTTGCTTTCGGCATAAGTTCCTCCACTTGTTTGAACATCCATCATTTATTATAATATTTACATATGGAAAGTCAAGAATTAAATAGGATATAACTTGTCTAAACAAGTTTTAAAATAAGTGTTGACATGTTTAAACAAGTATGATATAACATAATCACAAAAAACTTGTTTAAACAAGAATGAGCGCGAAACATTTATTTTAATAAGGAGAATCAAGATGGGTAAGTATATAAACGACGCAAAAGAATTACTGCACCTTGTGGGAGGAAGAGAAAACATTGCTGCAGTATCACATTGTATCACACGAATGAGATTCGTATTAAATGATCCGAAGAAAGCGGATATTCAGAAAATTGAAGCAATGAAAGTTGTTAAGGGAAGTTTCACACAGGCAGGACAGTTCCAGGTAATCATCGGGAACACGGTTTCAGATTTTTACAACGACTTCATAGCAGTTGCAGGCATTGAAGGCGTATCGAAAGATGCTGTAAAGAGCGCAGCAAAACAGAATCAGAACATAGTTCAGAGAATTATGACTGCATTAGCAGAAATTTTCGCTCCACTCATTCCTGCAATCATTGTGGGTGGTTTGATTTTGGGATTCAGAAACTGCATTGACAGCTTATATTTATTTGAAAACGGTACAAAGACGCTCTGTGATATCAGCCAGTTCTGGTCAGGGATTGACAGTTTCCTGTGGCTCATCGGAGAAGCGGTATTCCATATGTTGCCAGTTGGTATCTGCTGGTCTGTAACCAAGAAAATGGGTACAACACAGATGCTTGGTATCGTACTTGGACTTACACTTGTGTCTGGTCAGCTCTTAAATGCATATGCAGTGGCAGGCACAGCGGCAGCAGATATTCCAAAGTGGGATTTCGGTTTTGTACAGGTAAATATGATTGGTTATCAGGCTCAGGTCATTCCTGCAATTCTGGCAGCATTTACACTGGCATATCTTGAAAAATTCTTCAAGAAGATCTGTCCATCCGTAATTTCTATGATCGTGGTACCTTTCTGTAGCTTAGTACTCTCTGTTATGGCAGCACACTTTGTGCTTGGACCAATCGGATGGAAAATCGGCTCTGTCATTTCCTCCGTTGTATACGCAGGAATCACAGGACCACTGAAAATTGTATTCGGTGCAATCTTCGGTTTTGTGTATGCACCGCTTGTAATCACAGGACTTCATCATATGTCAAATGCAATTGACTTACAGTTGATTGCTGACTTTGGCGGAACAATGTTATGGCCAATGATTGCTTTGTCCAATATCGCACAGGGTTCCGCAGTATTAGGCATGATCTATCTTCAGAAAAAAGATGCCCAGGCGCAGGAAGTAAACATTCCGTCATGTATCTCCTGTTATCTTGGGGTTACAGAACCGGCAATGTTTGGTGTAAACTTGAAACATAGTTATCCTTTCATCTGCGGTATGATTGGTTCTGCATGTGCATCAATTGTCTGTGTAGCTACAAACAGTACAGCAAATGCAATCGGTGTTGGCGGTCTTCCGGGAATCCTTTCCATGCAGCCCCAATCCATGTTAACCTTTGCTATTTGTATGTTAATTGCCGTAGCAGTTCCATTTGTATTAACAGTTATGGTTGGTAAAACAAAACTTCAGCCCAAAGAAGTTAAATCAGTAGAAGAAGTTAAATCAGCAGAAGAAGTTAAATCAGTAGAGGTAACAGAATTAAAAGCATTTGCAACAGGTGATGTGATTACATTAAAAGAAGTGAATGACGGTGTGTTTTCCGCAGGAACCATGGGTGAAGGATGTGCAATCATTCCGGAGAATGAAACTGTTTATGCTCCGGCTGATGCAACAGTCAACTTACTTATGCAGGAGTCACGTCATGCATGTGGTTTAAAACTTGCAAACGGTGCACAGATCCTTTTACATATCGGAATTGATACTGTAGCCATGAAAGGTGACGGTTTTGAATACCTTGTAAAAGAAGGCCAGAAGGTATCTGCCGGAACACCCCTGATCAAATTTGATAAAAAGAAAATCAGTGAAGCAGGTTATGTTGATACGATCATTTGCGTCATTGCTGAGCCAGGTAATATGGAAAATATAGTATTTATGACAGGCATTCATGCAATTGAAAAAGAGACAACAATAGCAAAGATAGAATAAGAGGAATTGTATGACAGATTTTAGAAAAAGCACTGTATATCAGATTTATCCCAGATCCTTTTATGATACCAACGGAGATGGATTTGGGGATTTAAAGGGTGTGACGGCAAAGTTAGATTATATAAAAGAATTGGGCGTGGACTATATTTGGATGACTCCGTTTTTTGTGTCCCCCCAGTATGATAACGGTTATGATGTGGAGGATTACTATAACATTGATCCCCGTTACGGTACGATGGAAGATTTTGAAGAGCTTTCCAGAGAGGCACAGAAGCGTGGCATCAAACTGATGCTGGATATGGTATTTAACCATACCTCCAGCAATCATGAATGGTTCCAGAAAGCATTGGCCGGAGATGAAAGATATAAGAACTATTATATTTTCAAAAAAGGAAAAGAGGATGGCAGTGCACCCACAAACTGGGAAAGTAAGTTCGGAGGAAGTGCATGGGAATATGTGCCGGAAATGGATGAATACTATTTGCATTTATTCCATGTAAAGCAGCCGGATCTGAACTGGGATAACCCCAAGGTGCGTAAAGAGGTTCAGAAGGTTGTACGTTTTTGGATGAGCAAAGGTGTCAAGGGTTTCCGATTTGATGTAGTGAATCTTATCAGCAAAGATAAATTCGAAGATGATTTCGAAGGGGATGGCCGTAGATTTTACACTGACGGACCAAACGTCCATCAGTACCTGAAAGAATTAAATGCGGAGTCATTCGGACAGGATGCAGAAATTATTACTGTCGGTGAAATGTCCAGCACATCTATGGAAAATTGTTTTGAATATGCAGGTGAAGACAGCCATGAGCTTTCCATGGTATTTAGCTTCCATCATTTAAAGGTTGACTTTATGGGGAATGAAAAATGGGTGCTTGTACCAACAGATTTCCAGAAATTGAAAGATATTCTCTTTAGCTGGCAAATTGGAATGGCCAAGAACCATGCCTGGAATGCAGTGTTCTGGTGCAATCACGATCAGCCGCGTCCGGTTTCCAGATTTGGTGATGAAGGAAAATACTGGAAAAAGTCAGCTAAAATGCTTGCGACCATCATTCATGGGCTTCGCGGTACTCCATATATTTACCAGGGTGAAGAGATTGGTATGACAAATACCGATTTCACTGACATCAGTCAGTTTCGTGATGTAGAAAGTTTGAACCATTATGAAATTCTGCAGCAGAAAGGTCTTTCTAAAGAAGATGCATTTCGTATTATCCAGATTCATTCCAGGGATAACGGAAGAACACCAATGCAGTGGAATGGTGAAAATTACGGTGGCTTTACCAAGGGAATGCCATGGATTGGTGTGAATGAAAATTATACCAAGATTAATGCACAGAGCCAGCTGCATGATGAAACATCCATTTTCAACTACTATAAAAAGCTCGTAGCTTTACGTAAAGAGCTGGATATCATTGCATATGGTGATATCAGGCCGTTAGATGTAAGACATCCATCCATTATTGCCTATGAAAGAATTTACGGAGAGGAAAAAATGCTGGTAGTCTGTAACTTCTATAAAACAGAAGTTGTATGGGATAGTGGAATGGATCTGAAGGGCTTCGAAACATTGCTGGGCAACTATTCTGAACAAAAAATAGAAGAGTCAAAGATTTCCTTAAAACCTTATGAAGCAATGATGCTTTACAGAAAGAGATAATATATGAATCTGTCCACTGATATCTTTGAAAAGAGTGTATGGATAATAATAGTAGCCTGCAGATTTTTGGCTGTCGGCTGTTAATGGTTATGTAATGCAAAGAAAACACGAGAGAAGAGGTCGTGGAGGCGGCAAAGGAAGCGGGAGTTCACGAGTTAATTATGAACCTGAAGGACGGATATGATATCTATATCGTAGGGTGGGGGATGAAGTTGTCCGGAGGACAGAAGCAGTGGCTCAGCATAGCATGTGTCTTCCGAGACATTACAATACCTCATGGGGCATTCGGATATATCAGTCACAATGAATGTGTACACGCATATCGGATTCGATGACGCTGAGGAAGAATTGAAGAGAATGGAAGAGTTTAGGAAAGCACAGGCGGAGGTTGATCAGAAGAAAGAGAAACCAATGTCGCAGAAGATGTTTAAGGTAATTTGATATGGAAGAAGGATGACGCTCTGGCTTAGGCTGGGGCGTTTTTTCTGTGGAAAAGAAGTGGAAATGACGATATAATACTAATGATTATAAAGAAAGGTTGATAAGTATGGAAATATCGGATAAGGATAAAGAACATTTGGTTTCTGAATTAGAAAAATTAACTGGTACCAGACCATTATTTTATTTGAAATTTTGTTCAGAAGAAAAATTTGCAACAGATATTTGTGAAGGAAAATTATATGCAAATACACCTAAATATTTCAGAGAAAAAGAAATTGAATCGGGAGAACGTGGACAAGGAGATCAATTTGAATTAATGTCAATTATTGAGGCACAATCAATAATAATGTGTGACAAAGAAACAAATGAGATTGTTATGGCTGTACCAAAGGGAACTTTGAGATTTCAATTTAGGGATGATGATTTAGTGCCAATGGTTTCTTTTGTTGGAATGACATTGAGAGATATGAAGTTAGTGTACGCAGATGAAAAACGTGCAGATTTTTTGTTCCCATTTACAGAGGAAGAATATGATAGTATGGTTGAAAAGTTTGGGAAATTTTGTGTGATTGTAAATGGCAGGGAATTAGAACGTCATATTAATTACTATTGTGAAGAAAATGAATGTGATTATATTTTTGATAAAGTAGAATATTGTGAGCAGAATCGTTTGGACAGGATGCAAGCATTTAGCAAAAGTGCGAAAGAAAGATTTTTATATAAAAATAAGGACTTGGCTTATCAAAGAGAATATAGACTTGTGATTGCACATGAATTGCCGATAGACCATTTTGTTAGGATTGGTAAACTGGATAATACTAAAATATTGGAAACAGAGGATATGAGAGAATTTAAATTTTCTATTGGTTATATTTCACATCAAATTGGCGAGGAGATGATTTAGTGATTTCAAAGGTTGTATTTGAAATTAAAAATAGCATTAGAAGTTGGAGTGATCAGGAGATTTCTTTTTCTTCAAAAAATATGAGGAATGTTTCAATAATTATAAAGGATATAAAGTGTGAATTGGCTGTAGATGGAAATAATGAAGATGACAATCTGCAGTATATTATATTGATATGGGAATTGCTGGTTTGGGAAGATGGTTATTTTTACAAACCTATTAGTTATGCTGTTGATGGTGTTGAAAAAACGATAGATAGCCTCGTGACTATTAATTGTCGTACTACTGATACAAAATGGGTTTCTAGTGCAATCCTATTATGTAGGAATCAAAGACAAATCAATGAGGAGATTGTTGAAAAATACAGGAATATCAGACATTTAGACAGAAAAGACAAATCAATGAATGCCTCCATGTTTTCCTCTTTCTTTTATCTGATTTCAGAATCATATTCTAGTATCAATTTAGAGCACAGATTAGTTTTATTAATGCACATTTGCGATGGCTTTGCAATCAAGTATTGTAATGGTAGTAGCAGTAATAATTCTGGAAATATAAATATAATCCTTAGGAAAATAGATGCAAAAAAATATAAGCATGGAGCAGCACTTCTTGGAATTTCATCCTCTAGAGCAATTGAGGCATTAGGAGACACAAGAAATGAGCTGACACATTATATTTATAAATCTGGAAGCTTGGGTTCGTATATAAATAACCCTGATACAGAGACTGATAACATGGTAAATTTGTATGCGTTTTATATTTTGGAGATTGCATTACGAATAGCTGTGTTAGAGGTGATTGGAGTAAATGTTTCTGACGATGTTAAAAATTATGTAACGGATGAGCACTTAGATTGGATAAAGTTAGAAAAGCATCTTGATGAAGATTGTGTACTGCCTATGAATGTTTTTCGACAGATGATTGAGAAACTTCAAAATCAAGAGCAAAATTCTTAGTAGTCTCCCTTTCCCTTTTACTACCAATTTTACTACTAACAGGTAGTAACAACTTGCTCAATCTTGCTCTGATTTGCCACAATCTGTAATTTCAGAGCATATCACAATAACCCCGAAAACCCTTGCAAAACAGGGCATTCCGGGGCAAATCAAGGAGAAACAAAACTATGATAAAAATACTTTTTGTTTGCCACGGCAATATCTGTCGCTCCACTATGGCACAATACGTCCTTCAACATATGGTTGAACAGGAAGGCATAGCCTGGCAGTTTTACATCGACTCAGCAGCTACAAGCTACGAAGAAATTGGAAATCCCGTCCATCCAGGAACTAGAAACAAGCTAAATCTTGAAGGAATTTACTGCGGAAATCATCGTGCAAGAAGGATGACAAAACAGGATTATGAAGATTTTGACTACATCATTGGAATGGACACTGCAAATAAAAAAAATATTATGAGAATTATTGGAAGAGATAAGGACAACAAGGTGTACAAACTGTTGACTTTCGCCAACGATTCGGCAGACATAGCGGATCCGTGGTACACAGGAAATTTTGATATCACATATTCTGATGTGGTGCGGGGATGCAGAGGCTTTCTGGAATATTTACAACAGAAGTCTTAACAAGTTTATAAAGTAAAAATTTCTGCTTGCTTACAACATATGCTAAGTAGTTTTGTATTGAAAAATTAATTTTAGTATATAGTGCATTTATTTTCAGGCACATAGTTCTCATATCATTTGCTATAAACGTTAATTACAGGAAAAAGCTAAAAATACAAGAATATTATTGTATTTTTAGAAAGTGAAAATTAGTCAATTTAAGTCCGGTACAATAATATTCTTATTTAATACTTTATTTAATGTAAATATCATGAAAAAATTAGTCATACCAGCCATTAAATTCAATTATTTACAGTAAATATTGAAAAAATCAGGAAAAAAATGTACTTTTTATACTCTACATTAGTTTCAATAAGGAAAAATACGGCAAAATTATATTAAAACAAATTTATTAATGTAATTTTGCCGTTTCCAACTATCATAACAATTTCTCAGCTAATCATCAATCTGAATCTGCAAGACAACCTCCAAAGATTCCAACTTTTACTCCCAACACATCGCTACATCTTCTCACAGATATCCCTTGCAACATATACACCGCTTGCGGATGCATGAGACAGTGAGTGGGTTACGCCACTGCCGTCCCCGATAATATATAATCCATTGTATTTACATTCAAGATTGTCATTAAGTTCCACTTCCATATTGTAGAATTTAACCTCTACTCCGTAGAGCAAAGTATCGTCATTAGCTGTTCCCGGAGCGATTTTATCTAATGCATAAATCATTTCAATAATGCCGTCTAAAATACGTTTAGGAAGCACAAGACTTAAATCTCCCGGAGTTGCTGAGAGAGTAGGAGTAACAAGTCCTTCCTCGATACGGTTCTCAGTGCTGCGTCGACCTCTTACCAAATCGCCAAAACGCTGAACAATAACGCCACCCCCTAACATATTTGAAAGTCTGGCAATGCTTTCGCCGTAGCCGTTACTATCTTTGAAAGGTTCTGAAAAATGCTTAGCCACAAGAAGGGCAAAGTTAGTATTTTTAGTCTGCATTTCTTCGCTTTCGTAACTGTGTCCATTGACCGTTACAATGCCGTTTGTATTTTCGTTTACCACAATACCGTGAGGATTCATACAGAAAGTACGGACGTTATCCTCGAATTGTTGTGTACGGTAAACAATTTTGCTTTCATAGAGTTCGTCTGTAAGATGGGAAAAAATAACAGCAGGGAGTTCCACACGGACACCAATATCCACACGATTTGATTTGGTTGGGATATCCATTTCGTGACAAACTTTTTCCATCCATTTGCTTCCGCTTCGACCAACAGAAACAATACATTTAGGGCTTTCAAAGGAGCCATCCGCCGTATGAATAACATAGCCGTCGTCTGTTTTCTCGATTGAAACCACAGGTGTATCAAAGTAAAAATCAATAGTTTCTTTTAATTCATTATATAAATTTTCCAAAACAACGTAGTTAATATCCGTTCCTAAATGTCGAACCGATGCATCTAAAAGTTTTAACTTGTTTTGCATACATATTTTCTTAAATTTAGTTCCGGCGGTAGAGTACAAATGGGTCCCTTCTCCACCGTGGGACATATTAATATCGTCCACATATCTCATTAAATCAAGAGCCTTTGTTTTTCCAATGTGTTCGTATAATGTTCCACCAAAATCATTTGTAATATTGTATTTTCCATCAGAAAAAGCTCCGGCGCCACCAAAGCCACTCATAATAGAACAGCTTTTACAGTTGATGCAATTAGGAACTTTATTGCCGTCAATAGGACATTTTCTCATGGAAAGCTTGTGACCCTCCTCAAAAACGGCAATTGAAAGTTCAGGCTTTTTTCTGGTTAGCTCGTAAGCTGCAAAAATACCTCCAGGACCGGCTCCAATAATAATAACGTCGTAATGCTTCATAAAAATCCTCCTAATTTAATATGTAATGCCAACTTATTTAGTCGGTGTGAAATTGCCAAAAACGCAAAAAAATACCGCTAAATAAAGTATATCTATAAAAGCGGTTATAGATAACTATTTGCGGCAGTTAGTAGAAACGTTCATCCGTATTATGAACTTATATAATCCTTACAGATAATATCAGAAATAATACATAAAAGCAATAGTGAATGTTATGAGAAAATGTTGTGAAAAATCCCCGGCACCTTATTAATTACATAAAAAAACACAATATCTGAAATTCTGTTGTAAATTTTAATACCCAAGGAAACTTAATCTCGGGTTTTTACATTAATAATTGGAAAATAATCATATTTTATTGTAAATTTTAATTACAACTCGCCCATATTGTTAGCTAAGTCAACATCAGATAAAAAAATTACAATAAAAATCAAGTGAAACAAATATTTTATTGTAATTTAAAATTCATTTAGAAATCAAAATGCATATATTTACAATAAAAAAATACAAGAATTGATATATTAATGTAATTTCCTAAAAACAAGCCTAATTATCTTCCACCAAGCTATAAAAATTTGAATTATCTACATTAAAAATCTACAAAAATACTCATATTAATGTAACGTCCCCACAGAAACATCACAACGTCCCACCCCCTCGGGACCTCACAGAATCCCACCCCACGTAGCATTCACCATCCACCCCACGTAACATTCACCATCCACCCCACGCAGCATCCATCCGGGAATATCACCACATCCCGGAATCACAACAATTCCCACAAGAATCTCCCGCAAGTATTTACAAGCCCCACACTTACCACAATTCCTCCATCACCCACTTTTGCAAATTTGCAATGGCTTTTAATGTGTGCTATAGTTTAAATATGAAGGGAGCAGGAATAAAATGAATTTGGACAAAACATCAGGTCAGATAATTATGTCATTATGTCAGGAGGCGGGCATATCCAGAAGTGAGCTTGCCAGAAGATTAGGAGTTACTCCGTCTCAAATCAGCCGAATAGTAAATGAAGAAACTAAAACTATAAGCAGTGAGATATTAATTGCAATGACAAAGGAATTTGGAGTGTCGGCAGACTATATTTTAGGATTGACAGACAAAAAAGCAGGTAACAATAGTGTGGATAACCCGGTGATATTCCATGGCACAATGAAAAACATTAGTACAGATGATTTTACGGAAAATAACAACAGTGTGGACACCAAAAAAACATCCGTTATCACAACGCCTGCCAGAACCACAACGCCTAACATCACCAGAACTGCCATGTTACTTATGAGCTCGGCATTTCCTCTTGGAAAATGTCTTGAATTTATTGAGAACATAGAAGATATTCCACAAAAGGAAATGGCATACGCTGAGTATTATTACTTTAGCGGTCACCATGAAAAGGCAGTTACATACGCTGAAATGTACTTAAATCATGAGGATATAATGCTTAAATTGTCGGCAAGTCTTATATATACCTTTGCAAATCTGTCATTAGACAGAATCAATTCGGCAAGACTTGGTCTTGAGAGGCTAAAAGAATATCTTGAAAAAGCCATGGCTGAAAACACCGACAAAAAAACAAGGGCATGTTGCGTATTTGTTGCTTCGGCGGCTCACACGCTGCTTCATCTTCCGGTAGGTCATATACCACCATTGTCTGAATACCTTACGGAATTTACCAAAGGAATGCAGTTGTGGGGAGTATATGTTTTGGCTCACAAGGCGTATCTTAATAAGGAATATGAGCGTTCATTAGGAATTGTTCAGGCATGCATTATGACCTGTGACAAAACATACCCAATAGCTATGATATATTTAAATCTTGTGGCAGCAATGGATGCCATGAATATGATGAAAAAGGACGAGGCAAAAAAATACTTTATGGAGGCATGGAGAATTGCAAAGCCTGACGATTTAATAGAAGGAATAGGAGAGCATCATGGGCTTTTGCAGGGGTTGATAGAAACCTGTATGAGAAAAGAATATCCAAAGGATTATGCCAGAATAATTGATATTACATATAGATTCAGCGCCGGTTGGAGACGAATCCACAATCCTGATACTAACGAGGATGTGGCGGATAACCTAACCACCACGGAATTTACCATTGCCATGCTTGCCAACAGAGGATGGACAAATAAGGAAATAGCAGAATATATGGATATTACCCAAAGAACGGTAAAACAACATTTAACCTGCGTATTTAATAAACTAAATATAACCAACAGAAAACAACTAAAGGATTTTATGCTGCGATAATAGCTTATAGCTAAAGGACTCCATGCTACAATAACAAGCCGAATAACTCTATACTGCATAATAGCCCGAATAACAGCTTATAGCCAAATAACTCTATACTACCATAACAGCCCGAACAACAGCCAAAAGACTTCATACTTAGATAAAGTCCAACAACAAAATGACTTCATTCCCAGATAATCTCCCCGGAAAAACGTATATACCACCTTTGCATATCACTTAAAAGTTGGTGCACAAAGATAGAACCCCAAAAAACGTATATATCACCTTTGCACATCACTTAAGAGCCGATGCACAAAGGTAGAATCCCGGGGAAATGTCCATTTTTCCTTAAAAACGTACGATGGCAGAAAAACTTCTTTCGTTTATAATTTTACTTATAAACAAAGCCCGATTTATACGCAATTGTAATTTATACTTTTGAAACTTACATAATATAATAAAAACGGGAAGGAAGGAGATGAATCTATGCCAAAACACAGATTTAAAACTTTAAAACAAAGCAAAAAGATTCTAAGCACAATACTTGCCACGGCGATAGTGGTTACAAGTATTCCGGCTGTGGAATTTTTTAGAGGTGCTGTTAATGTAAATGCGGCAGTTACTTACGAACCTAAAAAAATAGGAGTTTCCTTAATGTGCAACGATATGTTGTCAGGGGACAATGCCGATAACGTATACAAAGCATTAACAAGAACCAACTCCTTAGCAGAAGATTCAAGGAACGGAAGTGCATTTAACAATGTAAATATGCTGGGTCTTACATACCAGAACAGGCATGGAGGCGCAGGAAAATCTTACTGGGCTGAATTAAAAAGCAGTAAGTTTGTTGGCCTCTATGATTTAGCAAAGAAAGGTCAGATTGAGCAAAGCATTTGTGCAAATGTTAAAAACCATAATCATAGAAGTACAAAACGTCATTGGAACAAAATAAAACAGTACGGAAAAATAATTTTCGGATACCCAAAAGCCGATAACAATGACTGGTTTTATGGCAGACTATTTGAAACAAAAGACAATTCTGATTATTCAGAAATTGGAGGAAACGGATGCTGGAATACAACTAATCCTGACAGAGGTTACAAAAACCGTCTTGTAGTATATATGACTGCAAAAAAAGGCTGTGACGGTTGTAGTGGTGCATACATAGAAAATGTATCTATAGCATTAAAGGATACAAAGGCACCTACTATTTCAAGTATAAAAATTACTTCAGCAGCTAACAGCGACAGTGAAACGACCTATTTTAAGGCAGGTCAGACCCTTTACGCTAAGGTAAAATTCAGTGAATATGTACGTTTGGCAGATAACAAGAATTCAAGTAAACAGTCTACTAATATTAAGTTAGGTTTGTCTTTAGCAAAGAAAAATACAAAGAATGCTACCCACATTCAGGCAAAACTTGTTAGTTTAAAGAATGATACGGCAATTTTCTCTTACGACATACCGGCAACTATTAAGGTAAATAACAAAACAGAGGCTATGGATTACTTTGTATCAGGTCTTGCAGACATTGATAAACAAAGCAGTCTTATAGTGAAATCATCAGCAAATAAGAACTCAAAATTTGACCGTGCATTTTTAGATAACAATGGAAATACACTTTCAAACAGTAGTTCAACCATATCAAAATTAAAAAGTGGTATAAACGATTCCACTAAATTTGAAAATGAAATTAAAAAGACCACCAGTGCCATTACTGATATTGCAGGAAATCCGTTGGATATCAACAGCTTCAGGGATGATTCTGCCTACAAAAACGGTGTAAGCATAAGCAGGGTTTATTTAGATGCAGTAAGCCCTAACATTAAAAGTGTTAAGCTTTCATCTAATCAGAAAATAAACAATTTAAATGACAACGAAAACTATTATTTAAAAGTAGGAACAAAATTAACAGCCAGTGTGGAATATAATGAAAATATTAAAAAAGTTTCCGGAACAAACCTTGCCAAAATACAGGCAAAGTTTAATATATATAGTTCCGCAGGAAAACAGATTACGGCAAAAGCTAAAAGTATTTACTATGGTGATTCCACCAAAATCACTTTTGAACCGGTAACCATCACCGGTGATATGGTTATAAAACCAAAATCCAGTGGGAAAAAGAAGGAAGACTACAGAATAACCATATTAGATATTGAAAATAGAAATTTGTTAAAAGACTATTCGGATAACGAGGCAGGTACCGTTGGAGATTTAAGAAATGACACATCAAAAACATTTTACTTAGATAATAAGGCACCTGTAATTATGGTGGAAGATAGTGTGCCTGATGACACTAAAACTTATGATATGGCAAGATGCGATATAACCGGAGAGGTGTATAGAATTGTCCTTAACACAACTGATAATGATGAGGAAAGCGGAAGTGATAAAAAGCCTTTTGCTTCCGGTGTCAGAGATGGAAAAGGCTCTATAAGTGTTGATTTGCAAAGCAGCACCGTTAAAAAATTCAGGTATATTTTGTCACCGAAGGAACTTAGCAAAAGCGAGCTTTCCCGAAGAACATTTAAGGAAGGGGAATCAAACAAAAATCTGATATTAGAAGGAACAGATGACAGTGATACAACCTTTACTCTTACAGGAGAAAGGACTTATGTATATTTGTATCTGAAATTTATTGACGAAATTGACTATTCCCCGGTTACATCAGGTATAAAGGTCAAAATGACGGCGGCAGATGTAAACACTAACTTAGCTACAGCTA
>NZ_HF991860.1:55519-74882 GCF_000432355.1 Eubacterium sp. CAG:161
TTAGCTACAGCTACCATTAAATATAATTATAATCCTGAAGATAAGATTAGCCCTGAAATTTCATATAGAGGAATAAGTCTTAAGGAAAATGCAGACAACAGCGCATATCAGGAAGCTAAAGTCAGAATTAAAGACGAAGGTGGTGTTGATATAAACGCCATAAAGTATATATGGGTTAAAAAGGGGGAAGTGGTTCCGGATTTAAAATCATACAAAGTTTTACCTGCCGGTATGGTAGAAAAAGTAAAAACAAATAACGGAAAAGTAACGGAATGTATTGCAACCATAAAAACGGAAAATGTGACTCAGAATCAGGTTTATTCCGGAGATCTTTATGTGTATGCACGGGATGTATCAAAAAATAAGAATAGTACTACAAGTGGAAAGTTAGTTACAGCAAACATTGATATGACTATGCCGGAAATGCAGATTTCATTACCAACAGATGTTCCAAACAAAAAATCATCATTAGTGGTAGATGGACCTTTTACATCAAGTAGTAACGATGTAGGTATGTTTGTTGCCATTGAAGACCCTTGTAATGAAGGTTACTATTTTGTCAGAAAGCAGTCTGGAAAGTCAGCCTATATTGCATTAAATAGGGAAGAATTTTTAAATGGAGATGATTTCCCATATTCTGATGAATATGATAAAAACAAAATAAAACTGTGGACATATGCCAAAATCACCGGCAGTGGCAGTGAGTACACCATTGCAGAGGCGGCAAAATTAGCAGATAATGGTACATACAGACAGAGATTTTTGGCTATAGCATCAGATAAATACTATGGAAAATTAAATGTAATGGCAGGTACCGGATTTAAGGCATCAGCATTTGAATGGGGCACCGGCACTATTAAATTTGATGCTTCAAAGGGAAAATTAATTAAGGATTCATTTATTATGATTCCTGATATGTATTCCCTGTCAGATACTCAGGATATAGAACTTAATCTGTATCACATTTATGCCAGAAAGGCATTGAAGGTTGAATTGACGGCTAAGGGTAATTATGGACAGCAGGTAGATAAAAGACTTTGTTATCAGTATAACCCGGAAGATTATCAGCCGGAGTATTTATCCAGCCTTAAAAATGCAAAGTTCAGTTTTAAAATATCAAATATCAGAACTAATGATTTTGTGACAGAGGATATAAATTACAATTCTGAAAATACATATATTAAGCTTAAAAATGTAGACACAGGAAAATATGTTTACCAGTGGCAGTTAGCAACAGGAGTTACAACTGATGAAATAACCATACCGGAAGACCTTAAGTTAGAAAATGGTCATTATGCAGTGGAAGTATCTATTTGTAATTATGTAGATGGAAAGGCAAAGGATTGTATTTCAACAGCTACCTACGATGATATTTACCTGTATGATTATTCTAATGAAATGACGGAAGCTTTTGGTATTGACAGTGTATCAACCAAAATTAATTTTACCGCTAAGGACGAACATGGAAATGATGAAAAGCCACCATATTACGGCTTTGTAAAAACCGGAGACTATAACTTTACAAGAAGTTTTGTACAGGAAAGAGAAAAGGATTATACATCTGATTTTAAGGAGGCATATGATGCAGATACATTATATCTTGGAAACTGTGCCACAGACACCTATGATGATAATCAGGTAATTTCATATGACAGAACAATTAAAATGTCAATAAACGCCATGGAAAAAGATGATTTGGATAATTACTGGATAAAAGTATGGGCAGGAGACGGAGAAAATGTCAGAGCAGTAAAATGGTTCAAGTTTGAAAGTTTTAATGACACAGACAAAACAATGTCCATTAACATTAAACCAATTGATGCTGCAAAAGTTAAAAATGCAGAAACTCCTGAAGATTTTTATTCATCAGACATTTCAGACACTGTATGTGAAATACCTGTGTTTGAAGGTTCAAATACTATTTCATATCAGATTATGAACATAGGCGGAAATAAGTCTGAAATTCATGAAATAGAAATTATGTATCACACTAAGGCACCAACCCTTAACATAGATGTTGACAAACCGGATAAGGTTGTAACAACTATGGAAGCAAGGGTTATGGAAATTAGCAGTGACTTAGTAATTAAAGATGTAAATCTTTACGAAACTGATTTTAAGGGTGATGAGTCAAAAGTTAATGCAATAGATGAAAGAACCTTTAATTACAGTAAAAACGGAAGACATTTGTATTATGCAATAGACGGATATTACAATTTATCTTTCAGACAGTTTTATATTGAAAACATAGACAGTTATGTGCCAACAGCTTCCTTTAAGTCTGTAAATCCTGCAACTTATATTTCTCTTGATAGTGAAGGGGAATTTAACGGTTACATGGAAAATGCAAGTTTAGAGGTGGAAGTTTTAGATGATAAGTCGTTAATGGAATCAGACATTAAAATATCAGTAGATGGAAGAGAACCATATGCTGTGGATTTAAGTGATAAGTGGGATTACGGAGACGGCTACGGTGGAACCTATATTGGCAGACAAAGACTTGAAAATACAGGAATGAAGGAAATTCAGATATCCTTTGGCCCTGAACAGGATGGCAGATATTATCTCAACATATATATAAAAATGAATGATGATATAGATGCCACAAAGAAGTACAAGGAAAAAGTTAACCATACAGTGGAAATCAATGTAAGCGACCAGGTAGGAAATGAGTTGGACAAAAAAATAACCACTGATGGCAGGGAGTTTTACGGACTAAATAATGTTCCTAAAATCAAGGAGGTATGCCCTCAGCCGGACGCTGAAATGATTACCTTGGAATTTACTGCCAATGTAATGGTAACTAACATAAACGGAAATGATGTTCCTGAAAAAGTATATGAAAGAATGGATATGATGGATAGATTCCCTATCACCAAGGCAGAGGAAATGGGACATTACTTTGAAGGAGCAGACTTAGGAGATATTGTATTAAAGGATTACTTTGGAATCAGTAAGGACGGAACATACAGTATTGAATATAAGGATGTTTATAATAACAGGTATAAGGAAACTTTTAAGGTTGAAGATTTCTTTGGAAATTATGCGGCAGACATTCAGTATAGTACATTGTCAAAAACTAACCAGAATGTTGTAGCTACAATTACAGGAGTGGATAAAAAAGCTGAGCTTAGTCTTAAGGAGGGCAGTGAAGAAAGCGACAACTATAAGATAACCTGGAATAAAGATAAGTCCAAGGCAACCATAGAGTTTAGTCAAAATGACTCAGTTACCTTTAACCTTACGGTAAAGGGCGCTGCAGAGGAAAAAACTGTTGAATACAATGTTTCCGTAGGAAATATTGATAAAAAAGCACCGGATGACGTTCAGGTAACATGGGTATTTAAGGAAAACGGCGATATTTACACAGGAGCAGTTATTAATCCTGAAGATTTGCTGTACCTTACTACAAATAATGACATAGATGTGTATATATCTTCTCCATCAGAGGACATATATGCAGTAAATGGAAAGGAACTTAAATATACATTTACATATTCAAAGGATATGAATAGAAGCTACACCTTTGAATATGCAGATGAATGTGGAAATGAAGGAAAGCCGGTTACGGTAACATTGCCGGATGAACTGATAATGACACCATATGAGACGCCGGTCCCTGAGGAGGGAGAAGAAAGGGAAGATAAGGATGCACCGGGTATTTCAGCAGAGGTGTATGCCGTATATGATGGTATGGCTGAATACAAAACATCATGGAATCCTGACAGTGACTCCTTTGAGGAAATTGCTGAGGACATAGGTTATACCGGCGGATACAAAATCAAATACACTTTATTTGACCAAAGTAAGTCAAAAATAGTTGTATTAAATGGTTTAAATGCATCTGCAAAGGACGTTACCTATGACAGCTCTTCCCGGAAAATTGACGGAGTGAAGGTTTCAAAAAATGATGGCACTGTAATTATAACAAAGAAGTGTTCAATCACTGTTGTAGCTGTAGATGAAAAGGGAAATAAAACATCCCATAGTTATACACCGTCAAAATTTGATACGGAAAAACCTACAGTTACGGTAAAGAAGGTAGGAAAGAGTTTTACATTAATGAGGTTGCAATTCTATACCGACGACAATACTGATGCTAAAAATCAGAATGGAACCATAGTTCCTGTAACCACAGGATTAAAAATGGGATTAGATGAGGACGGATATTATTATTACAAAGAAATAACTAATAACGGAACTTATAATACAACCTTTAAGGATAAGAGTGGAAACAGAACTACCGTAACCACAAAGATAACTGAAATTGATAATCAGGCGCCTACTATTAAGGTATCGTCATGGAGTCCATGTTACACCAATGATGGAAAGGCATACGAAAAGCTGGCACCGACAGAGCCGGTTAATACTTCGGTAACTTTGTCCTTAGACTTTGATAAGACGGTGTCAGAACTTAAGGTGTTCTACCAAAAAGGTGATACCTGGGTTGAGGATAAAAATACATTCTCAAAGACCTTTATTGAATTAGGAGGAAGAACGGCAAAGGTTGAATTTAACAATAAGGTTTTAGGAATTGTTAAGGTAGTGGCTACATCGCCTAACGGCATGAGCAATGAGCTTACGGATATTGATTTAGTAGGAATTATTGATAAGACGGCACCAAAAGTTACATTTACTCAAAAGACAGAAAATAACACTGTAAAGGTAATTTACAAAGCTGACGAAAAGGTTCTTGTAACAGGCTGTGATTATGACACAACCTACGGTGCTAACACGGAAATTCCTTTTACAATAAAGGAAAACGGAACATATCAGATTACGTTTACCGACATGGCAGGAAATGTGACGGTAAAATCAATTACCGTGAACAACATAGATGAGACACCACCTAGTGTGTTTGCAGTAGGAATGCCGGAGGATTATGTTACTCCTGAAAACTGCAAGGTAAAGGTTACCATGTCTGAAAAGGGAACCATTACCTTCCAGGGAAAAGACTACAGTGTTAATGCACCGGTAGATGCCAATAAAGACGGAAAATATGTAGGTGACGAGTTAGACTGGATTACATTACCTATTAATTCCAATGGAAGCTATCAGATAAAGGCAACTGATGAGGCAGGTCTTGTATCCTACAAGCTGTTGGAAATTAAATATGTAGATGAGGTAGCACCTCACATTCAGTTTAATAAATCAGTAATAAGTGTATCTCAGGGAACTTCCGTAAAGGAATTAAAGGAAATGTTATTAGACGATAGCACTTTCATATTGTGGGATGATGTGGACTTAGCACCACAGATTATCATTAAAAATATGTTAAGTGAAAACCAGTTAAATGTTCAGGGCATATACGAGGTAACATATGTTCTTACAGACAGTGCAGGAAACAAACGTAATGTAAACAGATATGTAAAGGTTATTAGTTCAGCAAACCTTAAGGTAAGGGCTAACGGTGAATTAATGACATCCTGTGACACAACGGTATTGTTTGACAGCAACGTAGACATTACTCTTGAAAAATCCAAGAGGGTAGGTGAATCCTTTAAGATTTACTATAAAGAGGGAATCAGAAAGGCAGGTTCCATGAAAAATGCCAAGGTTTCTAAAAATGGTAAATTGACGGATTTAGGAAAGGGATTCCATACCTTGTACATTGTTACACAAAATAAAGAGTCATATTTAACATATCTTTATATAAGCAGATAGGAGGACAGATATATGAAAAAAATATTTAACAAAAAAGTTTTTAACAGCATTATCTGTCTGGTACTTTCAGCAGTGTTGGTTATAACAGGGATGCCGGTGGATTCACTGGCAGCCCCAAATGAGCCGGCAACTAATGAAGGTGACGGATTTGAGATAAACAGTCAGATTCTTTCATTGGAGAATGATTATACATCTGTCCATATGTCCGGTACAAATGGAGGGTTTTATATATCAAATGTAGAAGGTGATAAAACAATAAAATCTGACAACAATAAGGAACTTTTGTATCACAGTGATGATTTTGATACATCATTTACATCCTTTAAAATAACAAAAAACGGAGAAACAAAAAATTACATTTTTGGTGAGGATTACTCCTATGAAGGAATAAAAACAAGTCCTGTAACAGTATCAAAGGATGCCACCGGACTGTCAGCTAAGTGGACATTAGGGGAACTTGAGTTTACCCAGCGTTTAGAACTGGCAAATTCAGGCTCTAATGAACATGGAATGGTTTGCATAAGCTATAACGTAAAGAATAATGGAACAGATGATGTAAAAATAGAAGCAAGAATACTTTTAGACTCAGCTATTGGCAGTCAGGATTATGTATATTATGAACTTCCTGATACATCATATAGCAGCGACATTATACAGAAGGAATGTATTATAAAAGCCGGTGAAGTGCCATCAACCTTTTATGCTTATGATGATTTAAAAAATCCTTCAGCTACAGCTAATACTGTTATTTCATCAAAGGGAATGCTTAAGCAGATTGCTTTTGCCCACTGGAATTCTTTAGCAGCAACAGATTTTGATTTTGCTCCAAATGAATCCTTTGATTTTACCAGTGATGGAAATGAAGAATACGGGACAGCCGACAGTGCCATGGCAATGTATTATGACTTGGGAACAGTTAGTGCAGGAAAACAGGGATTAGTAAATACATACTATGGTGTATATTCTAATGAAAAGGTTAAGCCGGAAGTTGACACAGTAGCGTTTAACATGACGGCACCGGCTACTCTTAGCCTGTCAGCTGATGGAAAACAGTATATATCTAATTGCAATAGAGACGAAAGTGGTAAGTTTAAGGAAGACGGAATTTTTAACATTCAGGCATCCCTTAAGAATGTATCAAATAATACAGATTACAACGAGGTAGTTGTAGCAGTTTATGCATCAGAAGGGATTACACCGTTAAATGAGCATCAGCAGAAATTATCCTATGAAACCAGCTATGCCAGACCTTTTACCAGTTCTTACGTGGACTTTAAAAAGGGAACAAACATTAACATACCGTTTTATTTTAAGGCGGATGTGGATACCTCTGCCAGCTACAGAAAAATAACCTTTAGGGTATATAAAATATCAGATGGAACAGATTCAAATCTTTTGTACGAAAATATGTTGTATGAAGGCTCAACTTATGTGTTGTGTCCGGGAGGAAATGGAAAACTTCCTGAAATAACCTTTAACAGTGCAACACCAAAGATTTTGTACAATGATTTATCAAGACATTTGTACATTACAGGAAGAAATTTTGGCATGCTTGAAGATAAAAGCAGATATACTCTCTATGCCCAGGGTGAGGATGAGAGATATGAAATACCTTCTTCTAACATAACCATATATGCTGAGGAAAACAAGCTGGATATTCTTTTTAATGAGAAAATGAAACCGGGAACATATCAGCTTATATTTGACTGGACGGAGCCACCTGGTGGAGTTGCCAAAAAACTTACAGGAGAGGCACTTTCCATAGTAATGTCTGATGATATGAAGTATAGAAACGATTACTACGGACTGTTGGCAGTAGTTCAGGAAAAAGGCACTAAAGGGGACAATGCCAAATATGATATAAAGACATTTTCCGATGAAAAGGAATACGAAAAAAATAAGAAAGAATATGAAGAAGTATTACTTTTGTTTAAAGGGGACTTTATAAAAGATGATACTTTTGATAAAGGGGATGATAAAAGCAACGTAAAATATGTTGCAAAGTCAATTAATGGGGAAAAAGACAAGGTTGTAATTAACGGATGTATTGATGCTTTTGACGGCACCGTAACTCTTACTAAAAAGGATGGAAAAATAGATACGGACTTTGATGATATTACATTAAATGCATCTGTGGAAAACACAAGAATATATAAGGGAAATGCCGGATTTACGTCCATTGAGGATGGGGAGGAAATTACCCTTGTACCATATAATACTGACGGTAAGGAATTAAAGGATTTTGGAGATGAAACCATTACCCTTGTATATCCTTCAGCCCTTAACGGATTAATGACCATTGCAGGAATGGCGTTTAACTTATCTTTCGCAAAACTTGGCATGATGTATGACACCAAGGCAGAAAGAGCAGCTGATGTAAAGGCAGGGGAGGCAAAAGGATTTGTAATGTCCTTTTCAGCACGTTTGGATTTAAGCTTCCTTATTCCGCTATCAAAGCGTGGAAGCACTGGAAGTAATACAGGAAGCAACAGTGGTTACAACGTATTTTCCGATATGGGAGCCAAGGCAACAGACCTTAGAAATGAATGGGTTAAAACTTTCAAGAGAAATAATGGAACATCAGGCTCCATAAAGGATGATGACGATAAAGGGGAAACTCAGGGAACAGTAGAGGTTAAAAACGTCCTTTACGGAATGAATCAGGGATTTATCGGCGTTAATTTTGGCGTGGAATTAAAGGTTCCGGGATACACCGCTTCAATGCCTAACATTGAAGGAAAGTTAGAGGTAAATACCGTTAATGACTGGTCATTTAGTGTAGAAGGAAAAGCAGCCTTCCTTAAATCCATAACCTTGGAGGTTAAGTTAGGATTTAAGAGTCACAACAACGTTCCTATAGTGGATAATCTGTACTTCTATATTCAGGGAGTAAAACCGGGAATTAATTTAGATTCCCTTGGTGTAAGCTGGATTATGGGAGGCGGTGGCGGATTTGAAAACATGTATGACACACTGTTTTGCGCCAGCGAAGTACCGCCAATCCGATTACTCCTTAGCGTATCCTTCGGACTATTTCAGGCATTAGATGCCAGAGCGGATTTCTCTTTGGGACTTACGGGATTTGGGGTAAAAATATCAAACCTTAAAGTTTCAAATACTGATATAAAAATTATGGATTACGCTAAACTTCAGGTAGACTGGATACCTTACTATAAGCTTCTTATGCAATGTAGCATAAAGTGTCTTGGAGTAATAGAAGGTAAGGGTTATATTATAATGGATACCAGTACAGGAGCAGAAGAAGCCTTTGAGGCATATGCTCAGGCGGCAGTTAAAATTCCTGATTTCATTCCATTAATTGGTGGAATAGAAGTAGGAAGTGCAGCTCTTGGACTTAACACAACCCGTATATGGGGAGCACTTAAGGTTTTAGGATTTTCAACAGGTATATCTTATGTATATGGTGGTGATTTGTCATTTGGCTCTGAGGCAAAGGTAGAGCCAACGTACCCGCAATATTTAGAGGAAGCCGGTGTGAAAGACATTAATGGCAAAACATGGTATGCAGTAGGATATGATGCCGAAAAGAAGGATACTCTTTACATGAGTCTTGCTTCAAATATTCATGAAACGGCATCTTCAACAGGAGGAAATCTTTTGGCAGATGGAAGTGGCAGTGTGTCATCAAGTCTTCATTCTGACATAACAAAGACCTATCACGATTTTACGTTAGGCCAGTATGAAAACGGCGGTGCTCAGGTGTTAAGTGTAGCTTTTAGCGCAGACACCTTAGAACAGGCTGACAAGTCAAAAGCAGGATTTAAGATTAAAGATGAAGCAGGTAAGGAAATCACTTTGAAATATTATGATAATTCAAAGAGTGATGAAGAAAATGCAGATGCAAATGCCAACTTCTCATATGATGAAGATAAAAAACAGGGAACCATAGTAGTGTCCTTTACAGACAAAAATCTTTATAACAAAACTTATAAAGTTAATACTGTAGAAGCTTCTGAACTTATTCTTTATGCTGTGGACCCGCTGCCGGAAGTAACTACGGTAAGTGTAGCAAAAACTAAATATTCTGACACAGACAATAAGGTGACAGTGAACTGGAATGGAAATGCCAAGATGACTGACCTTGATAAAATGGATATTTATGTGGTAGAGGATTTAGATGTGGAAAGTGAGGGAGGAACTCCGGTTGCAACCCTTACTAAAAAGGATATTGCAAAGAAAACCACTACCATACAGCTTCCAAAAACTCTTACAGCAGGTAAATACTATATCCGTGTTGTATACAGTAAGGAAGATGTTACTACAGGCATAGTAAATACCACAGGCACTTTTGAGTACACCAACAATACCCAGCCGGCTAAAATCGGAAGTGTTTCAGTATCTAATGCAGGAGACTTACAATTTAAAGCTCAGGTGGATGCAGCAGGGGACAGTAAATGTGCAGGAGCTGTATTTAAGGTATATGAAGTAAATGAAAAAGGTGAAAAAACAGAATTGCCGGATTACACTGTTTCCGCAGCAAAAAATGAGGCAAAGGAAATATATGCCATACTTGGAGGCAGCAGTGAAAACAGTTCTGAAAATGAAAAGGGAAAAACCATTGTTAAAAAAGAAGGCCTTAAGGCTAATGGAAAGTACATAATTTCAGCTACACCTTTTAATAAATTGATGGATAACAAGGGAAATCTTACAGGATTAACTTATGGCGAAGAAACATTTTCAGATGAAATTGTACTTAATACACCAAATAAGGCTACCATAAAGCTTACTGCTGATAAGAAAAAATATCAGGTAGGAAGATTAGAGCATGTAAAGGATGACAATGAAAATGTTGTGGAAAAAACAGTAATGTATGACACATATGATTCTTCAACCATTAACTTTACGGCTACATCTGATATGAAAGTGTCAGGAACATGGGTGTTAGATGGAGAAGAAGTTGAAACAGGAACATTTACGGATACAAACTCCATACCTATTTCATTAAGTAACATAGCAGATGGTGACCACACCATAACGGTATATGGAAAAAATGAAAATGGAGACGGATTTAGTGAATATTTCGTATTTAACGTAGATACCACAGCACCAACATTGCTTCTTAAGTCACCTACTAAGGGTTCAGGCTTTGAGGAAGACGGTACTTTAACAGTAAGTGGAATGACGGAAGATGATGCCTATATTACAATTAATGTAGACGGAAAGCCGGTTTTGAGACAGAAAACTTTAAAGGATATTAAGGCAACAATGGGAGAAGAAGGAGATTTCTCATTTGATATTAATATCGGTAAGGGTTATTATAAAAAGGAAGTAGAAGTCATTGTAAGTGATGAAATCGGAAACACTCAAAAGGCACAGTGCGAAGTCTTTAACAACGGAATGGGAAATGTTAAAAGCTTAGATGTGGCGTTGAGTGCCGATACTACTGATAATACGGAAAAGGAATGGATTTCTTATTCTAATAAAAACCTGTTCTTAAGCGATAAGGATGACACATCAGTGGCAATGCAGTTATGTGCCATAACTAATGACAATAATACCATTGTTTTAAATGGCATGGAAAATGTTGACTGGAATATGAAAGCGGTTCTTGGAAGTGCTGAAATGGATAGCAACAAACTTACAGTGAAAAAAGGCAGTCACGGTTTTGTTGAAGGAAAGCTTATTCTGGTAGATGGAGCAGCATTATCAACATCATTTACCTTTGGAGCTGAGGTTCAGGGACAGACACAGGAAAAAGGCTACAAGGTTATTTATAAGGCTAACGGTGGAAAGGGAGCCATGACAGACCCTAACAGTCCTTATAGTAAAAACGACTCTGTATTAGTTTCAAAATGCGGATTTACCTATCAGGGTAAAACCTTTGTATCATGGAACACTAAGGCAGATGGTTCAGGAACCACATATGTTCCGGGAGACAAATTCTATATTAAAGGTGATGTTACCTTGTATGCTATATGGAAAAAATCCTCCGGTGGAGATAGTGTAAAGCCGGGAGATAATAGCACTGTAAAAGTAGGAAGCACCCAGACTGTAGGAAAGGCAAAATACAGAGTGACATTCCAAGGAGCAGTAACATATCTTGGAACAACTGACAAGAAGGCTAAGAAGCTTACAATACCTGATACCATAAAGATAAAAGGTAAAACCTATAAGGTTACGGCAGTGGGAACTAACGTAGCTAAAAGTAATAAGAAGCTTACCAGCGTTATAATAGGAAAGAACGTTACGGTTATAGCAGCCAAAGCCTTCTACAAGAAAAAGAAACTAAAGAGCATTAAGTTTAAATCATCTAAGATTTCAAAAATTGGCAAATATGCTTTTAAGGGCATAAGCAAAAAGGCAGTGTTTAAGGTGCCAAAGAAAGCCAAAAAGAAATACAAGAAGAAACTTAGTAAAAAAACGGGATTCGTTAAGAAGACAATGAAATTAAAGTAAGGCATAGGGGTGCCCTTGAAAGTCAAAATCTTTCAGGGGCGCCTAATGCTGTAAAAAAGGAGTAGCATGATTATGGAGAAAATAAAAGAACTGCTAAATAAAAATAAAAAAATAACAGGCATAGTGGCAGTTACTTTATGCGCCTTAGTGGTGATAGTGGTGGCACTGGCAGCTACCGGTGGTAATGGCAGTGGTGACAGAAAAAGGGCAAAACAACTGTTTGACAATGCAGAAAAGGAGATTGCCCACATTAAAAAGGATGTCCCTAAGATGGATAGAGACACCTTCATAACCATAGATGACAAGGTGATAGTGGGATTTGTGGAAATTCCGGATAAAAATATCAGATATCCTGTAATAAATGTATTTGACAAAAACACCTATGCATATTCCCTATGTAGAAGTGGTGATGGTATGCCCTGGGATATAGAAGGTATGACTATTTACGGAATAGACTCATTTACAGATGCCCTTGATGAAATAAAAAACGGGGATAAGCTGATATTTGAAGACTTGGCCGGAGAAAAATATGAATATAAATATGAAAAAGATGCAGAGAAAGATAAGAATAAAGTAATAGATTATGGAATAAAAATATGTAAGGTGGATAGCGAAGGAAAAGAAAAAGGATATTTTTTGTTTGTAAGAGATTAAAAAAGTACATCATTAATAATATTAATAATAATGTAGGAAGACATTATTTAGTAAGAAAATGTTAGAACATTAGGAAAAAACAATAAAAACTGATAAAAATATCGAAAAAAATAGATTCTTCTGTAAAAAAAATAGTAAACCGACAAAAAATATCAGGTTTTAGTATGGAATTAAAAAAAAAGAAATGCTATAATACTGAAAGGTGGAGGACTTTGTGAATATTAGAAAAAGGTAAAACGTTTTACCTTTTCTTCAAATTTGGTTAGTATTTACAAAGTTTTTTGATTTAAAAAAAGATTATTTAAATAATGATGAAATGATAAGAAAGGGGCAAAAATCGTAATGAAAGTAAACAGACGATTGATTAAGAAAATACTGTCAGTTGTATTGGCAGTAGCAATGACAATCGGAACAGTTAATTTACAACCGTTTGTCAGTGAGGTTAAGGCGGCTACAACTATTAAGTTTGTTGGTAACTCGGATGTAGCTAATGACAATGCCAGAGTCTATGTTATTGATGGGGCGGTATCAGATTCATCTGCGTACAGGAACAGCAATAATGAGATGATTGCCGGTAAGGAGATGACAAGATCGACGACTGAAGATTACACATGGACAGCAGAAGTTGATTCAGATGTTGTTACTTTTGTAAGAGTATCACCGGTTCAAGACAATGGGGTATCTTATTACTGGAATGATTGGATGAATACTCAAAGAGGAAACAATACAGTATATACTGTTACAGCTATGGGAACAGGTGAATGGGGAGACGGAACAGTACCGGAAGTAACGTTCACTTTAGTAAATAAGATATCTGATTCAGAGAGATTTGCTAATTTTTCAAACTTTGGTGCACAGTTATATCTTCATGATAATGATACAAATACTGACTATAAATTTGAACAGCAGTCAGATGTATCCTTGTGGACTACATCTATTCCAAAGACTGTAGGAAACAATATACAGATTGAAAGAAGAGGATCAGATGGAGCAGTTTGGGGTAAATGGGGAGCTTTTGACAGAAAGTCGTATACAAAATATTATATAACGAATTTTAAGGATAGTGACGATACCTCATGTACAGGACAGTGGACTGATCCGAGTGTTTCAGACAGCATTTATGGTGAACAATTAAGTGATGCTAATTATGGATATAACTTTGATAATTTAAAATTAGAAGGTATGACAGATACAAACTCTGATGAAAGCAGTCGTAGTACGTTGTTTACAGTACCAGCTGTTATGTATAATTACAAAAAAGGTGGCGGAGCTTCATGGTGGGATCAGTTCCAGAATTTCGATGATGCAATGAAAGCAAGATATTGGGGTGAAGGAAAAATGACATACCCGATGGTTACCGGAGCACCTGACAGCAGAAATTATATATTAGAAGGTGGTATTAATGCAGTTGGTTCAAGACCATTGTATAAACTAATAGGTCAGGATTCGACTTATTCAATAAATGACAGGTTGTGGTACACAAACCATAATATATCAGGTGATGGAAATGGAAATAATGAAACAAGTTTGGTAGGCAGTCCACTTCAGGGGCTGGTTGCACCATATCTTTCAACAAACAGACAGTTGTTATCATCAGAAAATAATGTTATTATGCCATTTTTTGATGATAATTTCTTAAAAGATTATGCTGACATTTATGGTTCTATGGAAAATCCTATTCAGTTTCCGTTTAGGGTCACAGAGGATGGACATTATATATTTGACAGTAAGTCAGGTAAAGATAATGTTTATATGAATTCAGAAGGAAATCTTGTATATAATTCAAGTTCAACTGCAACTATAACAAATCCTTCTGAAAATGCCAGTGGTGAAGTTGGATTCTTCCCATTTAACACACCTATTTCAGGTAATGTTAATAATAATGCAACTTTGGCTGATTCAAAACCCGGCAAGGAAGATACCAAGGTAAACTATGGCTTTGGTATGAGACTGGGGATTCCGTTTACGGTATCTGATAAAACAGCAACAGCAAATGCTAAAAGAATTGACTTGGCAAAAACTGGAGGAAGTAGTTCAGCCGATGCAAAGTATAAAGATTTTAATGTTAAAAACAGTGCAGCTAAGTATGTTGTAGTTAAATTAGCAGAAGCTAGAAATGTTAATGTTGATAATATACGAATAAACGGAACTGATTACTGGTTGACAAATGGAAATGCAACAATTACATATCCGGGATTAAGTAAATTCACAGATGAAAATGTTGTTAGTCTTGATAACAATAATGATGGATACATTTTATTAAAACTTAATGAAACAACTGATATTAACAGCGTATCAGTAGGATATAGGTCATATGTAGATGATGCCGTTATGAAGGTGTATGCATTAAGCGATGAAAGTGAAATTACAAATCTTCCTGATATTGTAGAAGATACAGTATTTAGATTCTCAGGAGATGACGACTTGTGGGTATATGTTGACGGAAAATTAGCACTTGATGTTGGTGGTGCCCATGGACGTGCAACAGGTAGCATTAACTTTACAACAGGTGAGGTTAATGTTGACAATCCATATAAGGTTACAGATACAGGAATTGAGAAAGCAACAGCCAGTTCAGTACAGGATTGGATAAAAAATCTTGATAGAAGTAAGACACATACATTGTCAGTTTTCTATATGGAACGAGGCTTGTATGATTCAAACCTTATGATTGACTTCAACTTGGACGCTGTTGATTTAACGCAGAAGAATGGTCTTACAGTTACAAATACAATGGATTTATCTAATATCCAGAAAACATTGCAGAACACCGTTTCAGGAATTATGGAAAAAGATAAATTCACTTATGATGTTAGTGATTTATCAGACACAACTAAGACATTATTTGAAAACAACAGTATTTCATTTGGCGGAAACGGAACTGTTACACAGACAGAAGAAATTGACGGCTCTACAGAAAATGGTATACGTGGTGATAAGGTATCAATAAAGCAAAAAGAAGATAAGCGTTTTGATACATCATATTCCATAACTGATGGAGATGGTGAAAAGTTTGCAGAAAATGTATCAGGCTTAGAGGCAAATGATGGGCGTACTGATGGACAGAACAGTGTGACTATTCAGAATAAAACAGCTGCTGCAGCAGGTGAGGATGTAAGCATTAAGGTTGATTACTTAAATGCTGCTAAGGCGACAGGTTTCTCTGTAGCTAAGGAATTTGTTGGTACAGAAAGTGCTTCAGCATATACATTTGAAGTTAAGTATACACAGTTATTTGGAGCTTCTAATGAGACCTATGGGTTAAGCGGTTCTTTAGCAGGGGTATCATATACAGTATATGATAGTGATACCAATGCAAAAATTGGAGATAAAACCGTATCAGCAGACAGCACTATTGAGATTAGTGCCGGACAGAAAGCTGTATTTACAGGTATTCCGGTAAATACAAAGATTAAAGTTACAGAGTTAAATGCAACAAAAACATTTAAGAATGTAAAGGTTTCAGGCTCAGAGGAGTCGGTTGAAAATGCTACATTCACAACAAATGATGGAACAATGGCAACTCTTGCATATACAAATGAACCTGAATTTGTATTTACAAATACAGAGGCGGATATGAAGAGACTTGTATATTATACAGAGATTGGTAAAACAACTAATTTACCATTGCCGGCTGAGTTTACACATAAGACAACTAAAGAAGGTCAGTCTGGAACAACAACTACAGTTAGTCATGAAAAGACATCTTCTATAGCTATGGATAACACAGTAAGTAATGGCATGGCAACTGGTTTAACAACAATATCGAATGTTCAGGCTACTATAAACGGAAGTAATGAACATAAGCTGAAGATAACATCTCCTGGAAAAGGAGGTTATGGAATTGAGTCTATAACAATTAATAATACTACTTATGGTTATACAGCAATTAAAAATCAGTATTTAACAGGAACCAGCAGTGGCGATTTAGATAATATGCTTATGAATATAGATGGATCAATAATCATTCCGTTTACAATGACAAATGATGGAGATGTTAATGTGTCTATAAGATATAAAGGATGGAATTGTTCATATGTATGGCCTGTAGTATTGGATGAAGGTGTTACTACAACAGTAACAACTCCGGGAACAGAGTCAGTAACATATAATGATTACACTCTTGAAAATGCTTCATCAGACATTACATTTACACATAATGCAGATGCTTCTAACAAGGCAGAAGTTACATGGGAGAATGGTGATGTTAGCAACGAATCAAGCATTAATAAGATGACATTTACATCAAAACATGTAGGTTATGATAAGTTTGTTCTTAAGTTAGCAGATAATGTTAATAACGGAACACAGAAAGTAGAAGTAGTAGTTTATAACTATAATGTAAATGATAAAGTTTACGTTTTAGATTACGGTTTAAAGACAGACTTGTTTGCTGATACTAATGGTATCTTAGGTGGTACAACACCTTATAATTATGATAAGAACTTTAGTGTTACAAATAAATCAATTTTGCAGGATGATACAGACGCAGATGGATATACAGTATTAGGTATGTCTGATAGCACAGTTGGTGCTAATTACAAGAATTCACTTAATTATACATATAGTGATGGCGAGTTTAAGAACCAGATGGACTTCAATCAGGCAACAGCATTATGGGCTGATTCAAAGCTTATGTACACACCTAAGAAGTTCATGAGTGATGTAGATACTTTCTATATGGGAGTTCAGGTTACAAAGGACGGCGTTGCATCAGGTGCATCTGATTTAGATGCTTCAAATGCTACACCGGTTATGACATCCAAGGTAGAAGTAATGCCGGCTAATATTGTGTATTATGAGGATAACTTCTCTAATAGTGGAACAGATGAAAATATTGATTCTAAGAGCGGGATTATTTATTCAGGAAATGTAACAATTAATGGTGAGACAAAAGACAGTTCACAGTCTAATGCATTGGATATGCAGTACGGATATGATCCGGCATATGAAGATGAAAGTTACGGTAATAGTAATGGAAGCTCACACGAGTTAGGTAAATCTGCTATGGCAGCCTTTGAGTTCAAGGGTACAGGATTTGATATTGTAAGTAGAACAAATCGTTCAACAGGAGTTATTGTTGTAAGCGTATACAACAAGACAGATGATACAAAGATAACTAAAAACAATGGTATGTTAATTGTTCAGAATGGATGGAGTAACCTTGTTAAGAGTATGATTATTGATACATCATACGAAAATGGTGATTTGTATCAGGTTCCAGTAATAACATGGAGAAATGATACAGGAGAAGCTGGTGACTATATTGTTACTATAACTTCACTTAAAGGAAATAATTCAGAAGCAAAGAGTGTATTTATTGACGGAATCAGAATTTATAATCCGGCTAAGGGTAACTCAACAGCTGAAGGTAAATATGATGATAACAATGAGTTAGGTGCAACAGTAAGCGAAATAAAACAGCTTATATTAGGAGCAAACTTTAAGTTTAATTATGATGACCCATTGAGTTCAACATATGATAAACAGGGAGTTATTTCCTTAGCTAAGTATACAGGAAATGGAGCAGCCTTCCTTACAGGTAAGTCGGTAGTAGAATCCTTTAACGGATACAATACAGATAACACTAAGGAGTTGGATCCAAACACAACTAAGGATATGATGACATATGCAGTAAGTGGACCAAACAATGAATTGTATTTAAGTGCAGGATATGGTTTGGCATTTATGTATGACAATTTAGAGGGTTACACAGGAAATTCCAAGACAATTCAGGTTGGAATAAAGAATGTTAAGGGAAGTGAACTTAAACTTCAGTACTTAAAGGAAGTTAATAACAGTGCTGTATGGACAGATATTGCTACAATTAAATCAGCAACAGAGTTGTATTATAAACTTGATACACTTGGAGATAAGTATGATGGAAAGTTGTACTTAAGAGTTGCAGGTGGTGACGGATATGTTTCATTAACATGCATGAAAGTCGTAGGATACAAATTAAGTCCGGTAACAGCAACTACAGTTGAAGATAAAGGTGTTAAATCAGAATTAAATCCTACTGATGTAGTTATAAAGGCAGGATATAATACAAAATCAGATAGTTTTATTAAAGACAGATATGCCATGGTTAAGGTAACAACACCTGTGGCAGTAGATGATATCAAAGTATTTGATGCAAATGGAAAAGAAGTAACACTTACAACAGCTTCAAGTAAGACAGTTGATGGTGGACTAGAATGGACTCTCAAGTTCAAAGCAAGTAAGACAGAAAACATAAAGGCAAGTACAATGTATATTGTTGGATATGATGAAGAAGGATACAGATCTGAAAAGTTTGGATTTGATGGAAAGGTGGTACAGGAATAATGAAGAAATATAGTAAACCTGAAATCTGCATTGAAAAGTTTGATATGGATATTGAGATTTTAGCAACTGTAGAGATGGGATCAGATTTATATAATGAATTAAAAGATACGTATAAGTCAACAATGGTACCGGCAGGTGCACCTGAAACAGATGAGGCATTTGAAGCATGGGTAAAGAGTATGGGATATGACACACCTACTAGTGGATTGTGTTACTTTACTCCGACTATGCCATCATAAGATAATAAAAAGGAAAACCCTTTCCTGACTTTTGTCGGGAAAGGGTTTTATAAATAATATGG
>NZ_HF991860.1:74938-84160 GCF_000432355.1 Eubacterium sp. CAG:161
AATTGAAATTGAAGGATTCCCTTATAAGGAGGTACCCGAAAATATGGTGCCTTTTATATGTAACAATGAAAAGGAAGCAGATTTCAAATATAGAATCATGGTGGAAAGTGAGTTGAAGAGTGATAAAGGCACTCTGATATTTGAAAACAATATCAGAAAAATATATATAAACAACAGCAAATATTGTGTTTATTTCAGTTACAAAATGGGAGATGACAGTAGTCTGGAAATAAGTACAGTGTTTGACATAGAATCAAAGGAAGCACAAATTTATGTTGATAGAAAGTTTATTGAATTAACTAATGGTCCAGGACTTTTAATGAGTAGCCTTGATATTGATTTGGTTTTACTTCTTTTCAACCGCATTATTATGCATGCTTCCGTAGTTGAATATCAAAATCAGGCAATCCTTTTTAGTGGACCTTCAGAGATTGGAAAATCAACTCAGGCAAACTTGTGGAAAAAATACATGAATGCTGATATACTTAATGGTGACAGGGCTACTATAGATATTTCTAAGGATATTACTAATGTTTATGGTTCTCCTTATGCAGGAAGTTCTAAGATATTTAGAAATGAGTCTGCACCTATTAAAGCAATTATTTTGCTTAAACAGGGAGAAAAAAATTCTATTAGGCAGTTGGTGGGAATGGAATTGTATAGAAATATGTTTCCACGATTTTCTCTTGCCAGATGGGATGATAAGCTGTCAAATATTAGCATGAATATTATAGAAGAAATTATTAGCAGGATACCGGTATATGAATTAACCTGTCTGCCGGACGAAGAAGCAGTAAAGTTAGTTTGTGATACGGTATTTTAATAAGGAGAAATTTTGTGAGTGATTTGAATAATCCTTTTAAGCCCAACCTTAGAACCGGTTTGTATTTAAAAGCCATGAAGGACAGGGCACCGATACATGGTTCTTTTGAATTGACACCCAGATGTAATCTGAATTGTAAAATGTGCTACATCAGAATGTCTGAGAAGGAAATGTGTAGTGCCGGCAGGGAATGGACGGCAAATCAATGGATAGATTTTGGAAAAGTGTGCAGGGATAAGGGCATGCTGTTTCTTTTACTTACAGGTGGGGAGCCTTTTTTCAGAAAGGATTTTAAAGAAATATATACTGAATTGAATAAAATGGGATTTATAATTACCATTAATTCTAATGGCATATTAATTACTGATGAGGTTGTCTGTTGGCTGAAAAAATGTCCACCATCAAAAATCAGAATAACTTTATATGGTGGAAGTAATGAAACTTACAGTCGTTTATGTGGTGATCCATATGGATTTGATAAGGTGACCGCTGCCATTGACAGGTTGCTTGAAGCGGGAATAGCGGTAGCAATAAATGCCAGCTTCACACCTTACAATGTATGCGATATAGAGGCTATATACGATTTTGCAAAGAAGCGGAAATTAAAAGTTAAGCCTATGGTGTATATGTTTCCACCTATCAGACGCTTTGAAAGTGAAAATGAGGTTTTAAGATTCACGGAAGAAGAAGCGGGACAGGCACTTTTTAGAACCAAAATGGCTGAAATGGATAGTGGAGTTTTGTATTGGTTTATTAAAAGAATGCAACAGGGTTTTAGAGCAGATGAAGATGATGGCTGCATTGTGGCTGAGGAAGAAAACATGGGGTGCATAGCAGGAAAATGTTCTTTCTGGATTACATGGGATGGACGTATGACACCTTGTGGAATGATGAATCAGCCTGTTGTAAATCCCAAAGAAAAATCCTTTGATGAGTGCTGGGATTACATAGTGAAGGAAACTGACAAGATCTTTTTACCCAAAGCCTGCACCCGGTGTGAGCATAGAAATGCATGTACCGTTTGTGGAGCTTTAGCTGTTGCAGAAGGTCATGGTGATTCCACTGTAAAACCGGAATATTTGTGTGGAATAACCCGTGAGTACCTAAGACAATGCCAGAGTTTTGTAAATAATATTGAATCATTAGCAAAGGCGGAGAATGAAGATGAATAGCAAAAATAAAAAGATAATTGTAATTGTTATAGTTGTTTGCGTGGTGCTACTGTTAGTAGGAACTATACTGTTTTTTAAAAACGCCAATAATAACAAGAGCGAAGTAGAAAGCATGAAAAAAGAAGCACAAAAGAATACTGCTTTAAGCCCTGAGAAATTAGAAAGCATAACTAATAATGTAACCAGAGTAGAGGACTATGTAGAGCCGGGAAAGAATACATTGGAAGTTGACAAAATTCAGGGATTTACAACTAAAAAAAGCGTAAAAAATTCTACAACTAATCAGAAAGATAAGAAAAGTAATAAAGACGATAAAAAAAGTGAAAAGGTAGAATTATCAGACAGCAATCTCATTATTGAAAAAGTGGGAAGTTATACAGGAAATTATTTAGAGGATGGCAGCGATGAGCCTATAGAAAAGGTGGCAGCCATTATTATATCCAATACATCTGACAAGATGTTACAGGTAGGTGATATTACCTTTAAAGTTAGTGACAAGGAAAATGCTACCTTTAGAGTAACTAATCTGTTGCCTCATACATCGGCTTTGGTGTTGGAATCTAATAAGAGAAAATACAGTGATAAGGACGATTATTCTTACGGAACTGTAGTTAATGCCTACTTAGATGCCCCGGATTTGTTAGAGGATAAGTTTGAAGTAATTAAGGAAAACGGAAATCTCAAGCTTAAAAACAAAACAGACAAAACCTATAAGAAGGTGTATGTTTATTATAAATATGTGCAGTCAGGTGGAGCATTTATGGGAGGTATAACTTACAGAGTGCCCTTTGAAAACATAGAAGGTAAGAAAACTGTTACATCAGTGGCTAATCATTTTAGTGCCAATACCAGTGTAATAGTGGATGTACAAATAGCAGAGGAATAGGAGAGTAAGGTTATGAGAAAAGAGTTTAAGAAAATAGTTACCTGGGGAATGGTAGTTGCCATGGCTTTTTCCCCGGCACCATCTGTTTTTACAACTGATGCTAACACTGTCTATGCTGACAGCGCTACATCAGGCAGTTGTGGAAGTGAGGCTCAGTGGTCCTATGACAGTGCCAGTGAAACACTGACAATTAGTGGTAAAGGAGCGGTGAGTAGTTCACCTTTTTCTGAAATAGCATTTAAAAAACTTATTATCGAAGAGGGAATTACACAGATTAATAGTAGAAGATTCCTTGGAAGTAGTGCTTTAGAAAGTGTTAGTCTTCCAAAAACCATTACCAATTTAGGAGAATATGCGTTTGAAAATTGTCAGAGTTTAAAAGAGATTTTAGTAGATGATGAAAATGAAAATTTTAAGTCAACAGATGGTGTTTTGTACACAAAAAATATGCAGACACTATTAATATATCCTGCAAACAGGGAAAATACAGATTTTTCAATTCCTGAAACAGTTAGAAGTTTTGGTGACTATGCCTTTGACTACAGTCAAAATCTTGAAAACATAACCATTCCGGCAGGACTTAGAAGCATGGGTGAATATGAACCCTTTTATTGTGCTAAGTCAATTAAAAACTTTGATGTTGCCACAGGTAATGGCTATTATGCATCAAAGGACGGCTGTCTGTATTCAAAGGATTTAAAGAAGCTTATTAAGTATACAATTGCAGGAGAGGACAAATCAGTAACAATAGATGGCTCAACCATCATAAACGATAATGCCTTTTACAATTCAGCAAATCTTGAAGAAGTAGTTCTTAAAAACTCTGTTAGTGAAATCGGCTATATGGCTTTTTATAACTGCGATAAATTAAGCAAATTAACTATAGAAAACAGTGAATGTAAGATAAATGACATTTTAAATAATAGCAACGTTACAATTTGCGGATATGCTGCATCTACAGCAGATACATACGCTAAAAGAAATGATTTGCAGTTTAGTGAATTATCAGAGAAGAAGGTTAGTTCTATTGAAATATCAGAATATCCAAAGAAAACTGTATTTGCTATAGGTGATATATTTAATTGTGTAGGTCTTGAAATAAAGGTTAATTATGTAGACGGAACCAGTGCAATTAAAAGTTCAGGCTTTTCAGTTAAGGGCTTTGCCTCTGACAAGGTGGAAAGAAGAACTCTTACTGTTGAGTATGGAGGAAAAACAACAACATATGATATTGTAGTGGTAACTCAGTTAAATATACAGGATTTAACCACAAGAAAGAACACCACGGTAAATGTTGTTGAAAAGAATCAGACCAGCCGTTTAAGATTTATTCCGGCTAAATCAGGGGATTATAATATTTATTCCATAGGTGATGATACAGATACATGGGCAGCTCTCTATGATGTAGATGAAAATCTCTTATTAGAAAATGATGACAGAGGGGAACTTTCTGACGGAAATTATGACAGCAATTTCTTTATCAGTTATCACCTTGAAGCCAATAAGGTATATTTCCTTGATACAAAATTTGAGGATAAAAACGCTATTGGAAGTTTTGATGTAGCAGTGAAGCTTATTAAGGAAGATGAAACAGAAGCTCCAACTACAGAGCCAACCACAGAGGCACCGACAGCAGAGCCAACTACAGAGCTTGGCAGCGAGCATGTAACATCACAGCCGGCAACAGAGCCGGGGAGCGAACCAACGGCAGTGGCTCCAACACAGAAGCCTACAACAGTGGCTCCTACGCAGCCGGAAACCACTACAAAGACTTCCGGAGGGGGAAATATTACCACTAAAAAACAGCAAACCACCACTGTAGGTAAAGTGACTGTTAAAAAGACAAAAGTGTCTAAATTCAGCAAAAAATTAGCTTCAAACAAGGTTAAAATATCCCTTAAGAAGATAAAAGGCATAAGCGGATATGAAATTAAAATTTCAAGCTCTAAGAAATATGCCAAATCAAAAACCGTAACTAAGAAAGTTAAGAAAAATGTCTTTACAGTTAAAAGCAGCAAAATAAAGAACAAAAAAGTTCTGTATGTAAAGGTAAGATGTTATAAAAAAGTCGGTAAAAAGGTATATTATAGTAGATGGACTTCTAAAAAGGTTAAAATTAAAAAATAGGTTAAGCCATAGGCTTTTATGAAAGGACGAGGCAAATTGTACAAGAATATTCCAAAACAGGAAAAAATATTATTAAAGAATTTAGTTGAATATCAGGATGGACAGGTTGTTAGCAAGACTTTGGTTCAAAACGATTTTGTAAGTGTTACCATTTTTTCTTTCGATAAGGGAGAGGAAATATCAACTCATGCATCAGGTGGAGATGCCATGGTTACTGTACTTGACGGAAAAGGCCGTTTTACAGTAGGTGGAGAGGTGTTCACCTTAACAGAAGGTGAATCACTTATTATGCCAAAGGATGTTCCTCATGCAGTTTTTGGGGAAGAAAAATTCAAGATGGAATTAGTTGTTTCATTCTAGTGTAAAAATATTTCCGACGAAATGCCTCTGACCGCAGGGAAGAGGTTCTACATATTATGCAAGGAGGTTTTTTCATGAAAACAAAAACAGCTGTTATAACAGGTGCAAGTTCCGGAATTGGAATGGAGTTTGCCAGAGCTTTTGCCAAAATGGGCTACAGCCTTATCCTTACTGCAAGAAGAAAGGACAGGCTGGAAAAGTTGGCATCGGAACTTTCAGTTCCCTGTGAGATTATTGTCTCTGATTTGTCTAACGAATTGGAGTGTTATCAGTTATGGGAAAAAATATCTCATAGGGACATTAATGTTTTTATAAATAATGCAGGTTTTGGCACCTGTGGAAATTTTCAGGATACGGATTTAGCAAAGGAAGTTTCCATGATTAATGTAAATATCAGGGCAATGCATATTTTATTTAAAAAAGTCCTTCAAAAAATGAAAGTCCAGGGTTATGGAAGAATTTTAAACGTGGCCTCCTCAGCAGGGCTTCTTCCGGCAGGGCCTTATATGGCGACATATTATGCTACAAAGGCGTATGTTACAAGTATTACCCAGGCGGTGGCACAGGAATTAAAAGAAGAGGGCAGTAAAATCTATGTGGGGGCGCTGTGTCCCGGACCTGTAGACACGGAATTTAATGAAATGGCAGACGTTATTTTCGCCCTTAAAGGAATTACTCCTAAATACTGTGTTAAGGAAGCTTTAATGGGAATGAAAAAGAGAAAGGTTATTATTGTACCTTCATTAAAAATGAAAATATGCATAATGGGACAAAAACTTTTGCCAAAGCAAAGTCTGCTTAAAATAGTTGCAATGCAGCAGAAGAAAAAGACAAAGAACTAAAGATTACATTATATTAGAGCATTTCGCAAAGCACCAATAGAGAAAATTACGTTAGACGTTTGACAAAGCTATGTTAGGGCGTTTTAGGAAAGGACAAATATGAGTACATTTAACGTAGAATTAAAAAAGGTAGTGGATGACAGTTATGATATTGAAATTGGTTTTTCTTTGGAAGAAAAGTTAATTTTAGATTTAAAAGCCGGTCTTGTAGGGAATATAAAGAAATATGTAGTTGTAACAGATTCTGTGGTTAAGGATTTATATGGTGAAAAAATACATAAGTTAATTGAAACAGCAGGATTTAAGACAGATTTGATTGTTTTTGAAGCCGGTGAAAAAAGTAAAACAAGAGAGACAAAGGAGTATGTGGAAGATACAATGCTTTCAAAGGGATACCGCAGAGATTGCTGTATTATAGCAGTAGGCGGCGGAGTGGTTACGGACTTGGCAGGCTTTGTGGCAGGAACCTATGGAAGAGGCGTACCTTTTATAAATTATGCCACCACATTACTTGCTTCTGCTGATGCATCAGTTGGAGGCAAAACCGCAGTAGATACTCCTCTTGCCACAAATCTTATTGGAATGTTTAATCAGCCCCAAAAGGTTTACATTGATATTGCCGCATGGAAAACTCTTCCAAAGAGACAGTTATCCAGTGGCTTGGCAGAAACCATAAAACATGCATGTTTAGCCAGCAGTGATTTCTTTGAATATTTAGAGAAGAATATTGATAAAATAATGGCTGTGGATAAAGATGTTTGCGAAAAGGTTGCAGAGGAAAATTGCCGTATAAAATATCATGTTGTAATGAAGGATGAAAGGGAAAGCGGACTTAGGGAGGTTCTTAATTTAGGTCATACCGTTGGAAGGGCAATTGAAACTGTAAGCGATTACCGGCTTCTTCACGGTGAAGCATTGGCTATAGGCATGGTGGCAGAGGTAAATCTGGCAAAGAAAATGGGATATGTTACAGAGGAAGAGAGAACAAGGGTTATAAACCTATATCAAAAGGCACAGCTTCCAACAGAAATTCCTGATTACATAGACAGGGAAGCTTTAGTAAAGAAGCTTTATACTGATAAAAAAGTTAAGGATGGAAAATTACGTTTTGTTATTCAAAATGGAATCGGAGCTATTGTTGAGTTCTCGCCGGGAGTTTATGCAACACAGGTTGAAGAAAGTGTAGCAAGAGAAATTATTATGGATATGTAAAAATAAGCTGTCGCATTGGCGACAGCTTATTTAAATGAAAAAAGATTTGATTCACTTTTTTATTTTAGAGTGCAACATAATTTATTTAATTATGTGATATTTTTTACCCATTTGTAGGACAACGCCCTAGGCATTCCTACCACCATTTTTCCTAATTCATCAGCGGAAACCATCAGGTAAACCCAGTATACCGGAAGATGAAGTCCAACTGCACCAAGGAATACCATAGGGATTCCCACCAGCCAGTTGCCTACAAAGTTTGCCAAGAAGCAATACAGACTGTCTCCGCCGCTTCTTAAAATACCTGCTACAATGGCAAAGTTCTCTGCCCTAAATGGCATGGTCAAAGCAAAAATAACCATCATTTTTTGAGCATAGCCTAAGGATTCCTCGCCTACATTAAACATACTAAGAAGCAGTGGTGAGAATAATGCTATAATTATTCCCAGAACAAATGCAACTGCCGGTATAAGAACCATAAATCGTCTGCTGTAGGCCTTTACCAACTCTAATTTATTTTCGCCTAATAATTTACCAAGCATAATTCCGGCAGCAGTTCCAATTCCCTGAGATAGAATCATTGCTAACTGGGTAAAGGTGTTTACAATCTGCAAAGCCGCCTGGGATGCAGTTCCGGTGTATTTGTATCCGATATTGTAAATGTTATTTCCAATGGCAAATACAACTTCACACATAATAAGAAATGTTCCGTAGTGAAAGTATTTTTTTACATCACTAAAGGAAAACTGGAAATATTCTTTTATCGGTGCACAAATCGGAAACTTCTTTATAATGGATACGCCATATAAAAACAGAAGCTCAAGGGTAAGAGCAATAATTGTACCTATGGCAGCACCACGGACTCCAAGCTTTGGAGCACCAAAATTTCCAAATATAAGTATGTAGTTAAAAATTGTATTTGTTGAAAGAGAAATAATTGTTCCAAGCATTGTTATAAATGTTTTTTCCGTGCTTACTAAAGATATGGAACATACATTTATAAGTCCGATAAGGACACATGAAATACTCATTATTTTCATATAAGAACTTCCAAGGGCTATAACCTCAGGGTCCTTCGAGTAAAGCAACATAATCGTATCCGAAAATAATGCCGTAAATATGGCGAATATAATGGAAAACGTCAGGTTTAATATAAACATCAGTCCCATATAATGATGAATAGACCTGGTATCTTTCTTTCCCCAATATTGGGATATAAAAACGCCGCCTGTGGCAGTTATTATATAAAACCGCCGCCTGTGGCAGTTATTCCATTAAAAAGATAGAACAAAAGTCCAATCCAGCCACTTCCCATGGCTACGGCAGTAACCTCGGCAGCACCTAGCTGTCCAATCATAAAAACATCAAGCATATTAACTAATGCCTGAAAAAAGTTCTGTAGAGCAACAGGCGCTCCCAGTACCAGAATCTGCTTATAAAAAGCACGGTTATCGATAGTAACTTGTCCCATAAATTTTTGTAAAAACAACAGGGAGATACATTACAAAGTATGAGGTTAGATACCAAGTGAAATACCCGAAAAAACTCCCTGTTTTGCCCCCTTCCGATAAATATCACTTTATTCTATCACTAATAAAAAATATGTCTACAACTAAATCAAAAAATGTTGAAATTTTTTGTTGAAGTGAAAAGTTTATTTCTACTTCAGCCAAAATTTTTTGGACATTGTGGTTATTGGGCGTTGGATTTTTTTGACGTTGGGGTTATTTTGATGGAATCATTTAGAAATCGCCCCTTCCCCGACTTGAACTAAAGAAACAAACCGGGAAAAGAAAGATT
>NZ_HF991861.1:0-37713 GCF_000432355.1 Eubacterium sp. CAG:161
TGTGTAAGGCAATTGATGACATGATGAATGACGCAAGAATGAGTGGGGAAGCATTAGGGGAAGCGAGAGGAGAAGCACGAGGAAGAGAAGCTGAACGTAAGATAATGCAGAAAGAGCTGGATGAAAAGCAGAACCGATTAGACAAATATGAAAAAGAAATAGAAGAATTAAAAAGACAGCTTGCCGAGAGGCAGACAGCGTAATAAGAAAATAAGAGAGAAAAGTCGGATAGTCAATCATGAAAAGGCTGTCCGGCTTTTTTGTGTATATAGGTTTAATAGCAAGATAAACAATTTGTGAGTACAGACAAATGTTCTAATGGATATAATTTATGTTATATTGTATTTTGTTGTAAAGAGAGCTTTTTTTTGATAAAATAAAATGATGTATGTAATTTGAAGCGAATTGTTAAACAATGTATTTTAACAGTATACAAACAGGAGATTGAAGGTAACAATGAAATTATTAAAACTGTATTATCACGTGAAAGCGATGATTAAGAAGGTGGGATATAGAGTATTGAGCGGAAATAAGATTTCTTTTGGAAGGAAGACCACTTTTAGGAATGGCTTTCATGCTATGGTGGAAGGAGACGGTAATATCAGCATAGGTGAAAGGTGCTTTTTTAATAATAATTGTTCGGTAAACAGTTTGCAGGAGATTACAATAGGGGACGGAACGATTTTTGGAGAGAATAGCCATGTATATGACCATAACCACAGGTTTAGAAGTTCGGAGGATACTATAAAGAGTCAGGGATATACAGTGGCACCTGTGCATATAGGAAAACATGTGTGGATAGGAAGTAATGTGGTGATACTAAAAGGCGTGACTATAGGAGATAATGCAGTGATAGGAGCCGGTTGTGTAGTTGATAGGGATGTGCCGGAGTGTGCCATCGCTACCTGTGGTAGTGGGATTAATATAAGGATGCAGGGAGAATAAGATGGAGCAGAAGAGAGAGTTTGATTATTCCATTGCATTGGTTAGAATCGTATCATGTATTATGATTTTTTTATGTCATTACGTGCAAATACTTGGAAATCCAATAATAGCACAGACAGCTCAGTTTTTTAACGTAGGTGTATTTGTGTTTTTTATGATATCCGGATATTTGCTGGGGCAGAAACAAATTAATAAAGGCGAACTGGCATCGTGGTATAAAAAAAGAATGACTAGAATATTTGTGCCACTGTATATTGTAATGATAGTGGTTTTTGTTGCTTTGTATTTTGAAGGGGTACAAGTTAGTCCAAAGATATATATAATGTATGCATTAAACCTGCAGGCGTTTGGCGTTAGTATTTCAGGGGCAGGACAGTTGTGGTTTTTGACAGTAATAATGATATGCTACCTTATAACACCACTTTTGCAGAAAACTAAAGATTGGAATAGACGCATAAAAGGAGTAGTAACTATTATATTCATTTTGATACAGTTGGTAGCGGGAATCGTGGGAATACGGTTCATAGCATTGTATGTGTTTTATGTAGGAACATATGCTTTAGGGTACTATATATTACCTAATATAATAAGGAATATAAATAGGAAAAGTGCATTAAGATGGTCTGTAACGATGCTGATAGCTGTGGGAATTAGACTTGTGAGTAAGGTGGTAATAGGTGATTCATGTATATATGATTATATAATTGTATTATATACACAGGTCGTATTAGGTATATGGATAATAATTGCTATAAAGTATGTATATCAAATGTTTAAGGAATATCTAAACTATAGATTAATTAAGACCATGGATGGATATACAATGGAAGTGTATATGGTACACATGATGTTTATGCAACTTCCTTTTTATATGTTTGGAAAAATTAATTTGGTAATAGATAGTTGTATGATTGTAATATGTACTATATTAGCTGCAGTTATATTAAAAAAAATAGAGAAAATAGTGATAAGATAGAGATTAATATATGGAACAGAAAATTTTAAAAATAAGACAACAAAACAGAGATACTACCATGCTTTTAATAGTACCTACCGCTATATTGGCAAAAATTATATATATGTATTTTCTACCAATGAGATATTTTTTTGATAGTTACAGAATGATAGATATGTTAGTAAATGGTGATAAGGCAACAAGTGGATGGACAGGATATCAAACGGCAGTAGATTTCCATAGAACAATCAATATATTCCATTTTACTACTATAAATCAATTTTCAACATTTTATGGATTGATTATGACTATTGCCATTATGATTATTGTGTCAAAAACTAAGGAGATGGACTTTAAACAATCATTGTTTACCCTTATGGCAACGGGAGTTTTAAATATTTATGTTTTTTGTATTAATAAAGAAATGATACAGATTTTATATTTTTTTGTTATTTATATAATTATTAATAGCCCTGTAAAAAATACATTGTTAAAGATATTAGGGTGTGCATTAGTATATTATTGGGAAAGTACATCATTTAGGTCATACTATATAATAATGGCGGCAATGAGTGTCTTACTATACTTTATATTCTTATGGCTTCAGAAGAGAAGAAGAATAACAAAATTTATTATATTTGCAACGGTGCTTATGTGCTTTATAGGAGTATTTGTGTTCTTTTATGCTAGTAGTTTAGTGTCATATGATGATTACTATGAGGCATTAAATATTAGAGATAATTCTACGGGAACGATAAGAGAGGCTGGTGGAGCAGCTTCGGCAATTTATAACCCTATAGAGGTTAATGGAAATCTTGGTGTTTTTATGATTGATTATGTAATTAATGCATTTAGGATGATGATTCCAATAGAACTTCTGCTAAAAAGCCCTGGATATGCTCCATTTTTTATTTATCAGATATTTATTTTAATGTATTTATTTAAGGCACTTGCTAACATTAAGGCAATGGATAAAAAGGTGGTTGTGGCGTTGTCATGCTTTGTGGCATATTTCTTTGGATCGGTAGTTTTCGAACCGGATTTTGGCTCCTGGGTTAGACATGAGGCTACCACATTTCCGGTATTCCAATTATTAGTATACCAAAATAGAGTGCAAAATAGTGCAACAGCGAAGGGAATGGTGAGAGATGAAGCAACGTATGTATAACACATTTTATAGAAAATTGAAAAATGTTAAGTTGGCAAAGGCTATATCTAACATTAGTTATTGTATGTTGTTGGCATATTATTATATGGCAAGACTTTTTTGCAAGAGTAAAAGCAGCATGACTATTGATGAAGCATATAAACTGATGGATAGTTGCAGTAAGAGACCTGATATGAAAACTACGTATACAAATAAGGAATGTAGTAAAGATTTGTCTATAATTGTTCCGGCATATAATGCGGAGAAAACAATAAGAGAATGCATCAATTCAGTAATAAATCAGCAAACAAGTGTTGACTACGAACTTATAATAGTCAATGACGGTTCAAGTGATAAAACAAAAGAAATCGTAACCGGTATAAAGTCGGAAAAGATAGTTTTGATTAATCAGGAAAATAAAGGATTTTCAGGGGCAAGAAATACAGGTATAGATGCAAGCGTTGGGAAATATATAATGTTCCTTGATTCCGATGATATGTTAGTTGGGAATTGCATAGAAGGTATGATGGGAAAAATAAGAGAATTCGGAGCTGACATTGTACAGGGAAGTTACTATAGTTTTTTAGAAAATACTAATACTTTTAATTATAGCAAATTTCAAGATACAACAGTTACATCAACAGAAAATATATTGAAAGCACCGGGATTTCCGTGGGCAAAAATATATAAAAGAGAAATGTTTAATCAATTAAGATTTCCGCTAAATGTATGGTTTGAAGATACTATTGTATGTATGGTCTTATACAGAATGTGCAAGAAAATGGTGGTTACATCGGATGTTGTGTATGCGTATAGGTTAAATCCAAATGGTATAACAGCAAAGGCAAGGCATAGTAATAAGTGTATAGACCATTATTGGGTTATGGAACAGGTATTAGAGGATGCGAGAGATATCGGATTGCAAAATGATGAAATACAATATGATTTGGTTAAAGGTCATATGTCTACATTACTTTATAGAAGAATTTCATTAATGTCTGATGAAGTGATAGAATGTACATTTAATCTGGCATGTCAAATGCTTGAAAACATCAGACCGGAGCATTATAAGGCAAAGGGAAGAACAATTGACAAAGATATTGAGAGAGCATTCGAAACCAGAAACTATAAGTTGTGGAAATTAGCTAGTTTTATTGTATAAAGTTTAGGAAGGTAGTTACTTCAAATGAAGAAAATATGTTTTTTTTCCGGTGATATAACCAGAAGCGGTGGCACGGAAAGAGTTAGTACCGTTATTGCTAATCAGTTAGTAAAGAATAAGAAATTTAATATATGCTTTTTAAGCTTATGGGAAAACAACGATAAGTTGTTTTATACATTAAATGATAAAATTAAGAGATATACTTTATTTGAAAAAGTTACCAGTGGAAAAAGGATACTTACATATGTTCACAGGCTTAGAAAGTTTGTGAAAAGTAACAATATAGATGTTCTGATAGATATTGATGGAATATTGGATTTGTATTCTATACCGGCATTAAGAGGAGTGAAATGTAAGTTAATATCCTGGGAGCAGTTTAGTTTTTACGTCAATCCATATGTGGGATATCGAAAAATTACAAGAAAATGGGCGGCAAAAAAAGCGGATGCAATTGTTGTATTGACAGAGGAAGATAGAAAAAATTATGAAAGAGAGGTTAATGTTAAAGGAATTTTGCGACGTATATATAACCCGATTGAAATTGGGAATGGTGAAGATATTTGCTATAATATGAAAAGCAAGATAATAATAAGTGCGGGTACGCTAAATTATAACAAAGGGTTTGATATGCTGATTGATGTTGCAAAAATTGTGCTAAAGAAGCATAATGATTGGAGATGGGTAGTATGCGGTGAAGGCGAAGAAAGAAAAAGACTGGAAGAAAAAATAGAAAAAAATAATTTAACAGAGAACCTAATTTTGAAAGGGAATGTTAGCAATATAGAAGAATATTATAGGAAATCTGCAATATTTGTATTAACATCTAGAACTGAAGGATTTGGATTGGTATTAACCGAAGCAAAAAAAGAAGGTTTGCCGTGTGTCAGTTTTAGATGTCCGGCAGGCCCAAGTGAAATAATATTGGATGACATAAATGGTTATCTTTTAGATTGTTTTGATATAGAACAAATGGCAGAAAAAATAAACCAGTTGATAGAAAATCAAGATATAAGAAAAAAATTCTCGGACAATTCTATGGTGGGGACAGAAAAGTTTAATATTGATAAAATAAGTGAGCAGTGGATGGAATTAATAGAACAGATATAAGAGAGAAAATTAATGGAATATAAGGATAAAGTGTCGGTTGTTTTACCGATATACAATGTTGAAAAGTATTTAAAGAAAAGTGTACAGTCAGTTCAAAATCAGACATATAGAAATCTTGAAATAATACTTGTAGACGATGGTTCAAAAGATAGTAGTGGAAGAATATGCGATGAACTGTCTAAGGAGGATTCAAGGATACAAGTGGTACATAAAAATAACGGAGGTCTCGCATCTGCAAGAAATTCAGGGTATGAGGTGGCAACCGGAGAGTATGTTATGTATATTGATAGCGACGATTGTGTAAAAGAAGACACAGTGAAAAAGTGTGTTGATGCAATAGAAAGAGATAAGTCAGATGTTGTTATCTTTGGATATGAAAAAGTATCTGAAGATGGAAATATATTAGAAGTGTGTAGCTGGGATAATAAGATATATAGCCATAATGAAATGACAGAACATTTATATAGAGCTATTTGTGAAATGTCCTTTGGGTACGCATGGAATAAGTTATATCGTAAATCGATTTTAGACAAGTCAGGTGTATTAGGTGATGCAAAAGTCATTGACAGAGAAGACCTGATTTACAATATGGAGTTGTTAAAATATTGGAATAAGATTACCTATATAGATTATGTTGGATATGAGTACTTACAAAGAAGTACAAGCCTGCTACATAATTCAAATTTGGCAAGATTGAATGGTGTGGAGTATTTTGTAGAAAGAGTACATGATATTGATGTAGGCGAGGCACAAGGAAAAGTATTCAATATGGTTGTCTTGCACTATTTAGCTGATGCAATTATAAAAAATATTATATGGAACGCAGAGTTAAATGCAAAAGAGAAGAAACAATTAATAAAAGAAACTATAGATAGATGTCCTAATAAAGGTGAATTATATTCAGATAGGGACAATGGAAAATATTTGCGAGAATTATACAAAAGCATAGAAAAGGGAAATATGAAATATTTTTATCTATATGTAAAATTGGGAGATATTAAACGAAAAATGTTTAAAAAGTAAAAGTAATTGTAAAGGAAACAAGTTATGAAACGAATGGCAGTAATTTCGGCAGGGTTTGTGCCTGTTCCAGCTGTGGATGGTGGAGCAGGAGAAGTTTTAACGACAGAGATTATTAATGGAAACGAAGTGGCAGGAGAGTATTATATGGACATATATACAATAGAATCTCCTAAGCTTGATTCTATCAAATATAAAAATGCAGAAATAATACAAATTCATATTACAAAATGGAATTGGTTTTTTTGCAAGTTTAGAAATATGTTTCTAAAGGCTTTAAAAAGAAAATACAGATTTATACCATATAACAGGGCATTGTTAAAGGTATTTAGAGATAATTATGATAAAATACTAATTGAAAATAATATGCAGGCTTTTGAAGATATATATAAACATGCTGAAAATGGAAAAGAGCATATGATTTATCATATGCATAATGACATAGATGGAACAACAAAGCCGGAATATTTGTGTCGATTTATCGCTGACAAAGCAGAGACTATTTTACCTGTAAGTAAATATATTGAAAATCACTTTAACAGTGTTGCACCTAATGAAAAAATGAAAGTGTTATATAATTGCATTGATTTAAACGTATTTAATGTAAATCGGAAATATAACACTGAGGAACTAAAAAATGAATACGGATTAAATAGTGACGATTTTGTTTACTTATATACAGGAAGAGTTTGTCCGGAGAAGGGAATATTGGAATTAGTAAGAGCTTTTAAAAGGATTGCTAAAGAAAATAAAAATGCTAAATTGGTAGTAGTTGGAAGTCGTTGGTATAATCTAATTGCAAAAGATGAATATTTTAAAAAGTTAATTGAGGAATCAAGAGGTTATGAAGACAGAATTGTTTTTACAGGATATGTCTTTCCGGAAGATATGCCGGCAATATATACTTTAGGGGATGTATTGGTTATTCCGTCTATGTGGGAAGAACCTTTTGGGGTTGTAGCTCTTGAGGGAATGGCAATGAAAGTACCTATTATAGCTACAAATTCAGGTGGATTGGTAGAGGTGCTTAGTAACAAAACTGCAATTATAGTGGATAAACAAAAAAATGTTGTAGAAAATTTGTATAATGCGATGAATGATATGTTCATAAATGATAAAAAAAGAGAGAGTTTTGTTAAAGAAGCATGTACAGAGGTTACGATGAGAGAAGAGTATGATAAGATAAATTACTATAATGAATTTAGTAAAAGGATAAAAAACGATGTTAAGCGATAATACAAAGAGAATTGAATGGATAGATGTAGCAAAAGCATTGGCAATAATATTAGTAGGAATAGGTCATTATAATTGTCCGAGAGGATTGCAGATATGGATATATAGCTTTCATATGCCATTGTTTTTTATTCTTTCAGGTGTTACGTTAGATATAAAAAAATATAAATTTGTAAAATTTGTAAAACGAAAAGCTAAAGCGTTTTTAGTGCCATGGTTGATGGCGGTTTGCGTAAATGTTGTATTTCAATCAGCATGTAGAAGTATAGGAATATCTGCTGTAGACGACCATATTTATATGATTCCGTTTAAAATAATTGTTAATTGGCGATTGACATCAAGGATGTTTGATCCCATATATTGGTTTTTGCCAGCATTATTTATGACGGAATTAGCATTATATTGGTTATATAAGGTATTTGATAGCAACATGAAGAAAGGGATATTAATAATATTGTTATGTGCAATTGGTATGTCGTACCAATGTTTCGTTAATTTGAGACTGCCTTGGGAAATAGATTTACTTCCTGTAACATGTACATTCGTATCTTTAGGTTATGCAAGTAGAAATGGTATAAATAAGATAATAAGTAAGAGTGTAATAATTAAAATTATAGTTTCAATCGTGTTGATTTTTGTTGGTAGTATTTTAGGATTCTGCAATTCGATGATAATTAAAAAATCTATAGATATTCATAGTGCCACTTATGGAATATTACCACTTATGGTCATTGCTGCATTTTTTATATCTATAGGAATTATAATTTTGTGTTCTTTTGTTCATATTAAGTTGGTTAATTATATAGGTCAGAATAGTTTGCTATTTTATTTGGCACAACCAATATTATACAAGGTGACAGATATTTTACTTGTCTTTGTTTTTGACGTTATACCTTTTTATACATATCAATATGGAGCAAATTATTTATGCTTAATAATGTTACATGTTGCAACTAATATTGCAATATTAATATATGTATTTATATATAAATATGTTAAGAAAATAGTTAAGAAAAGAATGGTTATTAATTAATGAAAAAGAAAATTTTATTTTATTTAGATTCGTTAAACAAAGGGGGATTGGATAAGGTAGTATTAGATTTTGTCAATCATATGGATTATGATAAATATGATGTTACTGTAATGAGAAGATTCCCAGGAGGTTATTACACCTCATTACTAAATTCACAAATAAAAGTGGTTTCAAATACATTTATAGATGCAAGAAAGCATCCGGTATATAATCATTTGATAAGAGTTGTTTGTGACAGAATGCCAAGAAAATTAATGTACAGATTGTTTGTCCACAGAAAATATGATGTTGAAATTGCCTGTGGAGATTCTTGGGCGGCAACGTTAATTGGTGGTTCAACAAACAAAAAATCGAAGAAGATACTTTGGGAACATATGGATGTAACACTGGATGAATCAACGGCGACTCATTTTTCAACTTCAAAAGTTAGGGAGTTTTTTTCTCCATTTGATAAAATTATTGGAGTATCAAAAGACTGTGCACAAAAGTTTATTGAAAAATATGGTTTTGAGAATAAAGTAACATATATTTATAATCCTATAGACATAGAAGATATAGAAATTAAAAAAGAAGAAGAGGTGGAATCATACGATGAAGGATTTAATATTCTTGCAATCGGAAGATTTATGCCACAGAAGGCATTTGTTCGGTTGATTGATGTAACTAAAAGTCTGTATGAAAAAGGAGTCAAATTTAACTTAAATATTATTGGTGAGGGACCAGAAGAAAGCATTATAAAAAACAAAATAGATGAGTATGGATTGAAGGATAAAATAAAATTATTGGGTTTTAAAGAAAATCCATACCCATATATAAAAAATGCAGATTTGCTTATATGTTCTTCAATTCATGAGTCATATTGTTTAGTTGTTGCAGAGAGTTTGGTGGTAGGAACTCCTGTATTAAGTACGGCTTGTACAGGACCATTGGAATTACTTGACAACGGAAAATATGGAATGATTGTTGAAAATTCAAACAAGGGTTTGCAAAATGGCATTGAAACATTGGTAACAGACAAAAATCTGTTAAAAAAATATAAAAGCATGGCATTAGAGAGAAAAGACTTTTTTAATGTGAATACATGCATAAAACAATTTGAAAAGATATTTGAGGAATAATATGAGAAAAGTTGGAATAGTAACTATATTTGATTTAAATAATTACGGAAACAGACTTCAAAATTATGCAGTAGAACAGATTTTGAAGAAGTGCGGTGTGGTTCCTACAACGCTAGTGCTACCATGCTATGAGGAAATCTTTAAATATAATAATAAACTAGAAAATTTTGCTAAAAAAATATATTCAAGGATATTTAAAAATAATAGGATAGAAAGGTATTTGTCTTTTTTGAAGTTTCAAAAAAACATGAATGCAAAAAACATTTCTAATACGAGTGACTTAAATGATTTATACGATATGTTTATAGTTGGAAGTGATCAGGTTTGGCATCCGGATGTTATATCAGATGATATGTTTTTGAGATTTGCGGAGAAAAAAAAGAGGGCAACTATATCTCCAAGTTTTGGATTAGATGGAATTCCTAAAGAAAAGGGAGATTATTATCGAAATGGCTTGTGTGGATTCAATAAAATTACGGTAAGAGAAGAGAGTGGGAAAGACATTATAGAGGGGTTATGTGATGTGCAAGTGGATGTTAATTTAGATCCTGTTTTTATGTTAGACAGTGAGGAATGGGACAGAGTATCGAAACCGGTAAAGGGAGTTGCGGATAGATATATTATAAAATGTATGTTAGGGGATGATAATTTAGACAATGAGGAGATAATTAATAAAATAGCACAAGAAAAGAAGATAGAAATTATAGATATCCATGATGAATCAAACCGACTCTATAAAATTGGACCAGGAGAGTTTATATGGCTTATAAAAAATGCACAATTTGTCATTACAAATTCTTTTCACGCAATTGCATTTAGTGTAATATATCGTAAGGATTTTGTCGCGTTGAATAGATACCAGGATAAAAACGATATGAACACAAGATTGGAATATGTTCTTAAAAGGTTCGGATTAATCGATCAGTTTGTAAGTGGTTGTAATGATTTTACGACTGATAAAGTAGATTATACAGAAACTATGAAAATATTGAAAAAGGAACAGGATAAGATGATGAAATACATAAGGGACGTATTGCAGGATTCTAGTATATAATAATGTTTAAAAAATAGGGAATAGGAATATTAATTATGGACGATTTGATTAGTGTAATAATACCTGCATATAATGCGGAAAAGTATATGGATAGATGTTTAAATAGCATAGTAAAGCAGTCTTATAATAACTTACAAATTATTGTGGTTAATGATGGTTCAACGGATAATACAAAGAAAATATTAGAAAAGTTTGCTGAGGCAGACAATAGAATAGTTGTTATTAATCAGAAAAATGGTGGCGTTTCACAGGCAAGAAATAATGGTATATATATAGCTAAGGGAAAATATATGTGTTTTGTAGATAGTGATGATTATATTGATATTAACATGATACAAAAGTTATATGATGGTATTAAAAAATGTGAATTGTCAGTTTGTGGCTTTGTAAACTATTTTGACAACGAAGAAAAAGATGGACCGTCACCATTTGGTAATACCAATGGATTGAAAACAAGAAATGAATATTTAAAAATAATGTCGAAATATTTGTATAGCGTTTATTTTGGAGCATTGTGGAATAAATTATATTTATCTGAAATCATAATGAAGAATAATATAAGGTTTGATGATAAAATATCATTTGCGGAGGATTTCATATTTAACATAAAATATCTGGAATATGTGACAAAGGTTAGCATTGTACATAATAATTTGTATTATTATTATCAGGAAGTTAAAAATTCATTAACTAAAGTTGTAGATGTGCAATATCGTTGGCAAGCATCATATACGAAATATTGTTGTTGCATAGAGCAGTATAAAAAAATGGATATGTATAACGAATGTTATAGGGAAATTTATTCTGCAATTGCATATGAACTAATTGGTCCGACTTACGATATTACAAAAGAAAATTATAAGGGGTTTAAGACAGCAAAAGAAAGTTTAAAAAAAATTTATGAAGAAGAATTGATAAAGAAGGCAATTAAAAATGTAAAAAAACCACAGATGGTACATAGGATTGCAAAAATCTCTTTGTTTTTGAAAAGTTATGGCATTTTTGTATTTTGCATGAGAGTATGGATTAAAATTCAAAGATATGATGGTAAATAAAAGGTGTAACAGATGAAAGCAATAATATTAACAATAACAGGTGGTCAAAATTTTGGAAACAGACTTCAGAATTTCGCATTACAAGAAGAATTAAAAAAACAAGGTTTAACGGTTGATACTGTACAAAATTTAACAAGAGCGGAAGATGAATATAAAATAGTTACAAAGTTGAAATTATCAATAAAAAAAATCATTTCTACTCTTTATTATATTATGCCATTTTCAAATAATGTTGAGTTTAATAATTGGTATAGAAGAAAAAAATTTGATAAATTTACAAAGAGATATATATCACAATATCACACTCCAATTTCAGATATATATGTACCTGAGAATATAGATGATGAATATGATTTCTTTGTGGCAGGTAGTGACCAAATTTGGAATCCGTATTATCTATTTAATTCTCATATTGAATTTATGGATTTCGCTACAAAATCAAAGCGAATTTCATATGCGGCAAGTTTTGGAGTTGATAAAATCCCAAATAATAAAATTTCTACATATAAAAAATGGCTAGAAGAAATTCCAAACATATCTGTCAGGGAACAAAGGGGAGCTGAAATTGTAGAAGAATTAATAGGTAAAAAAGCCTCGGTGGTTGTTGATCCGACACTTTTATTGAACGGAGATGAATGGAGAAAAATAGCCCAAAAACCTAAATGGTTAAATAAAAGAGAATATATATTGGTGTATTTACTGGGAGTAGAATCCGAAGAGTTAAATAAAAAAATTAAAATTATATCGTTAAGATATAATTTGCCTGTCATTTGGTTAAATAACCCGAAATATAAAAAAGAATACGGTACAGATCCTGCAGAGTTCATATATCTAATTGATAACTGTAGATTATTATGTACTGACTCGTTTCATGGAACAATTTTTTCATATAATTTGAAAACACCTGTTGCAATTTTTGAAAGAAAATTAATGAATGGTGAGGTCGCTATGAATTCAAGAATGAATACAATAAAGAAATTGTTTGGAATTGATAACAGAGTAATAGAAAATATTGATATAGATAATGAAGCAGAACTTTTTGACACACAATACAATGAGGAGAAGGTAAACGATGAAATAGAAAAATCAAGAAAATATTTAAGAAAGGTATTAAATAAGCAATGCAAAAAGGATTAGTTTCAATTATTATTCCGTGTTTTAATGGAAGTGAATATATTGATAGGTGTATTAAGAGCATTTTGGAACAGAACTATAATGATATAGAAATAATTATAATAAATGATGGTTCTACAGATGATAGTGAAGAAAAAATTTGGAGTTATAAGGGTGATATAGAAAAAAGAGGATATACATTTAAATATATGTTACAGGAAAATCAGGGGGCAGCGGCGGCAGTTAATCAGGGATTGAAGATTATGACAGGTGAGTTTTTTCAATTGTTTGATATAGATGATATATTATATCCTGATAATGTAAGTAAAAAAGTAAAAGTTTTTGATGAAAATAGCAATGTCGGTATAGTCATTAATAATGGATATTTTTTTAATATTGATAGTGGAAAACGAACAGTTTTTAGAAATGATATTGATTATATAAAAAATAATGGATTGTTTAATGCAATCATATATGAGCATGCGTATAGTTGGGCGGGATGTTGTATGATGCGAACAGAGGATTTTAGTAAAAATATAGAAAATAGAGACATATTTCTGTCAAAGTATGGTCAGAACTTGCAAGTTGTCTTGCCGGTTGCTTTTGCAAGTGGAAGTTATGTTGTGGATGAACCTTTAATGGATTATGTTATGAGAAAGAACTCAGTGTCCCATACAGAGGATGTTCATAAACAGTTATTTTTACAAAAAAAATTTACAGAGAATAGAATTGAATCTGTAAAGAATATTAGGATGGATTCAGATAACAAGAAAAAAATAATTCATAGTATTGAAATGTGGGATGTAAAGAAAAGATATATTTTTTCTATGAACCATGGACTTCGGGATGAACTAGAGAATACTAAAGAAATATTAAAGAAAAACAAGTTATTTTCGTTTAAGGACAATGTGCGATATTGTGTGGGTAAAAATAAATGTTTGAAAAAATTTTATGACTTTTTACATAAATTAAAAGGAAGTATTTGATATGATAAATATAAAAAGAAAAAGTGAGTGTACAGGATGTTCTGCGTGTAAAAATATATGTCCAAAAAATGCAATAGAAATGGTTTGTGATAATGAGGGATTTGAGTATCCTATAGTTGATAAAAACAAATGCGTAAATTGTAATTTATGTAATAAAGTATGTCCGGTATTAAATGTTAAAGAGTGCAAAGATGAAAATCAAATAATAAACATTGCATATAATTGCAATAAAGAAGAAGTTGAAAAGAGTTCATCAGGGGGGATTTTTATCTTATTGGCAAAGAAAACAATAGAAAATGGTGGAGTTGTGTATGGAGCTGCGTTTGATGAAAAACTTGTTTTAAGACATACTTCAGCTGACAAATATGAGAAAATAGAACCTTTGTTAAAATCAAAGTATGTTCAAAGTGCTATTGGAGACTCCTATATAAAAGTTAAAAATGATTTAAAAAAAGGTAGAAAAGTTTTATTTGTAGGAACACCATGTCAGGTAAATGGATTGTTGAGTTTTTTAAATAAGAAATATGATAATTTAATCACCGTTGATTTTATTTGTCATGGCGTTCCGAGTGGAAAAGTATTACATCATTATGTATCATGTTTAGAAAAGAAATATCATAGCAGTATTACAAAAATCTTTTTTAGAACAAAAACAAAGGGATGGAACAATTTTGGACTTAAATTTTTATTTGAAAATGGTAAGTGTATTGAAAAATTTGGTATAGAAGATGAATATCTTGCAGCATTTTTATTTGATATTGATTTAAGACCTTCATGCTATAAATGTAATTTTAAAGGAATAGATAGAAAGTCAGATATTACCTTGGCAGATGCATGGGGAGAATTAAGTGGGAGTCGAGTTTACAATGAAAGAGGGACATCTTTAATAATAGCTCATACAAATGATGGAGAGAAATTAATTGATGAAATAACAAAAAATATTGAATTTGAAAGGAACAACGAGAATTATATATTAAAATATAATGTTAATGCGATGTACAGTGTTATTAAAGATTCAAGAAGAAAAAAATTCTTTAAACAATTAAACAATAACAGAGATTTTATGGAGATAGTTAATAAATTAAAAAAAATAACATTTAGAGTGCGTGTTGAAAGAAAGATAAGGAAGATAGTAAATGGTAGAAGAAACAAAAAAATTAGTTAATAACAGATTATACTTTTGGGAAGGAATAGCATGCATTTTTGTTGTTTTAATTCATTGTCAATTACCGGGAAGAGTGGGAATTGTGACAGAGACAATTGCGAGATTTGCAGTCCCATTGTTTTTTTCGATATCTGGATATTATTGGGCAAAAGTAGAAATTAATCAAAGAACTTATAAAGCAAGATGTAAAATTAAAAAAAATTTAAAATTGTTTATAGCGATAACAGCAGTTTATATTTTATATCGAATAATGGTGCAGTGTGCCCTTCATCTTGAAGCAGTTAATGTTATTAATGCAAGGAGTTTTATTAAACTGCTTCTTTTTAATGAGACAGATTTCATATGTACAGTTTTATGGTATTTATTAGCATTGATATATATATATATATTATTGATCTTTTTAAAAAGCTCAAAGAGCTATTACGTTGTAGCTTTTCTTTCATTTGGTGTTTTTTTATTAAGTTATATGTTGAAGATAGTTGCATATAGTGGAAATTTATCGGAAAAACTTAATGAAAATTCTGCTATATACAGAAATTGGTTAACGGTAGGAATTCCATTTTTTATGTTTGGGTATTTATTTTCTACAAAACTAGAAAATAAACTTAAAGAAGTATTCAGTTATAAAATGACATATATGTTGTTGATTATTAGTATGTTTGGATGCATATTAGAGAGATACATCATAGGTAATAGTATGGATGTATACTTGTTTAGTATTATTATAGTTTTCACAATAATGCTTATGTGCAGCATCAAACCAAATATTAAACAGAATTATGTTGTAGAGATTGGCAAGAATATATCTTTGGCGATGTATTTGTTTCACCCTTTAGTGATGTATGGTTATAGATATTTATTTGGTTATTTTAACCTAATGAATAGTAAAATTACACAGTGGACATTGCCAATAATTGTAATACTTACGATTATTGTAATATATGAAGTAATTCATAGAATAAATATTATTCCCAATATTAGTAATGTAAATAATTTATCAAGAACAACAAATGCCAAAAGAAATGTTGTTAGTGGAATTGCACAAATGCTTATTACAAATATTTTGCAGTTTGTAAATCGGAAAATATTTATTGTAGTGTTGGGGGCAAGTTACTTAGGGTTAAGTGGTTTGTTTACCAACGTATTATCAGTGTTGTCATTAGCTGAGTTGGGAGTTGGAAGTGCGATAGTTTTTAGTTTGTATAAGCCATTGGCTGAGAATGATGAAGAAAAGATACATGCGCTAATGGAGTTATATAAGAGGGTTTATAGGATTATTGGTTGTATTGTATTAGCTATAGGAATTGCTATAACACCAATATTGAAATTTATTGTTAATTTAGAACAGGGAGTAGATATAAACTATTACTATATTTATTATTTGTTCCTAATGAATTCAGTTATTTCATATTGGTTTTATGCATACAGAAATTCTATTATTGGGGCATCACAAAAGGATTATTTATTAGTAAAAATAAATGTAAGCTTTCCAATTATACAGACAATAATGCAGATTTTTGCATTGGTGCTTTTGAAAGGAAATACGTCTTACTATGTTTATCTTACTATTCCCATTATTATGTTAATAATTAAAAATTATATAGTATATAAAGTGTCTAGTAGATTGTATCCATATTTAGACAATAAGTGTAAGAGCAAATTGGAAAAAAGTGAATTAACAAAAATCAAAAAAAATGTGTATGCGTTATCGGTAACAAAATTAAGTAGTACAATATATTATGCAAGCGATAATATAGTTATATCAACATTTATTGGGACTGTATTTGTTGGCTTGTACTCAAATTATTCAATGATTACGGTTGCTGTGACGGGAATTATAAACATTATATTTAATAGTTTAAGAAATAGTGTAGGTGATTTAAATGCATCATCAGATAAAGAACATACTTATGTTGTATATAAGAGAATATTGTTTGCTAATTTTTGGATATATGGGTTTTGTGCAATAGCATTTATGGTATTATTTAATCCGTTTATAGTATTATTTTTTGGAAAAAATTATGCATTTGATACCGTTGTAACCATTGTAATCGTATTTACATTTTTAATTCCAGGTCTAAATCACACAAACACAATTTACAAGGATGCATGCGGACTATTTTGGCAGACTAGATATAGAACTTTGGCTACTGCATTAGTAAATATTACTTTTTCGGTAATATTAGCAATAGTAGTACCTGTAGAAAAATATAAAATAGTGGGAGTTTTGTTAGCTACTATTATTTCCTATGTTGTTACGATTTTACCTGTTGATCCAAAGATTATATATAGAGATGTTTTTGGAATGAAGAGAAATTATTTCATTAAATGGTTCATAAATAATCTATTAATTATTTCGGTAATTATGGCAATCACGTATGGTATATGCTTGTTTATACCGAGATATACATGGATTGGTTTTATTATTCAATGTGTTATAGTGGTAATTGTACCAAATGTATTGTTTGCAATAATGAAATATAAAACAAGTGAATTTAAATATTATAAAGAATTAATTGCGGAAACAATATTAAAAATAATAAATAAGTAAGGATAATCTGGTCGTGAAAGTGATAGGTGATAAAATGAAATGCAATGTTAGCAATATTACAAAAAGAGATTCTATTAACATCAAGGCAATAGCAATATTGATTATGGTTTATTATCATAGTGTTGCTTTAGCTGGAAATAGTGATATTGTGATAATAGGAAAAATACTTGAACGTACAGGAAATATATGCGTTAGTATGTTTGCTTTTATTTCAGCATATGGCATTACAATCAAAATGCGAGGAAGCAAGTGGAATTCTTCATATGATAATTAATATTTTAGGGTTAAGTCATATGATATACGGCAATTATACATACACTTTGAATCAAACATGGTGGTATATGTCATTAGCATTAATAATTGCTGTAACAACACCTATATTCGTCAAAGTGTTTGAAAATAAAAAGAGTAAGTTGGCTATAATCTTTTTCAGCATTATTTTAATGATTTTAATGAAAAATATATATTTACAATATATTACTATTATTTACATTGGAATAGAGGTGGCAGAAAGAGATATTAACATAAGTAAAAAGAATTTTTGGGTAATGTTATTGCCTATACTTGTTTGGATATTATATAGGGGAATAATAAATGGTGTTTGGAACAGTTTTGTGAATTGTTTTGCAACATATCCAATTATAGTAATATTATTATTGTTAATTCAAAATAAACAACTTAGAATATTTGAAATATTGGGTAGGCATTCAGCTAATATTTTTTACCTACATTCATTTGTATATTTATATTGGAGCCCATTGGCATATATGGTTAATAAATTAAGATTGGGAATACTTATATGGATAGCAACTTTAATTATTTCAGTCATTTTGTCAATAATATTAGAAAAAATAAAAGTCTATATTATTAATAAAGTTATAGTTTTTAGAAATGCACCAAACAGAGGGTAAACTTTATAGAATTATCATATGCTATAATAAATTAAAGTAGAGGGATTTAATAAAAGGCGAAAAAGGGAATAAAAAATAAAGAAAAAATACATAATTTTTAACTGCCCACTTTTCCCGCTGTCATTTTTGTGCTATATTTATACCATAATTTTGTGTGGCAAAAGGTCTTTTGCCCCATATGATACCGGATTACTTCGCACTACGTGCTCCCGCAATCCACCAAAACATTCGTAATCCACTCATTTTTCTTTGAAAAATGGCTACTTACTCATGTTTTGGCGGACCCCAAGGTCAAAAATCCTCCCACAAGCAGGCTTGCGTCGGGTGTTTGCCCTTTTGCCCCTGGTATCATTACATATTATTACAAATTAATCGGGAGGGAACCAATGATTGCAATTATATCGGCAATAGAGGATGATGATGAGAGACTTACCGTGGAACGCTGGTACAGACGTTATTACGGATTAATGTTTGATAAAGCATTCGCATTGTCAAATGATGAGAATATAACCCGTGACATGATAAATGAGGCTTTTATCAGAATCATTAATAATTATGATAAGGTTGTAACTTTAAATAAATTTCAGATGGCTACATATTTTGTCAGTACAATTAATAGTGTGACAATAGATTATTTGCGAAAAACAGGTAGAGAAGATTTAGTGGAAGCAGATGATTATGAAAAATTTCTGAAAAAGAGTGTCATTGAAGAGAGAAAGTTCTGTTCTCTAGAGGACGTATCCATTAGAAATTATCAATTATCTCAAGTTATAGATGCAATAGATGAACTTACTGATAAAGAAAAGCTTTTGCTTATAGACAAGTTTTATTTTGAAAAGTCCAACAGAGAAATTGCAAGTACGATGGATATGAAAGAAAATCAGGTTCATGTATATGTAAAAAGAGTTTGCGAGAAGTTGTGTAATATAGTAGACGAAAATAAAAAACAGAAATAAAATTAAAGCATTTTCGAGATTAGCGGACGGTGGTATGGCACTGTAGCAATTATAAATCGAAAATGCTTTTGTCTATTGTGGCGGGTAAATTATAAAATGTCAAAACAAAACCCCAACTTACCTATTGAACATCCCATAAGTTATCGGGTATAATACTACTGTTAATAAATAAGCATTAGAGGAAAGAAGAGGCAATATGAGAGTAATTAAGGCATTGATTGTTGTTGTCTTTTTAGCTGTTACCATTGTGTTTTCAGCTAATTATTATAAAGAGAAAACGGCAGATAATAACCATGCTCCAACTATTGAGTTCGGAGATGATTTAATTAAGGTATCCATAAAGGATGACGAATCAAAATTGTTAAAGGACGTTATTGCAAAGGATGCAGAGGACGGAGACATCACTAGCAATATTGTAATTGAAAGTATTTCCAAGTTTGTGGACAAGAAAAAACATATTAGTAATATAACTTATGTAGTATCAGATTCAGACAATAATGTTACTAAGAAAACCAGACAGGTTCAGTACACAGATTATAGAAAGCCGCGATTTACATTGTCGGCTCCGTTATGTTTTTATGTTGGTTCAGATGTTAATGTACCGGATGTTTTAGGCGCGGTAGATGATGTTGATGGTGATATAACTGATAAGGTAAAGATTTTGTCAAGTATTGCATCTACAAGAATTGCAGGTTCATATGTAATTACCGCTCAGGCTACTAACAGTCTGGGAGCTACATCTACCATTAAAGCTACTGTAACCATTAGGCAGGAAAATAATTTGGCACCTACCATTAAGCTTAAGAAAAATATTGTATACCTTAAGGTTGGTGACAAATTCAATCCGGAAAGCTATGTTGCATCAGTTAAGGATAAAAATGGAAAGGAACTGCCTGCTAATCTGGTAAAGGTGGTAAAATCTTCCGTTAATTTAAAGAAGCCGGGAAGCTATACGGTAGAATATGCAGTGAACTATGAACAGGAAAACGAGTATATAACATATCTCGTTGTTATTGTGGAGGAATAAATGGATAAAAAAACCTTTAATATACATAATTTAGATTTATATTCTCTTAGTAAAGATTTACTGTACGGACTGTGGATTATTATCATGATTGGAGCCATAGGAACCATGGTAACATATTCTTATATCAAGGATTCCTATGAACCACAGTATAGCAGTTCAGCTATATATGTAGTAACCCCAAGACAGAGTACAGGATATGTTTACACTAATAAAAGATTTGCGGAAAATGTTATAAGTGTTTTCCAGAATCTTTTAGATGCAGATATTATGAAAAACCGCATAAAAAAAGAGCTTCATATTGATATGAAAGATGTGAATATGAATGTTGAACTGATTACGGAAACTAACCTGATGAAGGTTACGGTAGTATCGGGAAATCCTGTTAAATCCTTCCAGATTATCGGTTCTATTATGGACAACTATAATGAATTGTCAGAATATTTAAATTCAGATGCGGTTATTGATACTTTAAGGGCACCGGTGGTGTCTACACATCCTGACAATGCCCTTATGCCCCGCAGTAAATCTATTGAGACGGGAATGATTTGTGCTTTTGTAGCGGCTTTAATTCTAGCAGCTTTAAGTATAATGCGTAAAACATTAAAAACTGAAGATGCAGTTGAAGAACAGTTAGGAACAACCCTTTTAGGTTCAATTTATCATGAAAGGAAAAACAGAACCTTCAAGGCAAAGATTGCACAGAAAGTTAAGGTTTTGCTGATAACCAGCCCTATTATTTCAACGAGATTTATTGAGTCAATAAATAATATCAGGGTTAAAATGGAATATGAACATGAAAGAAATCCTGAAAAAAATGTTTACATGGTTACCAGCGTTTGTGAAAATGAAGGAAAATCCACGGTAGCTCTTAATCTTGCCCTTTCCTTTGCAAGGGATGGAAAGAAGGTTATTATTATCGATGCAGATATGAGAAAACCTGCTATTTGCAAGATGCTGGACATTCCTAAGGACAATGTTGTGGATATGATTAAGTTATTGCAGGGTGACTGTGGTCTGGATGAGGTTTTATACCATGAGGAAAAGTTAGGTCTTGATATTATAATGCCTACCAAAGGACACTCAAGCACCCATGAATATGTAAAGTCCGGAGCCATGAAAGACCTTGTGCGTAAGTGTAGCAAGATGGCAGACTATGTTATATTGGATACACCACCTATGGCAATGGTATCTGATGCAGAGGCGTTGTGTGATGTGGTTGACTTTGTATCTATTGTAGTCAGGTATGACTACTCATATGAGAAAGATATTGAATACAGTATTAACTTAGTAAATGATTCCAATGCTAAGCTGTTAGGCTGTATTTTGAACAACTATAAGACTTTTGGAAATAAGTCAGGCATAAAGAACTTTGGATATGACCAAAGCAGCGAAAGGGCGGTGGAAGTTTATGATGAATAATATGGACAATAACATCGCAGAGGAACAAAAAGAGACAAAGAGTCTTGCAGAAATAATGGAAAGCTTCGGAAAGGCATTTCTGAAATTATGGTGGATTGCAGTTATTTTAATGGTAGTAGCAGGTTTCCTTGGATATTACAAGTATAAGACCGGCTACATACCTATGTACCAGTCAGAAGTTACATTTTCCATTACTTCTCCGGAGTATGACGGACCGGATGAGACATACACAGATAACAATCAGTTGGCATCTACTCTGAGCGTAAGTTTTAATTACCTTATTAATAATGAAGTTTTTTATGAAATTATCAAGAAGGATTTAGGGCTTTCATATGTGCCTAGTGCAATTACCGTGGCAGCTGTTGAAAACACTAACATTATCAGTATTAAGGCAACCGGAACCAATGCGGAAATGAACTCCAGGGTTATTGATTCTGTTATTAATAACTATTCAGAAGTGGTTGAATTCGTTTTAGGTGAGACAAAACTTACGGTTTTGGAGCGCCCGTCCGGAGGAGATACTGCCATTAATCCATACCAGCCGGTGAATCAGACTTTAAAATATGGATTTATAGGTTTAGTTTTGGGATTGCTGCCAAGTATTATATATGCCTTCTTTGTTAAGACTATTGAGTCAAGAGACGACATAGAAAAGTATTTAAGTGTTACATGTTTTGGAGCGTTACCGGTAGTTGGCAACAGCAAAAAGGACAAGAAATATAAGATTTCCATATTAAACAAGGAAATTGGTTTTAGATATTTAGAGGCAATGCGAACTATTACCTCACGATGTGAGAGAGAGTTAGAGAGAAAAAATAGCAAGGTTATATTAGTTACCAGTACCCAGGCGGGGGAAGGTAAAACTACATTTGCCTTAAATCTTGCATACTCATTGTCTAAACTTCAAAATAAGGTTATGCTTATTGAAGGTAATATTAGGAGACCTGATTTAAGGAGCAGGGTAAATCCGGAGCTTTTAAGAGAGGGTCTTGCCAGCTATGATATGGAGCAGTTCTTAAATAAAGAGGTTAAAAGCAGTGATGCCATAGCCAACATTAAGGACACAAGAGTAATTATGTTAGCCCCGGATTTGCCGGTTAAGGATAAAACCGCTGTTGACTGTTTAAACTCAGATGCCATGGAGAGTTTTATTAACGAATGTAGAGATGTAGTTGATTATGTAATAATAGATGCTCCGGCATGTAGTGAGGTTTCAGATGCTGCGGTTTGGGCTAAGTACAGCGATAGTGTAGTTTATGTAGTTAAGGAAGATGGTGCCAAGGTAAACAAGATTCTTGATACCATTCAGGAGTTCTCATATACCCGTGTGCCGATAATTGGATGTGTGCTTAATGGAACAGCAGGTAAGCTTAAACTTTCTTACGGTTACGGATACGGCAAGCATTACGGTGGTTATAATTATGGCGGATACTATAGAAGTTATGGTTATTACAGCTATGGTTATGGAAGTTACGGAAAGTATTCGGACAAGGAATTTAGAAGCAAGCCTAGAAAGGTTACAAAGAGTATTTCTTTAACTACAACGGATGAACAAAAGAAAGCGTTAGAGAACGAAAGAAAGAATAAAGGCGAAAATAAAAATGAAGATGAATAAGAAAGAGAAGATTTTTCATATTTGTGTAAGTGGAATTTTTGCATTATATTTAGGAATCCTGTTTATAGTAATTGTTTTAAAATTTCCCACGGGATTGGTAAGCAATACCATAAAAGGATGGATGAAAGGAGCTGAGGTAGCAAGACTTACACCTCAGCTTATTCCATTTAAAACGATTATACCTTATATACAACAGGCAAGAGCCATAACAGATTGGTTTGTTAAAAATCTGGCATGTAACATTATTATGTTTATGCCCTACGGGTTTTTGTACCCCTTTGTTATGGAAAAAAGCATACAAAAAAATTGCAGGAGAACAATATTGTCCGCCTGCATTTTATCAGTATGTATAGAAATATTCCAATATATTTCAGCCTTTGGTCACTGTGATATAGATGATGTTATATTAAATACAGTGGGTGCAGCCATTGGATATGGCTTGTACTTAATTGCAGTTAAGATTATAAACCGCATCTTTTCATAAGCTCCCGGGTTTTGCTTATCTGCCTGTCAGTGACACTATTCATTGCCTTAAGTCGCTTACTGCTACTTTTAGGTGCTAAGAAAACACGCTTCAAATTAAGCCTTATGTAATAAAAAGGCAGGAGAGAAGGGTGTTTTTTTAATATATCTCCATAATAATTAATCATGATGTTTTTTTTAGGAAATATCTTTGTCATTAGGGAAACTTTTTTACCATTATCTTCTACCACACGGTTGGCCTCAGCCTGGGCAGAGGTTCCATAGGCACCATTGGAAATAACAAAGGTTTCCATAAGTTTCAGGGTTTTCCTTGTGTAATCATCCGGTATTACATAGTCATTACTAAACCAATATTTACATAAAGCCCTGGCATTTTTTTCAAAATCCAAAAGCCCTATACTTTTAAGCTCTCCGGCTATATAATCTTTGTCCACTGACCGGTAGGCATTAATCATAATCCAAATATCCAGAATATGAACAATTCCGATGCCACCGTTAATAAAGTGTTTTGCCATATGAATGATATGATAAATATAAAAATCTTCATCTCTCATAACATATTCATGGTCACTTTTTTTAATAAGCTTATCCCATATGTTTTTTAGGTAATCAGACCAGACCTCATATCCTTTATCAATAAGCTCTGTTTGCATTTCTATACGCATATTTCTGGAGATAGCTGCCAGCGGCTTATAAAAACTTATTTCCAAAGGTTCTCTTGACCATACTTTGTATCCGATATTTTCCATAAGGGAAATAAGCAGTTCGTTTTGCCGGTTAATCTTTTGAATTTGAGAGCGATATAAAATATCAACGTCGCTCATAACTCTCATCGCCGTATCAGGATAAAGGTATTTAATTACAGTGCCCTTTAGCAAAACAAAATCTATGTCATTCTTTTTTAATTCTTTTTTTATTATGTCAATTTCAAAGGAACGGTTAGTGTCTAAAACCAGATTCTTCCTATATTCAGTGGCATAGTCTTCAAAATGTGGTATAGACGAATATAAGGAAGGGGAAAGTTTTTGAAGCCCAAAAAATAAGGTGGAATAGATTTTATGACTTTTCCCAATCTTAAAAATAACCTCCCAATCAAGGTTTTCAGGTGGATTGGGAGGTATTTCGTCTGAAACAGCACATTTTAACAAACATAAAACATATCTAATCTCATTTTCATATATCATACTGTTTCTCCATAAATGGCTATTGCCATATTTAATATCTAAAATAATTCATCGTCGGCAATAGGTACTCCACGATGTTCAACGGAAGTTGAAAAAACAATCTGTGTCTTTGTGCTTCCAAAAGTCTGAAGCTCACCTATAAAATGGTCAAGCTCTTCAGTGCTTTTAAACATAACCTCAATAAGCATGGCATAATCACCGGTAACGCAGTTACATTCAACAACGTTGTTGCATCTTTTTATGTAAGGATAAAATTCCTTCTTCTGGTCCGGATTTACCTCAAGGTTAATAAATGCCTTAATGTGATAGCCTAACTCTGCGGGATTAATTTTGGCACTATATCCTGTTATAATTCCTGCCTGCTCTAATCGTTCAATTCTGGCAGACACCGCAGGGGACGATAAAAACACCTGACTCGCAATAGTTTTAAGGGGGATGCGGGCATTGGCATGCAGAAGCTTAATAATCTGCTCATCGATGTGGTCTAAATCATGTCTCATAGTAGTACTCCTTTCGTAATAAATTTCAGTCTTTGTTTATTTTATAAAGATTATTCCTTACAAAATACTTATTAATTATAGCATATACTTTAAAAAATATACAATAACTTTCTTTCCATATTTGCACCGGTCATATAAACGGATACATGAAAAAAGAATAATTTATAAATTATTGCAATTAATAACATAATATAATATGAGTATTAAAAGTATAAGGAAAAAGGTGTGTTTCACCTGTTATGGTGAAAAAATTTACTTTTTTTATAAAATTGTGTATTGATTTATGTGAACATAAATGGTAAGGTAAAAAAACAGTGTAAAGTTTGTTATTTTTTTAACGAACAAAAAATAAGCTTTAATATATTTTTATTATTGTTTGAGAGAACGATTTTGAAAAGGAGGAAATTTTAGTGAATAATCTTATTTATTTGGCACCTGTCGCAGGAATAATTGCAGTAATATTTGCATTTATAAAGGCAACACAGATAGGACACAGCAATGCAGGAAATGACAAAATGAAAGAAATTTCAGATGCCATTGCTGAAGGTGCAAGAGCTTTTCTTTTTGCAGAGTATAAAATATTGATTATATTCGTGGCAATTTTATTCGTTGTTTTGGGAGTTGGAATCGACTGGCTTACAGCAGTATGTTTCATCATTGGTGCAGTTCTTTCCACACTTGCCGGATATGTTGGAATGAATGTAGCTACAAAGGCTAATGTACGTACAGCAAATGCAGCAAAGGAAAGTGGAATGAACAAGGCATTATCAATAGCTTTTGCAGGTGGTGCCGTTATGGGACTTTGCGTTGTAGGATTTGGTATTTTAGGGCTTAGTGTTATTTTAATTATTGTTATGAACACTACAGGTTTTACAAATGAAGCAGTTAGTATATTAACAGGATTCAGCCTTGGTGCTTCATCAATTGCACTTTTTGCCAGAGTTGGTGGTGGTATTTATACAAAGGCTGCTGACGTAGGAGCTGACCTTGTAGGTAAGGTTGAGGCAGGTATTCCTGAGGATGACCCAAGAAACCCGGCAGTTATTGCAGACAATGTTGGTGATAACGTAGGTGACGTTGCAGGTATGGGAGCTGACCTTTTTGAAAGTTACGTTGGAGCAATTGTTTCAGTAGTTACATTGGCAGTTGCATCAGTTGTGGCAGGAAAGAACAATTTTGGGACAGCTCACATTATTTTCCCATTGGTAATTGCAGCAGTTGGTGTTCTTGCATCTGTAATTGCTACATTTTTCGTTAGAGGAAAAGAAGGTTCAGACCCACAGAAGGCATTGAACTTAGGTGAATATGGTGCAACAGTGATAGAGATAATTGCATCAGCTATTTTCAGCTATTATTTCTTTGGAGATTTCAAAGCTTTCTTTGCCATTTTAGCAGGTTTGATAGTTGGTACAGCTATTGGTAAAGTTACAGAAATGTACACATCAGATAAATACAAGAGCGTTAAGGAAATTGCAGAAAGCTCAAAAACAGGTTCTGCTACAAATATTATTAGTGGTTTGTCAGTGGGAATGAAGTCAACAGCTATTCCTATTTTATTTATTGTTTTAGGTGTTTTATCCGCTTATGCATTCTTTGGAATGTACGGTATAGCCTTAGCAGCAGTTGGTATGTTATCAACTACAGGTATGACAATTGCAGTTGATGCCTATGGTCCTATTGCCGATAATGCAGGTGGTATTGCTGAAATGTCAGGACTTGACGAAAGCGTAAGAGATATTACTGATAAACTTGACTCAGTAGGAAATACAACAGCGGCTATTGGAAAAGGTTTTGCCATTGGTTCAGCAGCACTTACAGCCTTGTCATTGTTTGTTTCATATGCTGAAGTTGCAGGACTTGGCAGTATCAATATTCTTTCAGCATCAGTTGTTGCCGGCTTATTAATAGGTGGAATGCTTCCATTTATGTTCTCTGCTCTTACCATGAGTTCTGTAGGCAAAGCCGCAAACAAAATGATTGAGGAAGTTAGAAGACAGTTTAAGGCTGACAAGGGAATCCTTGCAGGAACTTCAAAGCCTGATTATAAAAAGTGCGTAGGTATTTCTACTCAGGCAGCACTTCATGAAATGATTCTTCCGGGAGTTATGGCAGTTGTTACACCGTTAGTTGTAGGATATCTTCTTGGAGCAGCAGCGCTTGGTGGAATGCTTTGCGGAGCATTAGTTTGTGGTGTTATGATGGCTATATTTATGGCTAACTCAGGTGGTGCATGGGATAATGCAAAGAAATTTATTGAAGGTGGTTTTGCCGGAGGAAAGGGTAGCGAGGCTCACAAGGCAGCAGTTGTTGGTGACACTGTAGGTGATCCTTTTAAGGATACATCAGGTCCTTCAATTAACATTCTTATAAAACTTATGACAATTGTGTCACTGGTATTTGCAATGACATTCCCGGTACAGGGGTATCTTACACAGTTATATCATATGATTTTTAAGTAAGGCAAAAGATGTGGATATAGACTGGTGGTTTGAGGAATTAAATATAATTAAATGAAGAAAAAGCTGTTGCTTTACAAATTTAGGATTTGTAAAGTGGCAGTTTTTTTGCGTGGGAGGAGGTGGGCGGAGAATAGGATTGGGTGGAAAATGGGATTGCGAGGAAAATAGACTTGAGTGGGGAGAAAATTGGCGTGTGGTACCATTGGAAAGTAAGAAAAAAGAAAAGCAACCACCCGCATATTGCCATAACCGTGAAATGTTCCCACCATTATCTGCATTATTCAAATTTTTCCAACATATATTTATTAAAAAAGGCTGTAATTACTATGGAAATATATGTTGTAAAATCAGGAGATAATGTAGATAGCATTGCCGGTGCATATGGGGTAAGTGTGGAATCGATTATTTATGACAATCAATTGGTGTATCCGTACCCTTTGGCAGTGGGTCAGGCATTATTAATTGATACAGGAGGAATACGTGAAAACAGAAGAGAGGCGGTTATAAGAGGGTTCGCATATCCATTTATAAGCAATTATGTTTTAGAGCAAAGTCTCCCGTCATTGTCGGGAATGGCGGTTTTTTCCTATGGATTTACAAGAGAAGGGGAGGTTATATATCCCCCAATAGATGATGGATTCATGATTGAAGCCTCATATAACTACAATGCAGCACCTATACTGACTTTGACACCCTTTGATGAAACAGGCATGTTTAACAATAATCTGATTTCTGATGTTATTCAAAATGAAGATATAGTGGAAGTGTTGCTAGACAACCTGTTGGAGATAATGAATGAAAAGGGTTTTCTGGGACTGGATATTGATTTTGAATACATAAAGGCAGAGGATAGGGAGGCTTTTGTAAGGTTTGTTGAGAGGGCAACGGAGAAAATGAATGAACAGGGATTTACGGTTTCGGTGGATTTGGCACCAAAAACCAGTGCTGACCAGCCGGGACTTTTATATGAGGGAAAGGATTATGAGACTTTGGGAAGAGTGGCAAATAGCGTGTTGGTTATGACATATGAGTGGGGATATACATATGGCGAGCCTATGGCGGTGGCACCGGTTGATAAAATCAGGCGGGTTTTAGATTATGCGGTGACGGCAATTCCCTCTGAAAAAATCAATATGGGAATACCTAATTACGGTTATGACTGGGCTCTTCCCTATGAAAAGGACGTTACGAAAGCTGAAACTATTGGAAATGCTCAGGCAGTGCAAATTGCAGTGGAAAATAATGCTGAAATTTTATTTGACGAAGTTGGGCAGACACCATATTTCAGGTATACGAAGGATGGCGTAGACCACGAAGTGTGGTTTGAGGACGCAAGGAGCATTAAGGCAAAAATTGAATTACTTTATGAATACAATTTAAGAGGTGCTTCATTTTGGCAGATAATGCGACTGTTTCGGGCAAATTGGCTATTGGTGGATTATAATTTAAAGGTCGATAAACTGTAGGTAGAAGTTAGTGCAATATCCCCCTTTTTATGGTATCATACGATATATGAGTATCAAGGAGGGTAAAGCATGTTTTCTTTTAGTGAGATTGCATTATTGTTTTTTATTTACAGCTTTTTAGGCTGGTGCGTGGAAGTGGCTTTTGTGGCTGTTACCGCAGGAAAGGTCACCAACAGAGGATTTTTAAACGGACCGGTTTGTCCCATATACGGATGTGGCATGATAGGAGTTTTGCTGGCACTTTTGCCTGTGGAGAAAAACATCTGGTTGCTGTTTTTGGGAGGAATGGTGATTTGCTCGGCAGTGGAATTGTTTGGAGGATGGATTCTTGACAAAATATTTCATATGAGATGGTGGGATTATTCCGACGAAAAATTTAACATAGGTGGATATGTGTGCCTTGCCTTTAGTTTTATGTGGGGCATGGCAGTTGTATTTGCAGTAAAATTTGTACATCACCCCATTATGGCTGTAGTTAAGAAGATACCATTTCAAATACAGGTTATTATTGTAGTGGTATGTGGCGTGGTGTTTGTGGTGGACATGATTGTAACCCTTAAAAACCTCATTGGAATTAATAAAAGTCTGGGACAATTGGACAAATTGGCAGAAAGTCTGCATACAGTTGGAGATCAGTTAAAAGATGTTGTGGGAAATTCAGCCATAACTGTTGCTGAAAAGGCAGAAGAAGGCATGGAAATTCTTGACGAAAAAACCGCTGACAGCCGTGAGAGGATTGCCGGTGTCAGGGAAGAATCAGCTGAGAGAATAGCAAAGCAGTTGAAGGAGTTAGAAGAGAAGCGTGATGCCATTATGGAAAGCCTTCAGAAGAATGTTAAACACAGATTAAATACTCCGCCAACATTGAATAAATCAGGAAAGAGTATTAATATAGTAGAGTATATTAAAGATTATAAAAATAAAAATACAAAAACAAATGATTAGTTTGTGGAAAGAAGGTTAATAATGAAGACAGATTTTACAGGAAGACATTTTTTAAAGTTACTGGATTTTACACCTGAAGAGATAGAAGAGCTTATTGATTTGGCAGCTGACCTTAAGAAGAAAAAGAAAGCCGGAGAATTAGTTGACGTGTTTAAGGGAAAAAATATTGCAGTTATTTTTGAAAAAACAAGTACACGTACAAGATGTTCTTTTGAAGTGGCAGCCCATGATTTGGGAATGGGAGTTACATACTTAGACCCGACAGGTTCACAAATAGGTAAGAAAGAAAGTATTGCTGATACAGCAAGAGTTTTAGGCAGAATGTTTGACGGTATTGAATATCGTGGATTCGGTCAGGATATAGTAGAAGAATTGGCAAAATATGCAGGAGTTCCTGTATGGAACGGTCTTACCAATGAATTTCATCCTACACAGATTTTAGCTGACTTTTTAACACTGCGTGAAAAGTTTGGAAAATTGCAGGGACTTAAGTTTGTATATATGGGAGATGCCCGTTACAATATGGGAAATTCACTTATGGTAGGATGTGCCAAAATGGGAATGCATTTTGTGGCATGTGCACCAAAGAAATACTGGCCAAATAAAGAACTGGTAGAACAGTGCCAGGCTATAGCAAAAGAAACAGGAGCAGTTATTGAATTTGAGGAAGATCCTATGGTGGCAACTAAGGAAGCTAATGCCATTTACACTGATGTGTGGGTTTCAATGGGTGAGCCTGATGAAGTTTGGGAAGAGAGAATAAATGATCTTCTTCCATACCGTGTTACAATGGATTTAATTAAGAATGCCGGTGATGATGTTGTATTTATGCATTGTCTTCCTGCTTTCCACGATCTGGATACCAAAATCGGTAAGGAAATCAACAAAAAATTCGGACTTACTGAAATGGAAGTTACAGATGAAGTATTTGAATCTGAAAATTCTGTTGTTTTTGACGAGGCAGAAAACAGGATGCATACTATAAAAGCTGTAATGGCAGCTACACTTGGTACAAAATATTTCCGTTAATCATTGTTAAAATAACATTTATTTTTGAACCGCTATATACAAGATTCTTGGTAATGTTGTTTATTGGTTGCATATTAGGCTGGCTTAAATCGATTACGATTAAGTCAGCTTTTTTTCCACGACTTAATGTGTCACAGTTACGAAGACCCATAGCTTTGGCACCACCTAAAGTAGCCATTTTAAGTACCTCATTGGCATCTACTGCCGAAGCGTCATTTTCCCGGTACTTGGCAAGAGCAGTAGTTAAAAACATTTCCCTGAACATATCTAATGCATTGTTGCTGGCAGGCCCGTCAGTGCCAAGGGCAAGGTTTATTCCTTTTTTCATAAAAAGACTGACAGGAGCAATTCCGCTGGCAAGCTTTAAATTAGAAGCAGGATTCAAAACAATGGACATACCTCTTTTTTCAAAAACATTTATGTCGGAGTCGGTCATATGAACGCAGTGATAGCCACCTCCACCGTAGTTAAACATACCAATGTTGTCTAAATAAACAGTAGGTGTCATGCCATATCTTTTAACACATTCCGCTACTTCTTTCTGAGTCTCGGAATTGTGGCAGAAAACAGGAGCCTGAAGCTTATTGGCAAGAGCCGACAAATCCTTTAAAAGCCCTTCGCTACAGGTATACTCTGCGTGGAATCCCAATTCATAAGATATAAGGTCGTTGTAGCCGTTGTATTTTTTGTAACATTCCTCAATTTCCGGGACAGACTGGGTAAAGTCGTTTAATCCTCCGGTCATAACAGTTCTAAATCCCATGTCAACAGATGCCTGAATAACAGGGTCAGGGCTGATGTACATATCAAAATTGGCAGTGATTCCTGATGTGAGATATTCCTTAATGGCAATTTTGCTATACTCATATATTTTGTTATCAGTAAGCTTGGCTTCCATAGGAAATACCTTCTCGTTAAGCCATTTGTCTAAAGGCAAATCATCTGCATAAGAGCGCAAAAATGTCATGGCAGAATGGGTATGGGCATCCTTAAACCCAGGCATAATAAGATTTCCATTGAGATTAATTTCCTTGTCCCATTTTATCTGGGGATGGAGTTTAGAAACTGTTTTGTCCGTTGCAGGGTTTCCCACAAAACCAATGGTGTCATCAAAGACCCACACTTCCCCGTACAAAAGAGGAAGACAGCCATTTTCGTCAGCAGTGGTATCTTCTAAAGTTAAAATAGTTCCATTATAAAAGCGTATATTCATAAAAAATCCTTTCCTTTACATCACAAACTTATAAATTAATCTTATCATTAAGAAGGGAAAAATCAATTATAAAAATACACAAATAAAAAAGACGATGAAAGCTGTAAAAACACAACAGACATCGCCTTTACTTAAAAATTAATTGCTTTTAGTTATTTTAAGTATTGATTTCTTCAATATTAAGAAAATATTTGGAATGTTGACTAAAACAAAAACCGCAAAAGCACCAAATATCATTTCAGTAGTATTTAGTGGAATGGTCTGGGTAATGGTTGAATGTACACTCGAAGAAGAAGTCAGGGTACTCATATGATGTGGAATGCGCATCAAATAAGAAATTGTACATATTATAGCTAAAATCAAATCACCAATCATAAATTTTTTCATGTTTAAATCCTCCAATCTCTAAATTAAATTAAGTTTTTTGAAACACTTTAAACTTTCCTGCGATGAATGATAGCACTAAAAATTAGGTCTGTCAACATAGTATGCTCATTACGTTTTGCGCCATTATTGACACATCATAATGGCGATGTTAGTATAGCCGTAAAAGTAGTGAAATCCACAAAATATTAAGGAGGGCTTATGAGATTTCTTCATTTGGCAGATTTACATATAGGAAAAAGATTAAATGAATTTTCATTGATTGAGGATCAGAAATTCATATTTGACAAAATACTAAATATAATAGATGAGAAAAAAATTGAGGCAGTTCTTATTGCAGGGGATGTGTATGACAAGCCGGTGCCATCAGCGGAGGCAGTGACGGTGTTAAACAGTTTTCTAAATAGTCTGGCAAAAAGAAATCTGAAGGTTTTCGTTATAAGTGGAAATCATGACAGTCAGGAAAGAATAGGCTTTGGGGCTGAACTTATAAGCCGAAGCGGAGTTTATATGTCAAAGCCTTTTAGTGGAAATGTGGAAACCCATAAAATAAAAGATGAATATGGTGAAATTAACATATATATGCTGCCCTTTATTAAGCCGGCAATGGTAAAACACGTTTATGAGGAGGCTGACATTGACAGTTATGACAGTGCAATGGCATATGTTATGGAGCAAACTAAGGTGGACGAAGGCGAGAGAAATCTTTTGATTGCTCATCAGTTTGTAAGGGGAGCAGACAGGTGTGATTCAGAAGAAGTGTCTGTGGGAGGCATTGATGAAGTAAGTGTAGAAAATTTTAAGAGATTTGATTATGTGGCATTAGGTCATTTACATAGTCCTCAGCATATAAAAAGTGAATTTGTAAGATATTCAGGAACTCCTCTTAAATATTCTTTTTCTGAGGCAAAGCATCAAAAAACAGCACTTATTGTGGATATGAAGGAAAAGGGGAATATTACCATAGAGAAAGTTCCTTTGATTCCAAAACATGACATGATTGAAATAAAAGGTAAATATCAGGAAATTATGTCTAAGGATTTTTATAAGGATATTGACAGAATGGATTATGCCCATGTGACATTAACGGATGAACAGGACGTTTTACATGCCATGGAGCTTCTTAGAACGGTTTATCCTAATATTATGAAATTAGATTATGACAACACAAGAACAAGAAGTAATAATGAAATAAAAGGTGTGGAAAATGTGGAGAAAAAACAGCCCCTTGATTTATTTAAGGAATTTTATGAACTTCAAAACAACCAGCCTATGAGCCGTGAGCAGGCTGATTTTATGGATAAATTAATTAAAGATGTGTGGGAGGTAAATGAGTAATGAGACCAATTAAATTAACAATTTCAGCCTTTGGCCCTTACGCAGGCTGTCAGGTAATAGATTTTGAAAAATTAGGTAAGAAGGGAATTTATCTCATAACAGGAGATACGGGAGCCGGAAAAACCACCATTTTTGATGCCATTGTTTTTGCCCTTTATGGGGAGGCAAGCGGAGAAAACAGGGAAACCACAATGTTTAGAAGTAAGTACGCAAAAGAAGATACGGAAACTTTTGTGGAAATGGAATTTGAGTACAGAAACCTGATATATAAGGTAAGAAGAAATCCTGAATATATGAGAAAATCAAAGCGTGGAGAGGGAATGACAAAGCAGGTGGCTGATGCCTTTTTGGAGTACCCGGACTCAAGAAATGTGGTAACAAAAACTAAGGAGGTTACCAGGGCTGTTCAGGAGCTTATCGGCCTTAACAGAGAGCAGTTTTCTCAGGTGGCAATGATTGCCCAGGGAGATTTTTTAAAACTTTTGCTGGCAAAAACAGATGACAGAATTAAAATTTTCAGGCAGATTTTTAATACCGGGATTTACAAGACCATTCAGGACAAGCTAAAGGTACAGGAAAAATCCGTAAGGGAGGAATATGACAGGGAAGAGTCAGCAATAAATCAATCCTTATCAGGTCTTATGTATGACAATAACAGTGAATTAGGAACCCGTGCCGGTAATTTAATAGAATCCGGAGCTAATAATATTGATGAAATAACAGATGTTATTAACAAATTAGTGGAAACTGACAGTGAGTTATTATCAAAACAGCAGAAATTAATGGAAAAGAATGAAAAGGAAACAGCGGGAATAGATGAAAAAATAGGAGAAATAAAAAGAATTAATGAGGCTATCGGGCAGAAAAACAGGGCGTTACTTCTTCTTAAGAAAAACAGGGATGCCTTTGGAAAATTAGAAGAAATTTTTCAGGAGGAGGAGTCTAAGAAACCAAAGCGGAAAAAACTGGAATTTGATATAAGAAAAGATGAGGAAAAATTGCCGGAGTATGAGGCAATGGGAAGCTTACAGACACAGTGGAGTGAGGGAAAGGAAAAAATTTCCCACTGGGAGAATCAGGAGATATTATTAAATGATTACCTACAAAATTTAGAAGAAGTTATTTCAACGGACAGGGAGCGTTTAAATACAATAAAAAACGCAGGAGAAGAAAAAATTGCTTTACAGGGGGAAATAAATAAAACGACAAAAAAAATAGATGATATTGATAATTTTGTTGAATTGCTTAACAGATATGATAGAAATTTGGTACAGCTTAAAGATTTTCAGGAGAAATATAAGGAAGCTGCGGAAATTTTGGAAGAGGCAAGGAAACATTACGAAGAAAGGGAGCTGTTGTTTTTTAACCAGCAGGCAGGAATTATGGCAAGTGAACTTGAAGAGGGTAAGGCTTGTCCGGTATGCGGTTCAACTACTCATCCTCATAAAGCTGAACCTGTTAAAAATGCACCTTCAAGAAGGGAACTTGATGAAGAAAAGGCAGGTCTTAAGCTAAAGGAAGAAAATACGGCGAATGCCAGTCTTGCAGCAGGAAATAAAGGCAGTGAAGTTAAACTTTTAAAGGAAAATATCCTTAAAGATGGGGGAAAAATCCTTGAATATAAGGAAGAAAATATTAAGATTATAAGAGAATTAATACATGAAAAATATGAGGATTTAAGTAAGGAGTCACTTAGCTTTGCAGCAGAACTTAAGTTAATAAATGAAAAGGTAAAGGAAAAAAATAAGTTAGAAGAAAATATACCTGAAAATGAGAAGAAGCTTGAGAATATAAAGCATAAGTTAAAAGATGCAGGCAATAAAAAGTCTGAATGCAAAATTGCTTTTGAGGGTATAAATGCCAAGCTTACCCAGATAAAAGAGAGCCTCAGCTTCAGCACAAGGGAAGAAGCTGTACAACACTTAAGTGAATTAAGGGATTTGCTTATAAAAATGGAGGAGAATTACAAAAAAGCTGACAGGGATTTTCAGAACTGTAAAACAGAAATTGAAAAGGCAGAAAATACCATAAAGATGATTGATGAGCAGCTAAGGGGTGCGGAAATTTCTCCTACAGATGAATTGTCAGAAAAAAGGAATGATTTAGTAAAAGAGAGGAAGAATCTGTTAGATGCAATAAACGTAATCAGCACAAGGATTAAAGTTAATGAGAACATCAAAGATGCCATAAAAGTTAAGTACAGGGCAATGAAAGAGGCACAGGAAAAATGGACTATGATTAAATCTCTTTCAGACACTGCTAACGGAGGGATTAACGGTAAGGATAAAATTTTGCTAGAAACGTACATTCAAACGCATTATTTTGACAGGATTATAAATAGAGCTAATATTAGATTTCTTACGATGTCATCAGGACAGTATGAATTAAAAAGAGCAGAAGAGGCAGATAATCAGAGAAGTCAAAGTGGATTGGATTTGTGGGTAATTGACCATTATAATGGAACCAATAGAAGCGTGAGAACTCTTTCGGGAGGGGAAGCTTTTAAGGCATCACTTTCACTGGCGTTAGGGCTCTCTGATGAAATCCATGCTTCCGCCGGGGGAATTAGACTCGATACTCTTTTTGTGGACGAAGGTTTTGGTTCATTAGATGAAGAGTCTCTCAATCAGGCAATAAATGCACTTAATTCCCTGACGGAAGGAAACCGGTTGGTGGGCATAATATCCCATGTTGGTGAATTAAAAGAGCGCATTGACCGTAAGATAATTGTTAAAAAAGATAAGGCTCAGGGAAGCGTAGCTATTATACAATAAAAGGCTGAATAGTTGCATTAAAATTATTTTTGGGATATTATTCTTAACAAAATAAGTATGTCTATATTAGACATATACGTTAATTTTCTTTAAGATAATGTTATCAAAACAGGAGTTATTTATGAAAGCAGGTATTTATTTAGGAAAAGAGAAAGTAGAGATTAGAGAAATTCCATTGCCGGAAGTAAGGGATAATGATGTACTTGTTAGAAACATTTATTCAAGTGTATGCGGAACTGATGTTGCGGTATTTATGCATGGACCTAATACAGGACATAAGGTTACAGTAGGTGGCAAGTTTGATTGAGCCGTTTACAGTAGGATGCCGATGTGGAACATTCAGGCAATGTTGTTATAAAAATGGCA
>NZ_HF991861.1:37777-42047 GCF_000432355.1 Eubacterium sp. CAG:161
AATATTTATTGACCGTCCTAACAGGTTTATTGCCCATGTTGATATAGAAGGAGTTGTAAATACCGTGCATGTAAAAAATACAGGGCGTTGTAAGGAATTGTTGATTCCTAAAACTCCTGTAAGGCTGGAGGTTTCTGACAATCCAAATAGGAAGACTTTATATGACTTAGTGGCTGTATATAAGAAAAATTTTGGTTGGATTAATATGGATAGTCAGGCACCAAACAAGGGAGTGAAAGAGTGGTTAGAAACAAGTGAAAGAGTGGTTAGAAACAAAGGATTATGATTACATTAAGCCAGAGTATAAATACGGAGATTCCAGAATTGACTTTTATATGAGAAAAGGAAATCAGGAATATCTTATGGAAGTAAAGGGATGCACCTTGGAAATAGATGGAATAGGATATTTCCCTGATGCACCTACCACAAGGGGAATTAAGCATTTAAGAGAATTAATTAAGGCAAAAAGGGCGGGTTATGAATGTGCAATAGCATTTGTGATTCAGATGGAAGGAATTAATGAAGTACGTCCTAATATAGATACTCATCCTGAATTTGGTGTGGCATTACAGGAGGCAAAAGAAGCCGGAGTGAAAATTTTGTATTTGACATGCAAAGTGGGAAGGGATACCCTAGAGATAATAAATTAACTTTTAGATAAGTTATATGGAGGCATTTATGGAAGAAAGCAGATTTATTGATTTTTCAAAGGAACTTATGGAGTTTATAGATAAAAGTCCCAGTGCATTTCATGTGACGGCAAATTTTGCAGAGATGCTTAAAAAAAACGGATATTCACAATTAAATGAGCAGGATAAATGGAATTTGTTACCGGGAGAAAAATATTATGTTACAAGAAACGGCTCTTCAATAATTGCATTTTGTATACCAAAGAATAATAAGATTTCAAATTTTCAAATAGCAGCAGCCCATAGTGACTCACCGGCATTTAAAATAAAGGAAAATCCGGAAATGGTAGAAGACAACAGGTACCTTTCATTAAATGTGGAAAAATATGGTGGAATGCTTATGGCACCGTGGTTTGACAGACCGTTGTCAGTGGCAGGACGTATTATTGTTAAGGATGGAATGAAAATAAAACCGGTGCTGGTAAATGTTGAAAGAGATTTGTGTATTATTCCGAATCTGGCAATCCATATGAATAGAGAAGCCAACACGGGGGTCAAATATAATCCTCAAAAAGATATGATTCCACTGTTTGGAGAACTGACATCTAAGGGAATTTTTTATAAAGTAATGGCAGATGTTGCCGGAGTAAATGAGGATTCCATAGTTAGTTCAGATTTGTTTTTATATAACAGACAAAAGGGAACTGTTTTAGGATGTAATGGTGAATTTATGTCAGCACCAAGGCTTGATGATATTATGTGTGCCTATAGTTGTATGAAGGCGCATATTGCTGCAGGTGGGTCTGATTCCAATAGCGTTACGGTTTGTGCCATTTTTGATAATGAAGAGGTTGGTAGTACAACAAAGCAAGGGGCGGATTCTACGTTTTTGTCAGATGTTCTTAATAGAATCGGTTTGTGTATGGGAATAAATGGAGAAGATTTGATTCGGGCATATTCCCGGTCATTTATGTTATCGGCGGATAATGCCCATGGTGTTCACCCTAATTATATGGAAAAAGCTGACCCTACTAACAGACCTTATATGAATAGTGGAATAGTTATCAAGTATAATGCAAACCAAAAATATACTACAGATGGAATGTCAGCAGCAGTGTTTAAAGAAATCTGTAAGGAGGCAGCAGTACCGACTCAAACTTATGTAAACCGTTCAGATATTCCCGGCGGTTCAACTCTGGGAAACATAGCAAACAGTCACATATCTATTAATACGGTAGATATCGGGCTTGCCCAGTTGGCAATGCATTCGCCATATGAGACAGCCGGTACAAAAGATGCACTATATATGTTAGAAGGAGTTAAGGCATTTTATAAAACAAAGGTAACAGTTGGAGATAATGGGGAATTCATATTAGGATAGAATATTTAAATAAAGATGAGGATACAATCATCACAACATATACAGTAGAATAAAGAAAAAATGTGATATACTAATTTTGTAACATTAAATCAAAGAGTTTAAAAGCATTTTGTGATAAGTATAGCCCGGATACTGCAGTCAGATTTTCAACAATGAAGTACATTAACCAGGAGTGGATGGAAAATATACCACTATATGCCATATGTAATTTATAAATATAGTAAAAAGTGTCCCTACAAATTTAATTGAGGGACACTTTTACAACAATTATGCAAACATTGAAAATGCCATAACTACAATTCCAAGTATAACAAGTATAATACCTGTGGCACGGTTTAAGGTTTTTGGCGTAGCTTTGTTGGCAAACACGGCAGCAATTCTTGCCCATAATAATGTAAATATAATACACAAAATCCAGACCGTTACATCAGGGGCACCTCCAATGGCAAAGTGTGAGGCTGCACCGGTAAATGCTGTAAATGTCATAATGAATACGCTGGTTCCCACGGCAGTTTTAAGTTCATATCCCAAAACTGAAGTTAAAATAAGGAGCATCATCATACCTCCCCCGGCACCAACGAAACCACATATAAATCCAATTAAAACGCCACAGATAACTGACTGAATGGCACGCTTTTTGGCAGGAACATCGGCCATTGCTTCTTTGGTTGTCATAACAGGCTTTACAATAAATTTAATTCCCAAAAGAAAGGTCATAAAAACAGAAAAGTTTCCCATGGTTGTAGATGGAACAAGGCTTGAAATATAGCTTCCTACAACAGTGAATGCTAAAACGCTAACCATCATAATAAGTCCGTTTCTTATATCAAGATTTTTATTTTTTCCGTATGTATAGGCAGAAACAGCACTGGCTAAAACATCTGATGACAGGGCAATTCCCACAGCCATATATGGGTCCATGCCAAGAAATGTAATTAACATTGGGCTGATAACTGCAGCTGCACTCATTCCTGCAAAACCGGTTCCAAGTCCTGCACCCATTCCTGCAAAAAATGTTACTACAAATGTTATTAAAATGTCCATTTATTGAACCTCCTCTAAAATTTCATTGAGATTTGAATTCATCTTGCTAATGCAACTGTAAATGGCATCTTTAGTTTCTTCATCTATATCTTCGAAAATCCTGTCTACAAAGTTTTTTTGAAGAATAAGTCCCATGTTAATTATTTCATCTGCCTTAGGAGTGCATACAAGTTGGTGCTTGCGCCGGTCACCTTCCACTTCTTTTCTGATAAGATATCCGTCATTTACTAACCGGTCCACATTGACGGATACAAGATTTGCCTTGATTTTTCTGATTTCAACAATATCTCGGGCAGTGGTAAATTCCGGATTATTGGATAAAAACATCAGAATATCAAATGCTGTCTGAGGTAAATTTATCTGATGGCATAAAGGCTTACACATTGCAGAGTAAGCTAAAGAAATTTTATGAGCAAATTCAATGCCTGTTCGCATAATACATCCTCCAATATAAAAGTACAAAAATGAATAGTTCAAATTTGAAGTATTATAACATAGAAAAAATTAAAAGTAAATCATATAAATGTGTAGCAGGAAGCAAAAAGTATTGGAAAAGTTTAATAAATATGAGTAAAATTAGTGTACGATGATAAAAGTTAAGGTGTTTATAGAGGAATGTTTTTTTGAATATCCCGGAATCGTAGGGGTTCATCCAAAGGATAATACAGCTACAATCTGGATTAAAACTAATGATTTAGTGGAAATAATAAAAGAGCATGGAAATGAAGTTTTTGTTATGGAAAAGGAAAATGGCAAATGATTTTTGGAGTAAATACTATTCCTGATTATCGTAAACGTGGGCTTGCAGGAAGATTAATTACACAGGCAATTAATGATGTGCAAATACAGGGAAGAAAAGGCTTAGTACTAACATGCAAGGATGCTTTAGTACCGTGTTACTCTAAATTCGGATTTATAAATGAAGGTATTTCAGAGCATTCAACACACGGAAACGTAGTGTGGAATCAGATGAGATTAGAATTTTAATTATTTTATAATATCACAAAAAACACTTGACAAAGTAACGAATAATATATATTATAATTGATACAAGATGTAATTACAATACTGCAATGTAAGAACGGATAAATGCAAATTGAATATTGGGGCAGGCACAATGGTGGTTTGTACTTTATAAGGCTTATATTGTGCTATTGTATTTTTTTTACATCCGGTGTATACTATAAGAAGATTAAGAAAAACTAATAGTATACAC
>NZ_HF991862.1:0-3763 GCF_000432355.1 Eubacterium sp. CAG:161
CATCCACTTCGCTCTGTTCAGTGATATTCTTGTCACGGACAACAGCATTGACAGCAGTTTCTACAGCAGAGAAGTCCTTGTAGTTGTCCTTGTTCAGTGCATTTGCCTTGGCAATGGCTTCGTCGACCTTAGTGTAGTCGGCAGGTAAATAAGTCATTGCAATGGTCTGCGTATGAGTTGCTGTATCAGCCGTAATCGTAATATTGAGATTGAAAACCTCGCAATTATCTGCGCTGACTTCGACAGTATAAGTACCCGCTTCCAAATCAACAGGGTTTGCTACTTCCTGACCATTCACTTTAATGACTACATTCGCCAATTCAGCAGGTGTTACGACAAAAGAAACTGTATATTTCGGTGCAGGCAAAAGGGGTGTTCCATTAGAATTAAATCGATAATTGCCACCAGCAGCAGTGATTTCATTAAAGAAATCTTCCGTTTTCATAAAGTCAAGGGTCTTTTCTGTTCCAGCATCCTGATACTTAAAGCAAGCCGGGACATTTTCCGTTTGCACGAAATAATTGTTTTCAAAAACAGGTGTATCAGAAGAAACACCGCCTGCAATACCGCCCAAACGCTTATAAGGTGTAGTGGCAGTATATTGAGATAAATCCATTTCACCAGCGAAATAGCAATGTCTGATTTCTGTACCTGCACCAACTGTGCCTGCGATACCGCCGAAATTCGTAGTGCCATGGCCAAGAGGAACCATTTTCCCGGTGGAATAACAATTGATAATCTTTGAGCCTTGATACAACTGCCCAACAATTCCGCCGGTATGGGGTGTCCAAGAGGTCATATCGCCTGTATTGGCGCAATACTGTACGGTACTGTTGTCAGCAACACCTACGATACCGCCCATCTGCAAAGAGGTAGTATCCGTCGTTACTGAAAAATTCCCCTTGTTTTGGCAGTGTTCAATCGTGCTATTTATCGCATATCCGCACAAAGCCGTAGGGCCGTTGATATATTTGTCCGTATCTGTGAACGATACATCCGAAATGCAGTCAGAAATTTTGCTGTTTTCTGCAACGCCCGCAACTGTTCCAAAAAAGACATACCCTGAATTGGACACATCCAGCTTGCCTTGAATTGTCAAACCGGAAATTTCAGCGCCGTAAACCTCACTGAAAAATCCGAAAGACGGATACTCTGTCTTTCCATAGTTTTCGGAAAAATCTAAATTGGAAATCGTATGCCCGTTTCCGTAAAATTTGTCGCTGAAGTAATGCAGCAGAGTTCCATCAGCAGCAAATACGCTGCCAATTGGTGTCCACGCAACACCTGTTAAATCCAAATCTGCATCAAGAGATACAACCGCATCTGTTTTATCGTCATATTCGCCATTGTCCACAGCTTTTGCAAATTGCAAAAGCTCATCTACTGTTGTGATTGAGATTTTGTTGCTTTTCTCGTTCTCTTCTGCAAACGCTGTCATCGGAACAAGTGCCATCACAAGGCACAACGCAAGCAGAAGGCTTATAAGTTTATTCTTCATTTTCATTCCTCCAAAATAATTCTATCCGCTATTTACTTTCTCCGACAGCGGACACGCCAGAGAAGATAGAAGGTTTAACCAGAAAAGATTGATTTGCCATAGTCAAGTCCTCCTTCCATAATTTCTAAGGCAAAAAGGATACAAATCCCCCCTAACCCATAGATATACAGTAGTATTATAGCAGATTTTTCCCCCAAATCTCAAGTAGTTTTCAGAATAATACTCTCCTTCTTTCTCAAAGCATTGCCTTCTTCCATTACTCACGGAACTTTATGACTTCTTGAATACTACCCGAAAAGGAAAAGCCGCCGTCTGTGACAGCGACTTTTCTCTTTAGCTGGTAAACTGTATCAACAGTTCGTTTAAGGCATCCTCCTTTTTCTATACGCACCACTCCTCTAATTGATTTGTTTCACAAATCAATTAGCACGAGTCATTCGCAGAATGACGCATAACATAAAAAGAGATAGGTCCTCAATTATGCAAGCATATGAGAATCCTATCTCTTTTTATGTTACGTCGCTTTGCTCAAAGCTTCGCGATAATTATTTCATCTGTGCAGCTACTTCTTCAGCAAAATTCTCTTCTTTCTTTTCAAGACCTTCACCTGTTTCAAAACGAACGAATTTCTTAAGTGCTACTGTAGCGCCAACTTCTTTTGATACTTCATCAAGATACTTAGCAACTGTCTGCTTTCCGTCTGCAGCCATTACATATGTCTGGTCAAGAAGGCATACTTCCTTTAACTGCTTTGATACACGACCTTCTACTAAACCATTGAAAATCTTGTTTTCCATGATTTCTGCTTTGTCGTTCATAGCGATTTCTGCTACTGCTGCCTTTGCTTCTTTTGAAAGGAAGTTGAATAAGTAATTTAAGTTACTCTTCTTCTCTTCATAAATAGCAATATCTTCATCGCTCCAAGCCTTGCTTTCTACAGCCTTGTTGAGTAAGTTCATTAAAATAGGCTTTGGAAGTGTATCAGGCTCGTTTAATGCGCTGTCAATTGTGATTTCTCTCATCTTAGCAAGTTCATCTGCAGAAATATCATTTCTTGAGATGTACTGTGGGTTCATAGCTGCAATCTGCATAGCAATTGTCTTAATTGCTGCTGTTACAGCATCATTTGCAGGAGCATCAGCTTCAACTAATACACCAATCTTTCCACCTGCATGAATGTATGATGAAATAACACCTTCTGATTCTAACTTTTCAAATCTTCTAATGTTCATGTTTTCACCGATAACAGCGATCTGTGATACTAATTCATCCTTAACAGTCTTAGCAGGATCAAGAATCCAGGCTTCGCCTAATAATTCTTCAACATCTTTAGCGTCTGAAGCAACAATCTGCTTAGCAACATTACCTACGAATGTCTGGAACTTTTCGTTCTTAGCAACAAAGTCTGTTTCTGAGTTAACTTCTACGATTGCAGCCTTACCGTCTTCTACTAATGTATAAACGATACCTTCTGCAGCGATTCTGCCAGACTTTTTAACTGCTGTAGCTTCACCTTTTTTTCTTAAAACTTCAATAGCTGCTTCCTGATTACCATCAGTTTCAACTAAAGCGTTTTTACAAGCCATAACACCAGCACCTGTTAATTCTCTTAATTCTTTTACCATTGCTGCTGTAATTGTCATAATTCTATTCCTCCTGAAATCTATATTATTCTTCTACTGTCTCGTTAACTTCTTCTGTTTCAGCCTCAGCTGTTTCTGCTACCATTTCTTCACCCTGGTTAGCTTCAATAACAGCATCTGCCATCTTAGAAACAATAAGTTTAACTGCTCTGATAGCATCATCGTTACCTGGGATAACGTAATCTAATTCTTCAGGATCACAGTTTGTATCAGCAATACCGATTAATGTAATTCCAAGTGCATGAGCTTCCTGAACGCAGATTCTTTCCTTCTTAGGATCTACAACAAAGATAGCATCTGGGATTCTCTTCATTTCCTTGATACCGCCAAGGTTCTTTTCAAGCTTATCCCATTCCTTCTTAATATTAACAACTTCTTTCTTAGGAAGAACATCAAATGTTCCATCTTCAGACATTCTTTCAATATCTTTTAATCTCTTAATTCTTGACTGAATAGTCTTGAAGTTAGTAAGCATACCACCTAACCATCTTTCGTTAACGTAGTACATACCACATCTCTGTGCTTCTTCCTTAACAGCATCCTGAGCCTGCTTCTTAGTACCAACAAAAAGGATTGTACCACCTTCCTGTGCAATATCAGATACTGCCTTGTAAGCTTCATC
>NZ_HF991862.1:3875-26979 GCF_000432355.1 Eubacterium sp. CAG:161
TGTCTGATGTCCAAAATGAACACCTGCTTCTAATAACTGTTTCATTGAAATAACGCTCATTTTAATACCTCCTGGTTTTTTTAATATTATTTTTGATATCGTCCCGGCAATTATTCCGGCAAATATCATACCTTCCATCTGCTTCACCGAATCAGACAACCCCGAGCGTGGGCACCCGTCTGCTTCTCCACCGATGTGCTTAATGCAACTTCATTATCATACCATATATAAAAAACATTGGCAAGATTTTTTTACCTGTCTTTGTTTTCCTTACTTTCAACATAACCACACTCTGCATTGGCACAGGCTAACTTATTACCTTTTTCTACCATATAACCTCCACACTGTGGACACTTCTTTGTGGATGGCTTCTGCCATGACATAAAATCACACTCCGGATAATCAATACATCCGAAATATCTTCTGCCCTTTTTGGTTTTTCTGATGATAACATCCTTTCCGCATTTAGGACAAGGCACTCCTGCCTTTTCAAGATACGGTTTAGTATTTTTACACTCAGGAAATCCCGGACATGCCAAAAACTTTCCGTGAGGTCCATACTTAATTACCATTCGTCTGCCACATTCTTCACAGATTTCCTCGGACTCCTCATCGGCAATTTTTATTTTTTCTAATTTCTTTTCAGCTTCCTTTACCATTTCATCAAGGTCAGGATAGAAGTTTCTTATGATTGTCTTCCATTCCACGGTACCCTCTTCCACGGCATCAAGAAGTGATTCCATATTGGCAGTAAAAGCTGTATCAACAATAACGGCAAATGCTGTTTTCATTACATTATTTACCGCTTCTCCTAATTCGGTAACATACAGATTTTTCTTTTCTTTTATAACATAGCGTCTTCCAATAATTGTGCCAATAGTAGGTGCATAGGTACTTGGACGTCCTATTCCCTGCTCTTCCATTGCCTTTACCAGGGCTGCTTCAGTAAAGTGAGCCGGTGGCTGTGTGAAATGCTGATTTTCCTCAAATTCCACAAAATCCAGTTCCATTCCTTTTTCTAACTTGGAAACAGTATTATTTGTTACCACTTTTTCGTTATCACTGTCTGTATAAACCTTCATAAATCCGTCAAAATCCAACTTAGATGTTGCAGCATTAAAAATATATTTTCCTGCGGCAACCTTTACATTAGTTGTCTCATATACTGCACTTTGCATACGGCTTGCAACGAATCTCTTCCATATTAATTGATATAATCTGAACAAATCCCTTGGAAGCTGTGCCTTTATACTATCCGGAAGAAGGGTAACATCTGTAGGTCTTATGGCTTCGTGAGCATCCTGTATCTTTTTACCGGATTTCTTTGTAGTAACCTCTTTAGTCATATAGCTTTCGCCATAGTTATTTTCAATAAAATCCTTTACCTGGGCTTCTGCTGTTTCAGAGATTCGTGTGGAATCTGTACGCAAATATGTGATAAGACCGATACTTCCACGACCTTTTATTTCCACACCTTCATATAACTGCTGGGCTATTCTCATAGTCTTTTGTGTGGAAAAATTAAGAGCCTTTGAAGCTTCCTGCTGCAATGTACTTGTGGTAAAAGGAACCGGTGCCTTTCTTGACCTGTTGCCTTTTTTTACATCACTTACAGTGAACCTTGCAGCCTTTAATTCCTTTACGATTCCATCTAACTGCTCTTTTCCCGTGATTTCAATTTTTCCTTTTTCATTTCCGTAAAAGCTTACCTTGAAATCCTTCTTATTGTATTTCAAAACCGCATCCATATCCCAATATTCCTTAGGAATAAATGCGTTTATTTCATCTTCTCTGTCACAAAGCATTCTTAATGCAACAGACTGGACTCGTCCTGCACTAAGTCCTCTCTTTATTTTCATCCATAGAAGCGGGCTTATACTATATCCAACCATTCTGTCCATAACTCTTCTTGCCTGCTGTGAATCCACAAGATTCATGTTTATCTCTCTTGGATGCTTAAGAGACTCCTTTACTGCCGGCTTTGTAATTTCATTAAATGTAATTCTGGCAGTTTTCTTTGGGTCTAATTTTAATGCATTAGCCAAATGCCATGAAATAGCCTCTCCCTCACGGTCCGGGTCAGTTGCCAGATAAACTTTGTCTGCTTTTTTTACACAGCGTCTAAGTTCTGCCAGCTTGTCCCCTTTTCCACGTATGGTAATATATTTCGGTTCATAATCATTTTCAAAATCAATACCCATCGTGCTTTTTGGCATATCTCTGACATGACCATTTGAAGCTACAACTTCATAATTTGAACCCAAAAATTTTTTAATTGTATTCACTTTTGCCGGTGATTCCACAATAACAAGATATTTTGCCATAAGACTTCCCCTTAACTAAAAATAATCTGAATTTATGTATTTTTTATGGAAAAATAGTTCTCATAAGGTTGTTCTATAAGTCCTTCTAATTGTAATTTCAGCAACATTGTAACTATCTTCTCATATACTATGCCTGTAGTTTCTATTAATTCATATATACTTTTTGGCTGTAAACCTAACTCACTATACAACATCAAAAAATCTTTTTCAAGTATTTTTTCTTTTGCCTTTTCTTTCTTTTGCTCATAATATGCATTATATCCAAGGTCTGAGAGAATGTCATCCACATTTGTAACAATACCTGCTCCTGACTTTATAAGCCTGTTACATCCCTGACTTAATTTGTCGTCTACCCGCCCCGGAACCGCCATTACATCTCCTCCCTGCTCTAATGCCCACTCAACAGTTATTAATGAGCCACTGTTCTCCCTTGCCTCTATTACCACTATTTTGTCCGCCAGCCCACTTATTATCCTGTTCCGCTGTGGGAAATGCCATCCTTCCGGTGAACTTCCCGGAGGATATTCCGATATAATTCCGCCATTATTTATTATGTCCCCATATAACTCAATATTTTCCACCGGGTAGCAAATATCAACGCCACTTCCAATAACTGCATAGGTACTCATACCTCCCTCTATTGCTCCTAATTGACTATATGTATCAACTCCCCTTGCCATTCCACTTATTACCTGCACGCCCCTTTCCGACAGCTCTTTCCCTATTTTTTTTGCCATGTTTCTTCCATAATTAGAGCATGCCCTTGCCCCTACCATTGCCACTGCCGTGGCATTTTCATCCGGTAATTTTCCTTTGTAAAATAAAAAATAAGGTTTATGGTCAAAAGGTATAAGTTTTTCAGGATAATTTTCATCATCTACCGACACAAACTTTATATTGTTTTTCTCAAGTTTTTCAAAATATTCCTTAGGATTAAATCTTTCAATATGCCTTAAAAGTTCTGCTGCTTCTTCACTTTTAAGTCCCCCTGCCTCCACTAATTTCTTCTGGGTTCCATTAAATATTTCCTGTACATCTTTTAGATTTTTCATTATTTTTTGAATTTTTGTAAAATACATCTTAGGTGCCGTGGCTATGCATCCCCACATTTCCTGCTTGTTCATAGTCCCCTCCTTACTGACATGGCTTTATAACTTACTGCCTCTGCAATGTCCTCATATTTTATTTCCTCATGATTTTTTAAGTCCGCTATGGTTCTTGCGGTTTTTAATATTTTTTCATACGCCCTTACACTTAAATCCATATTTTCATATATCTGTCCTATAAGTTCCTGCTCTTTTTTTCCAAGATTGCAGTATTTCTTTATGTTTTCTCCTTCTAACTGACTGTTAAATCTGATTTTTTCATTTTCATACCGTTTCCTCTGAATCTCCACAGCCTTATTTACCCTTTTTCTTATTTCTTCTGAACTTTCCTCTGAAGACTCCCTTGTTAAATCAAAAAAATCCACATTATTCATATGTACGCACAAATCAATTCTGTCTAATATTGGACCACTGATTTTTTCTAAATATTTGTTTACATCCCTTTCCGTACAACTACATTTATTTCTGTCGGGATAATACCCGCATTTGCAGGGATTCATTGAAGCAAGAAGTATAAAATCCGCCGGAAATGAATATGTCCCACCTTTCCTTGATATGACAATTTTCTTGTCCTCTAAAGGCTGCCTCATAGCCTCCATTACTCCTCTGGAAAACTCCGTAAATTCATCCATGTACAGCACTCCCCCGTGAGCCATGGTCATTTCTCCCGGCTTTGGATTTATTCCGCCCCCTGTCATGGCCGTTACCGTTGTGGTATGATGAGGATTTCTAAAAGGCCTTTCTCCTACCAGATTTCCCTCTAATTTCCCTGCTATACTTTGTATTTTTGATATTTCTATTTTTTCATTTTGTGACATCTCAGGAAGTATGGTTTTCATAGCCTTGGCAATGGCAGTTTTCCCTGTTCCGGGCGGCCCCACCAGCAAAATATTATGCATGCCTGCCGCAGCTATTTCCGCTGCCCTTTTTGCCATTACCTGCCCCTTTATCCACTTAAAATTATGTTCATAAACTGTAGATATATTTTCTTCTTCTATTTCTTCCTTTATTTGATAATTCTTATATCCGCCACTTACAAGTAACATAACCAGTTCATTTAAATCTTCTACTCCAATTACCTTTATGCCCTTTATATATCGGCATTCTCCAACATTCATAGCCGGCACAAAACAATATTTCATTCCCCTTTCCATAGCATGCAAAACTATAGGTAAAACTCCATTTACAGCTACTACCCGTCCACTTAGGCTAAGTTCTCCCACAAACATTTTATCATCTAACCTGCACTTTATTATATCAAGGCACCACAAAATAGACACTGCCACCGGCAGGTCAAAATACGTTCCTGCCTTTCTTATGTTTCCCGGAGAAAAATTAATTGTTATCCGCTTAGGTGGAACTAAAAACCCCGAATTTTTTATTGCTGTTCTCACCCTTTCCCTTGACTCTTTTATATCATAAGACAAAAGGCCTACCATATCAAAAGATGGCAGACCATTACATATATCTGTTTCAACTATTACAGGCAGTACGTCCACTCCCATAATAGCTGCACAATTTACTTTACACACCATAATCTATCCTCTTTGTATATTAAATTTTGGTGTCAAAAGTGCTATTCTTTTTTCATTGTCATATTGACTATTTTATATCACATTAAGTATGAATTGTCAAAAGCTTTTTTCAATTTTTCCAGTGCCTTTTTTTCAATTCTGCTAACATAGCTTCTTGATATATTCATTGCTTTTCCTACGGCTTTCTGGGTCATAGCTTCCTCTCCCCCTAAACCGTACCTCATAACAATAATTTCCCTTTCCCTTTTTGACAGAACCTTTTCCACATATTGCCTTACCCTTACCACATCTTCCGCATTTTCCATTTGCTTTAGTGCATCAATTCCGTCATTTTCCATAATGTCCATAAGGCTTATTGTATTACCTTCCTTATCCATCCCAATAGGTTCATTTAGTGACACTTCCCTGTTTTTCTTTTTTTCTCCCCTAAGCATCATAAGCAGTTCATTTTCAATACACTTTGATGCATATGTCACCAGTCGCTTTCCCTTTTGGGGATTGTAGGTATTTACCGCCTTTATAAGGCCAATTATCCCTATGGAAATCAGCTCTTCATTCTCCCTGTTTTCTGAATAATATTTTTTGGCTATGTGAGCCACAAGCCTTAAATTTCTTTCAATTAGTATGTCTTTTGCTTCCTTGTCTCCATTCTGAAATCTCTCTATCCAATGATTTTCTTCCGTAGGTGTCAAAGGTTCTAAAAAACTTTTCACACTTTCCCCCGCGACATACTTAATTATATTATCTTATGATAAATCGCCATTTCCCGTGCATGTCTTTACAGGTTTATTTTACTACTCTTTTACTCTAAGCACGTCTCCCCTTTCAGGAGTCTCACTTAATTTAACCAATAACTTCTGCTTTGGGTGAGGACAGCTTTCCATTTCATTCCCCTCCTCATCCTTTATGGAAATAACATTAACCTCTATGTCCCTTCCATCCGGCTTCATTACTTCTATTTTTTCCGAAACACTAAATTTATTCTTCTGTTCGAGAACAAATTCACCATTGTCTGAAACTTCCCTTACAATTCCTAAATATACATAATCTCTCTCATATACGTTGTTATCATATATCTGAGTTGTTTCGTCAGGCTTTCCAAAGAAAAATCCGGTAGTATACTGTCTGTAAGTACACTGGGAAATCCATTTTCTGTAAAGCGGAAGATTCTCCCTGTATTTGTCAGTGCTTTCTAAATAATCATCAATTGCTTTTCTATAAGTTCTTGCAACTGTAGCCACATACAAAGCTGTCTTCATTCTTCCTTCAATTTTAAAGCTGTCTATTCCTGCATCAATTAATTCAGGAATATGCTCTATCATACACAAATCCTTTGAGTTAAATATATATGTGCCTCTTTCATTTTCCTCCACCGGCATGTACTGTCCCGGTCTTGACTCTTCAACCACTGCGTATTTCCAGCGGCACGGATGGGTGCAGGCTCCTTTATTGGCATCTCTTCCTGTCATAAAACTGCTAAGAAGGCATCTGCCTGAATAGGAAATACACATTGCTCCATGGACAAAGGTTTCAATTTCCATATCATCAGGAATATTTTCCCTTATCTGCTTAATTTCATTAAGGGACAATTCTCTGGCGGAAACCACTCTTTTTGCCCCTAAATTGTACCAGAAATTGTATGTTCCATAGTTAGTGTTATTTGCCTGAGTGCTTATATGAAGCTCCATATCCGGCAGAATTTCCTTGGCTATGGTAAATATTGCCGGATCAGAAATAATAAGTGCATCCGGCTTAACTGTCTTTAAATCATTGAAATATACCTTAACCGGCTCAATATCCGCATTATGAGCCAAAATATTTGCCGTAACATATACTTTCACTCCATGCTCATGGGCAAAATCCACTCCTTCTTTCATTTCCTCTAAAGAAAAATTTTTAGCCTTAGCCCTAAGACCGAAAACTTCACCACCAATATATACTGCATCTGCACCATACCTTACAGCTGTCTTTAACACTTCAAGACTGCTGGCAGGCACTAACAATTCCGGTTTTCTTCTCATATTAAAACACTCCTGTCTTCTATTTTTTAACAGATATTGTTATTCCATCACCTATTGGAACAATACTTGTCTCTAATTCCTCATGATTTTTTACTACTTCTAAGTATTCCCTCATTCTTTTATGAATGGTTCTGTCTCTTCTTTCCACCACAAATCTTGACTCAATAAGGTCTCCTTCCTGCAATACATTATCTGTAATGAGAACTGCTCCTTTTTTCATCAGACGCAAAACCTCCGGCAAAAAGTAAATGTACTGCGCCTTTGCTGCATCCATAAATACAAAGTCAAACTGTTGTGACGGAAGAGTCTTCATAACCTCTGTGGCATCGCCTTCAAGAAGTTCAATAATCTGTCCTTTTCCTGACAATTCTATATTTTTTTTAGCCTCCACAATTCTTTTTTCATAATTTTCAATTGTGGTAATTTTCCCGTCTTCATCTATACATTCACTCATTAAAATGGCTGAGTACCCTACTGCAGTACCCAGCTCTAATATTCTTTTCGGCTTTTTAATGTATAACATTACCCTTAGAAAGCTTTCCATTTCCTTTCTTATAATAGGTACGTTATCAATATGTGCCTGCTCTTCAATTTTTTCCAAAACTTCGCTGTTTGTTTTTTCTAATGAATGTATATATGATACTATCCTTTCGTTTACTATCATATTATCCTCCATAATACAGGGCAATTACTGTGCATCTTCCCCTTGTTCAGTTGTATTTTCCTTTTTATTCTCTTCCGGACCTGCGCTTATGGTTTTAAAAATTTCTTCCCCTGTCCATGAAGTGTTAAAGGTATAGGTTCCGGGCTTTATGGTTTTTACAGTATAAATATATGACTGTACCACAAAAGCATTTGCATCTTCTATTACTCCATATTCTTCCAAGGTTTTGCCAAACTGCTTTATGGTTGTGCCTTTGTCAACAGTAAAGGTCATGTCCGTTCCCGGCTCTTCCTCAACACCATTGCTGTTAAATATCTTTGAGCCAAAATTAAAGGCTGCTGTGGCACATACCACAATTATAATAACCATTACAATATATTTAAGCATCTTTATTGATACATTGGCAAAGCCCTGTGAAGTTTTCCTATTATTCATATAAACTCCTGACTATTCAACTTCCATTATAATTGGCAGAATCATCGGACTTCTTCTCATGGTCTTCCACAAATATTCTCCAAGACTGTCTTTAACAACCATTTTGATTTTTCCCCAGTCCACATTTCTGCCTTCAAGACATTCCAAAAGTGCCTGTGTTACTACTTCCTTTGCATTTTCAATAAGGTTTTCAGATTCCCTTACATAAACAAATCCACGGGTTACAATATCAGGTCCTGCAAGAATCTGATTTGAATATTTTTCCAGTGTAAGAACAACTATTATTATTCCGTTTTCTGCAAGGTTTTGTCTGTCACGAAGAACAATATTTCCAACGTCACCTACTCCTAATCCGTCAACTAACACGGAACCTGCCGGAACTCTTCCTGTAATGCCTGCACTATCCTTACCAATGCTTAAAACATCACCGGATTCCATAATAAACACATTTTCCTTTGGTATTCCCATATCCTGTGCCAAACGTCCGTGCTGTCTTAAGTGCTGATATTCACCATGCACCGGAATGGCATACTTAGGCTTAATCAAAGCATACATAAGCTTAATTTCTTCCTGGCATGCATGACCTGAAACATGGGTGTCCTGAAAAATAACGTCTGCTCCCTGCTGGTATAATTCATTCATAACCTTTGATACGGCTTTTTCATTTCCCGGAATAGGTGTTGAACTAAATACTATGGTATCATTTGGTTTAATACGCACCTTTCTGTGAAGAGATGCTGCCATACGTGACAGAGCTGCCATGGACTCACCTTGACTTCCTGTAGTGATAAGAACTAACTGGTCATCAGTGTAATTTTCCATTTCTTCTATACTGATTAGTGTATTGTCAGGAATCTTTAAATATTCCATTTCCCTTGCTACGGAAATAATATTTACCATACTTCTTCCTTCAACAATAACTTTTCTGTTATATCTGCATGCCGTATTTATAATCTGCTGCACTCTGTCCACATTAGATGCAAATGTAGCAATAATAATTCTGTTTTTAGTGTGTTCTGCGAAAATATGATCAAATGTTTTTCCTACTTTTCTCTCTGACGGTGTAAAGCCCGGACGTAAAACATTAGTGCTGTCACACATAAGTGCCAAAACTCCACGTTTTCCCAGTTCACTAAATCTCGCAAGATTTATGGCATCACCAAATACAGGTGTATAATCAACCTTAAAGTCTCCGGTGTGTACAATAACCCCTACCGGCGTATGAATAGCCAATGCTGCTGCATCTGCTATACTATGGTTTGTTCTGATAAATTCTATTCTGAAACCTCCTAAATGTATACTTTGTCCGAATTTTACAACTTTTCTCTTAACTACATCAAGGAGCTCATGCTCTTCTAATTTTCCTTCAATAATTCCTATGGTAAGCTTTGTTCCATATACAGGAACATTAATTTCCTTTAATACATATGGTAATGCTCCAATGTGGTCTTCATGTCCATGGGTTATTACAAAACCCTTAACCTTATCAATATTTTCTCTTAAGTAAGTAATGTCTGGAATTACACAGTCAATTCCCAACATATCGTCATCAGGAAATGACAAACCGCAATCCACAACAATAATACTGCCATTGTACTCAAAGGCAGTCATGTTCATTCCTATCTGTTCAAGACCTCCCAGTGGAATAATTTTTATATTTGAATTTTCACTCATCTATTATTTTTTCTCCTTATTATCTCAAATTTACCCTTCTTATAAATATCCTATTTTGAAATATCTATGTCCTCTAACAGTTCAGAAAATACTTTTCCTATGTAGTCTATTTCCGAATCTTCAACTACCATTTCATAAACTGCCTCTTCATCTTCTTCCTTTGATATATCCTTTAAGATATAAGCCTCAGCCTCTTCTTCGTCTCCCTCGTCTTCCGTAACAAGAAGATAATTAACATTATTAATTCTGGTTTCCTCAACCACATACATTTCTACTTCATTTCCGTCTTCATCAATAAAAACAATCTTTTCTTCCATTAAATAAAATACCTCTAACTATTTTTCCTTAAAACTGATTTAAACTAAAACTAATTATTGCTGTTTAAATAATCCTCTAAAATAACCTGCGCTGCAACCTGGTCAACATATTTATACCTGTCTTCCCTTTTAATACCTGCTAAGTCCATAATCTCATAGGCTTCCACCGTGGTAAGCCTTTCGTCCTGAAATATTATTTCAAGGTTAGTCCTTCTGTGTAACATAGTTGCAAACTCTTTTGTTTTCTCTACTCTTTCTCCCTCGCTGCCGTCTAGCATAACCGGGTAACCCAACACGATTTTATCAACATTATATTCATTAATAAGTGCTTCAATTCTTGCCAAAGTCTTCCTTAACTTATTTGGCGAATCTCTTCTGACTATTTCAATTCCCGTAGCAGTAAGACCTAACTCGTCACTTACAGCCACTCCCACTGTTTTTGAACCGAAATCTAATCCCATTATTCTCATAGTTTAACCCTTAATCTTTTATTTTACGCACTTTACCTAAAAAAGAGCATAACTACTAAAGCTACATTTTTTTCAACGCAGTTATTTTAATTTATTATTAATGTAATATTTTACAGCCTCTTCTATGAGCTCATCCCGCTCGACTTTCATAATAAGACTTCTTGCATTTTTGTAGCTTGTAATATAAGTCGGATCTCCGGACATAATATAACCCACTATCTGGTTTACCGGATTATATCCTTTCTCAGCTAACGCCTCATATACCTTTTCGAAAATCTCTTCCACGCCTAACTTAGTTTCAGGCTGAACTCTAAAAAACTGTGTATTGCCTAAATTGCTCATCTTATCACGTCCTTTTTTTGCCTTTTAATGGCAGTATATTGTAATTTTAATATAAAACTTTCCTAGTGGCAAGCATTATTTCATTATCAATAAAGTCTTTAAGGAAAACTTCTTCTATTTTTCCTGCCAGATTTTCCTTAGTTTCCACAGCCACCTCTATGTATTCTTTAGTGTGACCTACCTGATATTTTATTCCATTTATTTCCTTTTCCTCCTCAAAAAGCACCGATACTTTTTCCCCGATTTTTTCTTTTCTGTAGTTTTCTTTTAAAGATTCTCCCACTGAAATCAAATCTTCGCTTCTCTTTGATTTTATGGTTTCATCTACCTGTCCTATCATTTTTGCCGCAACAGTTCCGTCTCTTCTTGAATATTTAAACACATGAAGCTCTGAAAACCCTACTTTTTTTACAAACTCTCTTGTTGTTGCATAGTCTTCATCACTTTCCTGCGGGAACCCAACAATTACGTCTGTGGTAAATGCGGGATTTATAAATTTCTCCCTGAGAAGCATGCATTTGTTATAATATTCTTCTGATGTGTAATGTCTGTTCATGGCTTTTAACGTTGTATCGCATCCGCTTTGCATGGACAAATGGAAATGAGGACAGATTTTTGTAACTTTTGATAATCTGTGGGCAAATTCCTCCGTTACCACTTCCGGGTCAAGGGAGCCTAATCTTATACGTTCAATTCCTTCTGTATTTTCAGCTAATTCTATTACATCTATTAATTTCTTTCCATTATCGTCATAACAACTTAAGTTAATTCCCGTAAACACAACTTCCTTAAATCCGTTATTTGCCAATCTTTCCAATTCATCTTTTATACTATCCATTTTTCTGCTTCTTATTCGCCCTCTGGCATAAGGAATAATGCAGTATGAGCAGAAATTGTTGCATCCGTCCTGAATTTTCAAATGAGCCCTGGTATGCTCCGTAACAGTGGCAATTTCCAAGTCCTCATATTCATCAGTCTTATTTATGTCAATAATATAATTCTTTTTGTGTTCCTTAAAATATTCCTGTAATATTTCCACAATTTCTTTCTTTTTGTTATTTCCCACAATTATGTCTATGGACAAATCCTCTGCAATTTTCTCAGAGGCTGTCTGCACATAGCAGCCTGTTGCCACCACAATGGCACCTTCATTCATTTTCTTTGCCTTATGAAGCATTTGTCTTGATTTTCTGTCAGCCATATTAGTTACAGAACATGTATTTACTATATATACGTCGGCTTTCTCAGAAAAAGGAACTATCTCATACCCTGCATTTGCAAGGAGCTGGGACATTGCCTCTGTTTCATAAGAATTTACCTTACATCCTAAGTTGTGTAATGCTACCTTTTTCATTCTAATCTCCAAATATTTTATTTTAAACCTTTCTTTTTAAAGCCTCTGCACCTTATACAAATTTACACTAATTTAACCTATATTTAATTGTAATTTTGTTATTTGTTCTCATTGAACAAATGTTAAATCCGTGCTATTATGTAAAAGAAAGAGATAAAAAAAGAGAGGTGTACAAATATGAAAACAGTTACTATTAATTTAGGCTCTATCGACAAGGTTAAATCATTTGTAAATGATATCACAAAATTTGATAACGACTTCGACTTGGTTTCAGGACGTTATGTTATAGATGCAAAATCTATTATGGGCATCTTCAGTCTTGATTTGTCAAAACCAATTGATTTAAATATACATAACGAGGACAATCTTGATGAAATCCTTGAAGTTCTTAAAAAATACGAATAAAGCCTAAGTGGCCGGCTAATTTTTTAGTCAGCCACTTTTTTTGTGTCTTTTTTTAGTTGTTAATTTCTATTACTTCTACTGTGTCAATTGCTTCCTTAAACATTCTGTCTATTTCCTCAGCTAAATGAGTTTCTGAATTTTTAATTACATTAATATTAGGTTTTGTAACCGGATGTTTTGCCACAAAAGTTGTACAGCAATCCTCATATGGAAGTATTGATGTTTCATAGCTTCCAATCTTTAATGATACATCTACTATTTCCTGTTTATCAAAAGCTATTACAGGTCTGAATACCGGAAGTGTACATACCTCATTTGTTGCTGCAAGACTTTGCATGGTCTGGCTTGCCACCTGTCCTATCGACTCACCGGTAATTAATGCCTGTGCTCCTTCTTCCTTTGCAAAATATTCAGCTATTCTCATCATATATCTTCTCATAATAATAGTCAGTTCATCGTGAGGGCATTTATCATATATATACATCTGAATATCTGTAAAATTAACTACATATAACTTCATTGGTCCTGAATATTCAGATACGATTTTTGCCAAATCCACTACCTTCTGTTTTGCTCTTTCAGATGTGTATGGAGGTGCATGGAAGTATACTGCATCCACTACTACACCACGCTTTGCAGTCATCCATCCTGCTACCGGGCTGTCAATTCCTCCTGACAACAAAAGCATTGCCTTTCCTGCTGTTCCTACCGGCATTCCTCCCGGTCCCGGAATTATTTTTGAATAAATATTTATATGATTTCTAATTTCAATGGTTAAAATCACATCAGGGTTATGAACGTCAACCTTTGTTTCAGGAAATGCCTCTAGAATTCTTCCTCCCATTTCCGCATTAATTTCCATTGACTCCATAGGGTAATTTTTTCTGGCACGTCTTGCCATAACCTTAAATGTAAAATTCTTATCCTCATAATTTTCATCAATATATTTTATAACCTGATTTGCTAAATCCTCAAATCCGTTATCTTCAATTTGTACCATAGGACAAATTCCCACAATACCAAATACGTGCTTAAGAGCATCAACAACTTCATCAAAATCATAGTCGTTTTCAGCTGTTGCATATATTCTTCCATATTCCTTTGTGACCTTGAAATCACCGTCAACTTTATCTAATGCCCTTCTTGCATTGTCAACTAAAGCATCTTCAAACAAAAATCTGTTTTTTCCCTTTACCCCGATTTCCGCATACTTTATTAAAAATGATTTAAACATTTCCTTTATCTCCTTACATATTTTCTTAAAACCGGAAGAAGCTTTGTTATTTCTTCCACTGCATAATCTACTTCTTCCTTTGTGTTAAATTTGCAAAAACTAAATCTTATGGTGGAACCTAACAAATCCTTATCTACCTTCATTGCCTTTAATGTTTCACTTACGGCAGGTCTGTTAGATGAGCAGGCACTTCCTGCTGACACATATATTCCTTTATCTTCAAGAGCGTGTAACAATACCTCACTTCTTACCCCTGAAAAGCTTGCACTTACAATATGGGGAGCACCTTTATCTCCCTTTCTGCTGTTTATTGTAACACCTTCTATGCCGCTTAATTTATCAATAAGATAGTCTTTTAAGTCTGTCATGATTTTTACGTTTTCTTCTAAATTATCATAACATTCCTTTGCCGCTAAACCTATTCCTGCAATTCCCGGAACATTTTCCGTTCCTGAACGCATGCCTTCCTGCTGCCCCCCTCCTAAAATTATAGGATTGATTTTAGTATTTTTCTTTATATAAATAAAACCGCTTCCTTTAGGTCCATGTATCTTGTGTCCGCTAACGGTTAAAATATCAATGTTGTCCTTTTTAGGTCTAATTTCCATTTTACCAAAGGCCTGAATGGCATCCACATGATAAACCACCTTTGGATTTACTGTTTTTATATATTTTCCTATTTCGTGAATTGGCATTATGGCACCAACTTCGTTATTTACATACATTATTGACACTAATATTGTGTCTTCACTCATCTCTTTTTTTAGTGCCTCTAAATCCACCACGCCGTATTCATCCACAGGAAGGTATACTACGTTATATCCCATTTTTTCTAAATACTTCATTGGATTTGCCACGGAAGAATGTTCTACCTTTGTGGTAATTACCTTATTTCCACTTCTTTTATTTGCCTCAACAGAACCTATTATTGCCATATTATTTGATTCTGTTCCACCGGATGTAAAATATATTTCCTTGCTATCTACCTTTAAAATATCAGCAATACAGTCTTTAGCATCCTTTATATATTTTTCTGCCTCTACGCCTATCATATGCATAGAAGATGGATTTCCATAATCCTTTGTCATTGCATCTACAACTATATTTTTTACATTTTCAGTTACTTTAGTAGTAGCTGAATTGTCGAAATACGCTTCCATTTGTGTTTCCTCACTATTCTTCCGTCAAATACATTATTACCGACATAATTGTCATACCGGCTGTTTCCGTTCTTAAAATTCTTTTTCCAAGAGTTATTTGCTTTGCACCATATTCTGCTGCCTCTAAAACCTCTTCCGGTGCGAACCCTCCTTCAGGTCCTATAAAAATTCCAACAGACATACCTTTTTTTATTTTTGAAACTATATCCCTTGTAATATCCATATTTTCAGCCTCTTCATAAGGAATCAGAATCATATCCATGTTGGTTGCCATTTCCAACGCCCTGCTAAAAGACACCGGCTGTAAAACCTTGGGGATAATTCCTCTTTTTGACTGTTTTGCGGCACTTTCCGCTATAAGATTCCACCTTTTTGTTTTGGCTTCCGCCTTTTTTGCATCTAACTTAACAACACATCTTTTAGTGGCAACAGGAACTATTTCATATGCCCCTAACTCCACCATTTTTTGAATAACCGTTTCCATTTTGTCTGACTTTGGAAGTCCCTGAAACAAAGTAACTTTAACAGGAAGTTCCCTTGCAGGACCGTTTACATCTTCTATTATAACCTGAACTTCATCCTTTAAAATGTTATCTATGGAGCATACATATTCCCTGTCCATACCATTACTTATTAAAACCTTCTCTCCCACATTCATTCTCAAAACATTTCTTATGTGGTTTACATCTTTTCCCGTAATGGTAATTCTGTCCTCACCGATTTGGTTTTCCTCAACAAAAAATCTATACATTTCTCTACCTTTTTTCTGCCATAACAGCCCGCCAGTCGCCTTGTTTAACTACATCTGTTAATTTTAATCCTCTGTTATTTTCCACCGCTTCCTTTACTGCTTCTTCCTTCATATAAATAATTCCTGAGGAAATAAATATTCCTCCATCCTTTAAAAATCTATCCACAATACCGGCAATTGGAATAATAACATCCGCCAAAATATTTGCCACCACAACATCATATTTTTTATTTTCAAATTTTTGTTGCATTTTTTCATCGTCTAACACATTTCCTAATATAACTTCAACGTCATCCATAGGGATTTTATTGACCTTAAAATTATCATACACAGCATCTATTGCAGCCTGGTCTATGTCTGTCATATCCACATGTCCTGCCCCTAACTTCTTTGCAACAATGGATAATATGCCGCTTCCACAGCCTAAATCCAATACTTCATCACCGGCTTTTATATACTTTGTAAGCTGGTTAATGCAAAGCTGTGTTGTTTCATGTTTCCCTGTTCCAAAAGCTGTTCCCGGATCAATTTCAATCATCTGCATATGGGAATACTTTTCATCTACACTCTCCCATGTAGGTTTAATGTAAAAATCACCTACCGTAAATGACTTAAAATATTTTTTCCAGTTATTAACCCAGTCCACGTCCTCTGTAGTGGATTTTTCTATGCTTCCTTCACCTATATTAATAAAACCGTTTACTTCCTTTAACTTTTCCCTTAAACTTTCCAAGAGATTTTCGTCATTTTCATCATCAGCATTTTCTTCCGTATAAAAACTGATATATGCCACACCGTCATCTTCCGGCAAATCCGGCAGATAATCAATGAACATTTTCTCCTTTTCCTCCTGGGTAATCTGGAGATTATCCTCTATCTGTATTCCGTTAATTCCTAATTCTATCATAATACCACTGACAAAATCTGTAGCTTCAGTGGTTGTTTTTAAAGTGTATTTATTCCATTTCATAATAAAAAACCTCGTTATATTGATAAATAATCTACAACTGAATTATCATATCATATTAACGGGGTTTTATCAAACTTACCATTATATTTTATACAAACTGATTTGATGTGGCATCATAGCTATAATTGATTTTTTCCAGTTTTTCTTCTATCTCACTTTTATCCACATCCTTTGCCCTGCAAAAATCATCAAGGCTTCCGTAAAAATCTCTTAAATTGGTATTTACAACGCTTAAAAGCATAACCGGGTCTTTGGGTAATGTATCCATTTAAACTTCTCCCTTCATTCGGCGGCAGTTCGCCAAAAACATTTATAGAAATGAACTTCGTTCATTTAGTTTTTGGCTCCCCAAAGGAGGTATCCTATAATGATGCCCACAAATACTCCTATAATTAAATGTAGTATCCTCATTATATCCGGTCCCTTAGGTGTTTCCGTATCTTTATATTTTTTTCTTTCTTTTCTGTTAAATATTACAATGTCAATTGCTAAAACTATGCTTCCCACAAAGGATATTATAAACGTAACTATTGTTACTAATATAGCCTGCTGTATTCCAGAAATTGCCATCATTACTGAAATAAACGCAATTAAGGCTGATGGAATGGTTATTGCCATGGTTATTTTTCCAACCATTCCCGGGGTGTATTTCCCATCTGTGGTTCCCTTAGTGATGTTCTTCTGTCCTTTATACATATAGTCGTAATTCATTTGTTTCTTTGCCATACAACGCTCCATTCTTAAACTGTAGCACTAAATGCCGACACTCCCAAGGCACTTAAAACTCCCATTATTATACCTGCTAAAAGTACGCCTCCCATGCAGGCTATTACGCTCTTTTTAAAATCCATATCTAAGAAGCTTGCTGCCAATGTTCCCGTCCATGCACCTGTTCCCGGAAGAGGTATTCCTACAAATAACATAAGGGCAACATAAAGTCCCCTTCCTGCCTTTGACTTAAGTTTCTCCCCTCCACGCTCACCTTTGTCTATGCACCATGAGAAAAACTTTCCAATATATTTTTTATCTGCTCCCCATATTAATACCTTTCTTGCAAACAAAAATATTATAGGTACCGGAAGCATATTTCCAATAACACAGATAATGTAAGATGTAACCATTGGAAGCCCCATTCCTGCTGCTATGGGAATGGCTCCTCTAAGTTCAACAATTGGAACCATAGATACCAGGAAAACTATTAAATATTTATAAATAACTGCTCCAAACATATTTATATCTCCTTAAGTTTTTATTTAAAATCTCCCGTAAAGTATAACATCCCACTGATTATTCCACAACTTGTTTTTTTATTAAATTAGAATCCTCTATTTGGTCCACCGTCACAAACTGATATCCCTTACTTTGTAGTTCATCCACAATTTTAAGTGCTGCATCAACAGATGTTCCAAAAATATCATGTAACAATATTATATCCCCGGGGCGGGTGCTTTTAATCACTCTTTTTGCCACAACATCTGCATTTCTATCCTTCCAGTCCTCCGGGTCTACGCTCCACAGCACAATTGACATATCTGTTTCTTCTAACAGTTTTTCATTCCAGTCCCCGTAGGGAGGTCTTAAAAACTTAGGCTTTTCTCCTGTTATTTCCTTAATGGCATTATTGGTATCCTCAATTTCTTTTTTTGCCTCATTATATCCGGTTTTTGCCAAATCTATGTGGGTATACGTATGATTTCCAATTACATGCCCGTCTTTTTTCATTCGCTTCACTATCTTTTCAGAATAAGAAATCCTCTCTCCTGTAAGAAAGAATGTTGCCTTGACTCCCCTTTTTTTTAGTCCTTTTAATAGTTTTTCCGTATATTTTGTGCTTGGTCCGTCATCAAATGTTAATGCCACCCTTGGAATGGTACCTTTCATGTCACTTATATTTAAATTTGCTTCACTGGTTTTTACGGATTCCTTATTATCAGGTACTTTTCCAAAAATAAAACATATTATTAAAATGCATAAAATAATTACTTCTGTTACAATTACAACCGTCGTTTTTTTCATTTTCTACCATTATTAGTCTTTATTAATTATCATATTCAAAAATGGCTGCATTTAGACATAAATCTAATGCAGCCATTCCTGTTATATTCTGACTAATTATTTAGCTGTTCTCATTGCATTTAAAATTGCCAGTACACAAACACCTACATCTGCAAAAACTGCAGCCCACATAGTTGCTATACCAACTGCCGCTAATACAAGAACGGCAACTTTTACTACTAATGCAAAGATAATATTCTGCTTTGCTATAGACAGGGTTCTTCTTGATATTTTAATTGCCTTTGTAATATTTTTCGGATTATCATCCATTAATACAATATCCGCCGCTTCAATTGCAGCATCGCTTCCCATGGCTCCCATGGCAATTCCCACGTCTGCTCTGGCAAGAACCGGTGCATCATTTACACCATCTCCCACAAATGCCAATGTTTTGCTCTCCTTTAAAAGTTTCTCTACATGAGATACCTTGTCTGCCGGAAGTAATTCTGAATGAACTTCGTCAATTCCTAATTCCTTAGCAATGCTGTCTGCGATTTCTTTTCTGTCACCTGTAAGCATTACCGTCTTTTTAACACCTAATTCCTTTAATTTCTTAATTGTCTCCTTAGATGTTTCCTTAATTTGATCCTCAATCAGGGCGTATCCTAAATATTGTCCGTCAACAGTTACATATACAACCGTTGCTGCACCTTGCGCATTATCACAGGCAATACCAAACTGATCCATAAGTTTCTTATTTCCTGCAAGAATAGTGCTTCCGTCTAACTGTGCTTTTATACCTTTTCCATGTATTTCCTCTATGGAAATTTCATTCTGTCTTGCCTCAATATCAAAGTAGGCTTTTGAATCAGTAATCTTCAATGCGTCCTTTAATGATTTTGCAATAGGATGATTTGAATATATTTCCGCAATAACTGCCGCCTTTAAAAATTCTAAATCGGACACCTTTGAGTTTATTTTGCTAACCTTGAAAATTCCTTTTGTTAAAGTTCCTGTTTTATCAAATACGATTGTGTCACATCCTGATATTTTTTCTAAGTAATCGCTTCCCTTTACCAGAACACCTTTAGTAGATGCAGCACCTATTCCTGCGAAGAAACTAAGGGGTACTGATATTACCAGGGCACAAGGACATGATACAACTAAAAATGTTAAAGCACGGTAAATCCATGGCTGCCATGTTTTGGCAAAATCAGCAATGTTTCCACCTAATACGAAGCTTACAACAAGGGGAGGTATTATAGCTAATACCACTGCACAGGTAACAACAATCGGTGTGTACACCTTTGCAAATCTTGTAATAAATCTTTCTGTTTTTGCTTTCTTACCACTTGCATGTTCAACTAATTCAAGTATCTTTGAAACTGTTGATTCACCAAATTCTTTTGTTACTTTAATTGTAAGGGCTCCATTTATACTAATTGAACCACTGATTATATCATCTCCTGCCATCGTTTCTCTTGGAAGACTTTCTCCTGTAAGAGATGATGTATCAATGCTTCCCTGACCACTTATAACCACACCGTCAAGAGGAACCTTTTCTCCCGGTTTTACAATAATTGTATCACCGATTTTTACCTTTTCAGGTGATACCTTTTCATAAGAGCCGTCCTTCTTTAAAAGATTTGCATAATCAGGTCTGATATCCATTAAATCTGTAATGGAATCTCTTGATTTATCAACGGCGTAATCCTGGAATAATTCACCTACCATGTAGAATAACATTACGGCACATGCTTCAGGATACTGTCCTACGAAAAATGCTCCCAAACTTGATACTGTCATAAGGAACTGCTCATCCATAGCTTTTCCTTTAAAAAGTTTTTTTATGGCATTTAATACAATATCTCTTGCTGTTAAAAGATATATAAGGAGATATGTTATAAGCTGTGCCGTGTCAATGTCTATGGTTTTAAACAATCCCGGAATATGAAATATCACCATGGCAATTAAAAATACCACAACTCCCGCTACTGTTTTTCTTAAGTCAATTTCTGCACCATCTTCGCAACAGTCACATCCATGGCTATGTCCGTGATGATCATGATCGTGACCGCATGAGCAATGATTATGATCGTGATGATGTTCATGTTCATGGTCATGGTCATGACCACATGAACAGTGGTCATCATGGCTGTGACCGGCACTTCCACCTTCATGACTACGTTCATTTTTTCTGTTTATTATTTTGTCATATAAATTCATTGTCCTTCCTCCTAATTAATTATTGTAGCGCCACTCCCTTCGGTCAGCGGCATTTCGTCGGAAACGTTTATAGAAAATGAACTTCGTTCATTTTGTTTCCTCCTCAGATGTAGCGCCCCCTCCCTTCGGTCAGCGGCATTTCGTCGGAAACGTTTATAGAAAATGAACTTCGTTCATTTTGTTTCCTCCTACTCCATAACGTGTTCTAGGCCCTGATTTAATATGGACTGGATGTGTCCGTCATCTAATGAATAGTATATAGTTTTTCCCTCTTTTCTGTACTTTACTAACCGCATCTGTTTTAAAATTCTAAGCTGATGTGATACTGCTGACTGTGTAAGTCCTAAACTTTGCCAAATATCACATACGCACAACTCACCTTCTGACAATGCGTATAAAATTTTAATTCTGGTGGAGTCGGCAAACACCTTAAAAAATTCTGCCAAATCACAAAGCATACCTTCGTCCGGCATATTTAAGCTTCTGCTTTCTACCACATCATCATGGTGATGATGCTCTCCACAACTCTGTAACTTTTCTTCCATATGATTTACCTGATACTTTTATGTATCATTCCTTTCTTTCAAACATATGAACCATTGTTCATATGTTATATTATTATATATGCCATAATATGTCAATAGTTTTTTGCACAAAAAAAGAAACTGCCATGGGACATTTTTATTTATCAACATGACAGTTTCAATATGATGAAATTACTACTTTTTAACTTTTACCGTTTTTACTTTACTCCACTTTCCAAAATATTTTATACCCTTTATGCTACCTCAATATAGCTTTATCTTATACCAGATACTATGATTATATAAGGTGTAATATTTTTATTTCAGTGTTATTTTTTTAAATGTTAAGACTTTCACATACTACCTTTGAAACATAAGAAAATCCCTTTATTATTCCAAGATTTTTCGGTTTAATATTTTTATTGTAAATTAGCAAAGGAACGTATTCTCTTGTGTGATCCGTAGTCATTGTAAACGCCGGATCACAGCCATGGTCGGCTGTAATTATCAGCAAATCCTCATCCCTTAACTGTTCCATAAATCCACCTAAAAACCTGTCAAACTCCGTTGCCGCATTAGCGTAACCTTCAATATTTCTTCTGTGACCATACAGCATATCAAAGTCAACTAGATTAAGGAAACACAAGCCGTTAAAATCTTCTTTTGCAACCTGAGCGATTTTTTCCATTCCCTCCTGATTTCCTGTGGTGCGATAAAATTTAGTTATTCCTCTGTTATTAAAAATATCAACAATTTTTCCAATGCTTATAACTTCTTTTCCGGAATTAGTTATCTTGTCAAGCATTGTATCCGCAAATGGAGACAATGCAAAATCATGACGTCTGGTGGTACGTTTAAAATCATCCTTATTCGTACCCTCAAAAGGTCTTGCAATAACTCTTCCCACAGCCATATCTCCTGTTAGCATTTCTCTTGCTATACGGCAATATTCATATAATTCTTCTACAGGAACTATCGACTCATTAGCTGCAATCTGACACACACTATCTGCACTGGTGTACAAAATCAACGCTCCCGTTTTCATATGCTCCTCACCATAATCCTTTATTACCTCCGTTCCTGAATATGGCTTGTTGCATAAGCATTTTCTTCCTGTTTTCTTTTCAAATTCTTTTACAAAACTATCCGGAAAGCCCTGTGGGAAAGTTGGCATAGGTTTATGACTTACAAGTCCTGCTAATTCCCAGTGTCCAATAATAGTATCCTTTCCCATGCTTTCTTCCTGCATTTTTCCATACATTCCTATTGGATTTTCAACGCCTTCCTTATAATCCGTACCTTCAACATTAAACAATCCAAGTTTAGTCATATTGGGGCAGTTAAATTTAGGACTGCCACTTATGGTTCTAAGAGTATTGGCTCCTACGTCTCCGAATTTATCAGCATCCGGTGCCTCCCCTATTCCAAAGCTGTCTAAAACAATTAAAAACACTCTCTTCATTTTTGTTTCCTCCTTATATTCTCAGGGCCAAATCCCAAGGGTAATATTTCCTTTAATTTGAATATTTTATAATTATTCTCATTAACTGCCAATATTATTTCAAATGATTCAGGATTACAAAATTCCATCATCACC
>NZ_HF991862.1:27000-111675 GCF_000432355.1 Eubacterium sp. CAG:161
CACCTGCCTGCAAACGCCACAGGGTGCTGTCATCTCTTCTATTTTTCCTCCTTTTCCTCCAACAATACATATTCCCATAAACTCCCTTTCTCCCTGACTTATGGCTTTGAAAAATGCCGTACGTTCAGCACAGTTTGTAGGAGTATATGCTGCATTTTCAATATTACATCCCGTGTATAACTTTCCTGTTTTTGACATGAGCACCGCTCCTACCTTAAAATCAGAGTAAGGGGCGTATGAATATTTTATCTGCTCTATTGCAAGGTTAATCATGTTTTTTATTGTATCTGTGTTAATATCGGTCATAACTTATCTCCCTTAATTTTTATGACTTCATTATACCACTTTTTTTGTTATTTATCTTGCTATAGTTCCTCCCCAATTATACTTTACTTCTTTGTAATTACTATCAACAACTGTTAATATATCCTCATATAAATACCTGTGACCTGCATATGTAGACATTAATGCATTATCATATAGTTTTTTTGCCACATCATATATGGAATAACTATATACTTTACTATAAAGGTAACTACCATCAGATAGTTTTGCATAAGCTCTTACATAATACTTTCTTGTATATGCAGCCACTGTTGTTCCGTTGTCACACATTGTCATAACATAATTTACAGCCGTTTCAGATGATGAATACTGTTTATTAATAATTCCATTTTCTGTTGCCTTCACTGTGGAAATATATTTACTTTCACTTCCAACATACATATCATCTTCACTTACACCATTTTCATATACACCGTAAACGTTACCAAATTCAGTCACTTCCATGCCGTCTATTTGCGGCTCCACGGTGGATACTGTTCTAATTCCCTTTAATACATTGCTAATCTGAAATCCCTGAACATTAACCTTATCTGATATGTTTTGCTGCTGATTCTCTATTAGTTCAATTTCTGATAACTGTAATATGTTTCCACTGTTTATTTCCAAAAAGCAAATTGCGAAATAGCAATACTTTCCCGGATTCTTTGATTTAAAAATAGTTCCTGTATAATTTTTAGCTGGTAAATTTCCATCTGACACAGCATCAATTATATTCCAGTTTTTTCCATCATTTGAACCCTTTAATATCCATTTTACGGGATTTCTTCCAGGATTATTTTGTGTGTCATTTGCAGTATATAAAACATATTCATCTATGGAAACCGGTTTAGTTGTCTTCCACTTTATATTTGCCGGTATGGTTTCCGTACAATATTTCGTGGATGTTGAACCGTCAAATGCCATATATGCATTTTCTGTTCTTATGGCATTTCCTGCATTCTTTGATGATACCGGTGAACCATTTACAGACACTGTTATTAACTCATCTCTTAATTTTTTTCCCTTTTCAATATCACTATCACTTCCTATTACGGCATTTTTCCCATTTACTTCGCTTAAATTGCCACCTGGTGCATCAAAATCTATTCCCAGCTCTTTTCTATAATTATCATAGGTACTCATTTGTATTCCGTTATCTGTTGTTATTTTGTAGGTATATTCCCCTGCAAATATTGCTTTAGTTGCACCTGCATCTAAAATATCCTGCAATTTTTGTTTGTTACCGCTATTAAGCCCTGCATTTTCTTCCGAATTAGGACATATAGCATATTTTGCACCAATGGCTTTATATAAAGATGTAAGGCGGTTATATCCATGATGGGCAACCTGAACCATATCACTTTTTAGCTCATTTCCGTACATTTTTTCCAATTGGTCACTTTTTGTAATATCCCCTAGCAACATAAGACTTTTTCCGTTTATTGTAATCTTAAGCACTGTGGATGCTGTATTCATGTCACCGCCTAAAGTGGTTTTTCCATCAGTACCTACCCAATCTTCATGCGTACACATTACGTCAAAATTAACCCCTTGCATTGAAAACCTCTGTCCTGTATGAAGAGATACATGATTAACATTCGGAAAATATGTGTTAAATGCCTTTTTCATTTTAAAGGTTCCCCCATCATAACCACCTACGACTCCATATGCCGGGAAATTAAACAACACACTTTCCACATCGATGTAGTCATGATACATTGTTACAAATTGATGTGCCCCAAAAACGTGATCTCCATGGGCATGTGAGAAAAACCATCCTCTTATTTTAACTTTATCATTTTCGGAGGTATTTGTTATTTTCCTCATAAAATTAAGTTCAGCTGCCATTGCCTCCTTTGATGACTGCCTTTCATGTCCACTGTCAATTAAGAACAGACTGTTATCTGCCAGCTTTATTATAAACATCATACCACAATCTATCTGCCAGTAATCCGTTACACTGGTAGTTGATTCTCCTTTAGTGTAATCTATGCTATACATATACATTTCTGTTTCACTGTCACCTGTCAGTTTTGTGCTGATGTTTGAAAGCAATGTATTTGAAGCATAATCGCATATTACCCTTACTTCATTTTTACTATAAGTATAATATATATAGTATATACGTCCGGCTTTAGTTAAAGTATAATACATATTGTTTTCCATCTCTCTCTTGCTCGTTTTCCCGTACCCTCTGCACACTAACTTGTCTACATAATCCTCAAAAGTGCTCCTACTTGTATCTTTTATTACAACCATCTTTGCATCCTCTGATGTGGTTCCATTTTCATCACTTGCCATACCCGGGCCACAATTATAAATGTTATCAGAAACCACTCCGTCAATGTATTTTGGCATATTTTCTAACTTAACATCTACTGTATCATTATCTGTGGGATTGCTTTCATATACAGCGTTTTTTTCAAAATAAAGCACCGGATAACCACCCTGACTGTTTTTCCTGTAGGCACTTGCACCCTCAGTATAAGCTGTTATTTTATTATACAATTCAGTTGAATTTTGAAATGTTTCTCCTGCTGTACCTGCTGTTGCATTACTGTTTAATTCTGTTTCATATTCACTTCTGCCTGACATATAGAAGTTTTTAAATTCTCCATTAGAAGGATTTCTAACTGCACATATTTCTGCCTCAAGTTTTTTCTCACTGGCATTATAGCAATATAATACAGACAACTTATTATCAGATGACAGGTTTGCATAACCAAATATTCCAAAATAATTTCCATATCCGTTTCTTGCCAATGTATTTCCATTATCAGTGTATTCCACTACATTTCCCACATTGTAACAATATCTTATTTTTCCACTCTTAACATATCCTATAATTCCTGCTGCTCTTTCCCCTTCTGTTTTATATACCTCTATATTACCTTTATTGGCACAATAACTTATATCAACATATGTAGAATTTTCATTAACGGAAGTTTGTCCCACAATTCCACCTATATTGTCCTTACCGCCATTTACAATAATCTCACCATTATTAATGGTTCTTGCTACTTTAACACCACTTTTAGCAACCACTAACCCTACTATTCCGCCAACAGCTCCTGATGTACCGTTGTTATAATCATTTTCTCCTCTTTGGGCTGACATGGCATTAACATTTATCTCACCATTATTCACAGAGTTTTCAATGGTACTTTCCTTTTGTTCATTTTTCACACCTCCTGCTATTCCACCTACATTTAGCGCCTCTTTCGTTCCTGTGGCGTTAATTGCTACATCCGTTGTACAGTCATATATATATCCTCCTGATAGTACAGCTGAAATTCCTCCTACATATCCACCTGCCACAGAAACATTTATACTTCCTGTAACAACCAAATTATGTATTTCTCCTGAAACATAATTAAACAGGCCTATTTTCTCTATTTCCTCTGTTGAATCCGTCCTGTTAATTCCTATCTTTATAGAATGTCCATTTCCATTAAATTCCCCTGAATAAGGTTCTGTTTCAGTTCCAATTCCCTGAAAATTTTCATATCCTGATAAATCAATGTCACTAGTAAGTATATAGTCCTTACCGGGATTTTCTTTTGCCCACATTAATTCCTTTGCACTTGAAATCTGATATGTACCATCAACCATTTTCGGTTGTGATAATTCATTTTCATCCGCCATTACATTCATACTTTTAAAGTCATGGGATATCCCTGAAAACATCTGAAAAACCGTGGCAATAATTACTATATAAGCCAATATTCTATTCTTCATAACAACTCTCCTCTCTTATGATAATAATATACTTAAATTATATAATGTTGTTTTTTCTTATTAAAGGCTTCTAATTTTATAATTGTTTCTTTTTTCAATGTGTTCCCACGTTATTTTCAACTTTTATAAAAAAAGCAGTTGTGGTATTTAATGGATATTTCACCATTAACACTCCAACTGCTAAATTAATTCTTTATATCATTTCATTCGTAAATTATTTACCGCTTGTAGCCTTAAGTCTTGTCATTGCTCTTGCAAGAGATGCTCTGGAGTGGTAATACTCCTGGATACTCTGCTTCTGTCTCAATTGCTCCTGAGCTCTTTCTTTTGCTTCCTCAGCCCTTACCTTATCGATTTCTTCCGGCCTCTCTGCAGTTTCCACCAAAACCGTAACTCGGTTATTTATGGTTTCAACAAAGCCTGCACCAACTACAACTGTTTCGTAGTCTTTTTCTCCGTCTTTTTTGAACTTCAAGACTCCATTTTCCACGGCACTTACCATATTTTCATGGTGTGCCATAATTTCTTCCTGACCGTCATGTGCCGGCACAATAACCGATGAGCATTTTCCCGAAAAGAACACTCTGTTTGCGGCAATTATATTTAAATTAAATGTATTTGTTGCCATATGTTACCCCATTCCGTTTTCATTTGAAAACAATGTATTATGATGTGAGTATCAAAAGCCAATTTTGTAACATTATTCAGCCATACTTTCAGCTTTTTTCTTTACATCTTCAATAGTTCCTACGTTAAAGAATGCATTCTCAGGATATTCATCCATCTCGCCGTCAATTATAGCCTTAAAGCCCTTTATTGTCTCGCTAAGAGGAACATATACACCTTTAACCCCTGTAAAGTTTTCTGCCACATGGAATGGCTGTGACAAAAACTTCTGGATTTTTCTTGCTCTATATACAAGCATTTTATCATCTTCTGATAACTCTTCCATACCAAGAATTGCGATAATATCCTGTAATTCCTTGTATTTCTGAAGAATTTCCTGAACCTTACGTGCTACATCATAATGTTCTTTTCCAACAATATCTTCCTCTAATATACGTGATGTAGACTCCAAGGGATCAACTGCCGGGTAAATACCCTGTTCAACAATCTTTCTTGATAAAACTGTTGTAGCATCCAAATGGGCAAATGTTGTAGCAGGTGCCGGGTCAGTTAAGTCATCAGCCGGCACATATACTGCCTGTACTGATGTAATTGAACCATTCTTTGTAGAGGCAATTCTTTCCTGAAGTTCACCCATTTCATTGGCAAGGGTTGGCTGATAACCTACCGCTGACGGCATACGTCCTAAAAGGGCTGATACCTCTGAACCCGCCTGGGTAAATCTGAAAATATTATCTATAAACAATAATACATTCTGATGTTCCACATCTCTAAAATATTCTGCCATTGTAAGTCCTGTTTCAGCAACACGCATACGTGCTCCAGGTGGCTCGTTCATCTGTCCGAACACTAAGGCTGTTTTTTCCAGAACCCCTGACTCTTTCATTTCTGTCCACAAATCATTACCTTCACGGGATCTTTCTCCAACACCTGTGAATATGGAATATCCGCCATGCTCAGTTGCTACGTTGCTGATAAGTTCCTGAATAAGCACTGTCTTACCAACACCGGCACCACCGAACAAACCGATTTTACCACCTTTTGCATATGGTGCTAACAAATCAATAACCTTAATTCCTGTCTCTAATATTTCCTGTGCAGGATTTTGTTCTTCAAAGCTAGGTGCTTCTCTGTGAATTACCCATTTTTCTTCACTGTCAGGCTGCTCGCCACCATCTATTGCCTCTCCTAATACGTTAAAGAGACGACCTAATGTTTTTTCACCAACAGGTGTCTTTATACCACTTCCCGTTGCCACTACTTCCATGTCTCTTGAAAGTCCCTCACTTGACGCTAACATTACACAACGTACAACATCATTTCCTATATGCTGTGCCACTTCCATAACACATTTTTTGTCACCGTTTTGTACTTCTAATGCATCTTTAATTGCCGGAAGCTTTCCGTTTTCAAAGACAACATCCACAACAGGACCTAAAACCTGTACTATTTTTCCTGTTTCCATATAAAATGTTCCTCCATTTTATGAATCTTAACTGTAGATAAATTCTATGTATTATGCTACTTTTTCTTTTTCTGAGACTTTGCACCTGCTATTACCTCGGTAATTTCCTGAGTAATGGCAGCCTGTCTTGCACGATTGTATAAAATACTTAATTCATGCAACATATCTTTAGCACTTTTAGTTGCAGCTTCCATAGCCATCATTCTTGCATTTTGTTCGCAGGAATAACTTTCAACTAAAGCACCATATACAAAACCTTCAATATATCTTGGAACAATTCTGTTCATAACCTCCTCCGGCGATGGTCTGAAGGATACCTGCTCTATAGGTATTCCTGCCGGAATCTGAACCTGAAAGTCTGCTTTTTTAAGAGGAAGTAACTGTAAAAGCTCCGCCTCTTCCTTTATGGGACTAACCATCTTTGTATATATAATATATATTTCATCAAGTTCACCCTTTACATATGAAAGAAGTAATTCCTCCGTAATGTTTCTTGCCCTGTTTAAGGTAGGATTCTGAACTGTGTAATGAAACTGCTTATCAATATGGCATCCTCTTTTTTCAAAATAATGCCTTCCTACCTCTCCCAGTACAAAAAGCTTGTGCTTCTTCTGACTTTTCAGATGTTCTTCTGCAATTTTTAATATGTTATGATTGTATGAACCTGCAAGTCCTTTATCCGCCGTAATAACAATGTACCCGGCTCTCTTTTCTTCAGGACTTTTTTCACTTGTTCTGAAAAATATGCTTTCCATATCCGGAACATGTCTTAAAATTCGCCCCATCTGAGACTGTAACGCGTAAAAATAAGGTTCCGTATCTTCCAGCATTTTCTTTGATTTTTTTAACTTTGACGAGGAAATCATATACATTGCATTTGTTATTTTAAGTGTATCATTGATACTCGCCATTCTCTCCTGAATTTCCTTTGTGTTTGCCATTTCTGACCTCTCTTACTTCAAAAATCCATCAATTACTTAGTAGCCTTATATTCATCAGCTGCTGCTAATATTGCCTTTGACAATTCATCTGATAAATCTTTTTTGGTCTCTATTTCCTCTGAAATTTCCGGATGCTTCAAATCAATATAATTTAATACTTCTCCGCAATATGACTTAACTTCATCAGTTGGAATATCATCAAAAACTCCATTATTTGCCATATGCAGTATAAGAACCTTTTCATGTAATGAATAAGGCTTACACAGCTTCTGCTTCAATAATTCCATAAGAGCTTTTCCGTGATTAAGCTGTTTCTTTGTAGTTTCGTCCAAATCTGATGAAAACTGGGTAAACACTTCCATTTCCCTATACTGTGCCAAATCAATTCTTACGCTTCCTGCTGCTTTCTTCATTGCCTTAGTCTGTGCCGCACCACCTACACGGGATACGGAAAGACCAACGTTTACTGCCGGTCTCATACCTGAGAAGAATAAGTTGCTTTCAAGGAATATCTGACCATCAGTAATTGAAATAACGTTTGTAGGAATATATGCTGACACATCTCCTGCCTGAGTTTCAATAATAGGAAGGGCTGTTATGGAACCGCCACCTAATTCATCACTTAACTTACTTGAACGCTCCAACAATCTTGAATGAAGGTAGAATACATCTCCCGGATATGCCTCACGTCCCGGTGAACGCTCTAACAATAATGATATGGCTCTGTATGCTACCGCATGCTTTGATAAATCATCGTATACAATAAGTACGTCTTTTCCCTGATGCATAAAATACTCTGCCATGGCTGTACCTGCATATGGTGCTATGTACTGTAATGATGCTGCATCACTGGCTGTAGATGACATTACTATGGAATAATCCATTGCCCCATGAGTTTCTAACGTTGAAACTATCTTTGCTACAGTTGATGCCTTTTGTCCAATGGCAACATATATACATATAACATCCTTGCCCTTCTGATTGATTATGGTATCTGTGGCAATGGATGTTTTTCCTGTCTGTCTGTCACCGATAATCAACTCTCTCTGACCACGTCCAATAGGGAACATTGAGTCAATGGACAAAATTCCTGTTTCCATTGGTGTATCTACTGATTTACGCTCTACAATGCCGGGAGCTTCATTTTCCACCGGCATGTATGCCTCTTCTTCTATGTTTCCTTTTCCGTCAATAGGTTCTCCCAATGCATTTACAACTCTGCCTATAAAACCTTTTCCTGCCGGAACTCCGGCTTTTTTCTTTGTTCTTACTACCTTAGTTCCTTCTTTGATTCCCGTATCACGTCCAAACAAAATGCATCCGATTTCATTTTGACGGATATCCTGAACCATTCCTTTTACTCCATTATCAAAAACAACAATCTCACCATACATGGCATGTTCGATTCCATATATGGTTGCAATACCATCGCCTACCCATATAACGGTTCCTGTTTCTTTTTCGCCATTTTCGTTGAAATCAAAACCTTCGATTTCACTTTGTATAATAGAGATTATATCTGTTGCACTAATCGCACTCACTTATTTCACCTCCCGGTTAATTTTTCTTCCAGCTGTCTTAAACGGTTTCTATAGCTTTTGTCATATTCTATATTTCCAACTTTTACTATGTAACCGCCAAGCAAAGTATCATCAACTGTTTTTTTCCAATCTATGGTGTAGCCGCTATACTTCTCTGAAAGTAATTCTTTTGCCTTCTCCTCTTTCTTTGCAGTAACTGATGAAGTACAAAAGAATTGTGCTCTTATTATTTTTTTCATTTTATCGCTATATCGATAATACTCTTTAAAAATATCTTTCATTTCACAGCTTTCATTATGCTTACACATAACCTGAAAAAACTTTACAAGTTTCTCTGAAATACCAGCCTTAGAAAAAATCTTTTCCAGTATATCCGCCTTTTTTTCATAAGGTATGGTTGGGTTATTCATAACCTGCTGTAACTTAGAACTCAAAAAGTAAATCTCCTGTGCTCTTTCTACTTCACTTCTGTCAAAAGATAAACGGTATAATACCTTTGCATTATTTACTGATTCTCTTGTCACTCTCATCACCTGATTTTATAATTTTTTCTGCTGCTACCATAGCAAGTCTGGCAATATCAGCCTGAGCTGCCCTTCTGGCACTTTCTTCCTCTCTTGCAATATCGGCTTTTGCCCTATCCATCATGGTTTGTGCTTCTTTTCTGGTTTTTTCCATAGTTTTAACCTTTTCACTTTCAGCACGTTCTCTTGCCTCCATGATAATCTTATCTGCTTCACCCTTTGCAAGACTTAACTGTTCCTCATAGTTCTTTTTCTTCTCCAATGCATCTTCGTTAGTTTTTTTAGCATTCTCTAACTGTTCATTAATTAAATCTTCTCTTGCTTTAATTACATTTAACACAGGCTGAAAAAGGAATTTTTTAAATATAAGGTACAAAACTAACAGATTGACAACTATCCATATAATGTTCCATGCATTTAAACTAAGCATATGCTTTCCTGCCTTTCTGCTTTATTATTTTAAAAGAAGGATTATTAACAATGCAATTACGAAACCATAAATAGCTGTTGCTTCTGCAAGTGCACATCCTAAAAGAAGTGACTTACTGATTTTTCCTTCTGCTTCCGGCTGTCTTGCAATTGCGTCACATGCTGATGCTGTTGCCTTACCGATTCCAATACCTGCTCCAATACCTGTTAATACTGCTACTCCTGCTCCTATTGCTACTAATAATGATGTTGACATATTGATTTCTCCTTTTCTTTCTTATCTATATTTTTTATTATTTATTCAGTGGCTTCTTTAATAAACAATGCGGTTAGAAATACAAATACATATGCCTGTATTAATCCGTCAAAAATATCAAAATAACAACTGAATACTGCCGGTAAAACCGGAGGAATTATAATTTTTATCAATTCCATAATTACAAAAGATCCAAGTACGTTACCAAACAATCGCATACACAATGACAACGGTTTAATGAAAATCTCTAAAACGTTTATTGGTAATACAATTGGCATAGGCTCTGCAAAACTTTTCAGCCAGCCCTTAGTACCCTTTTGTCTTATTCCGGATACTTCAATTAACACGATGCTCATAACTGCTAAAGCTACCGTAACATTCATATCCTTTGTTGGTGGTTTAAAACCTAACAGACCAATCAGGTTTGCAATACCTATGTAAAGTGCAACTGCCATAAGATATGGTATGTATGCAGTTCCATGCTCCCCTATTGTGTCCTTGAAGAAATTATACAGTCCCTGAACTGCTGTCTCCAGAACCAATTGTTTTTTACCAGGATTTTCAACCTTAAGATTTCTTACAAAAATAATACATAAAAGAAATACTACAGCCATTATAATCCAGGTTACCACAACCGATTCATAAATTGGAATCCCGCCAAAGATTGGAATTTCAAAAACTGTATCGCAGTTTAATTCTTCTAACAATCTGTCCACGATGTCATTCAACAGTTTCACCCCTTTCTAAGACAATTATTAATGTATTTTCTTCGATGTTTGTATTATACTTCCAAGTTTTGTAATATGTAAAATACATATTTGATATATTCATTATATTATTTTTGTATTATAATTTTGAATTAAGTTATATTGACGAGTTTTTTGTACAATTGTCACATTTTTATGGCAATTTTTACTATATTATTTTTTATGCTCGTGTCTAAAAAGCTATTTTTCACGAAAACATTGACATTTTTTTCACAAATATTACAATATAAGCACAATGTTAACTGTTTATTAACTATATTTTTGTGTTTTAGGAGGGCAAAAATTTGATTACATATGACTATTACAGAATATTTTATTTTGTGGCAAAATATAAAAGTTTTACAAAGGCTGCTGATATTCTTCACAATAACCAGCCTAATATTACAAGATGCATGAACAATTTAGAGCAGGAATTAGAATGTACATTATTTCTCCGTTCTAACCGTGGCATTGTTCTTACCCCTGAAGGCGAAAAATTATATAAGCATGTTGCCATTGCATACAAGCAGCTTTCTTTAGCCGAAGAAGAATTGCGTCAGGATAGAACCTTGGAAAACGGTATTATTACCATTGGTGCCAGTGAAAACGCCTTAAGGCTTTTACTGTTAAGCAAGTTGGAATTTTTTCGCAAGGAATATCCTAATGTGCGTATCCGTATACTTAACTACTCTTCTCCTGATGCCATTCGTTCATTAGAAGCTAATTTAATAGATTTTGCTGTTGTTACAACACCCTTTAAGTTAAAAAAGACCATGAATCAGTTTTCCCTTACCACATATGAGGAAATATTGATTTGTGGCCCAAAATATAAATATCTTACAGCTCACAAACAGTACCTAAAGGATTTAACAGAAATTCCTCTTATTACATTATCAGAAGGAACCGGAACTCATAAGTTATATAACAAATACTATATAAGTAATAATATTCCCTTTAACCCTGACATGGAGGTTGCCACCACAGATCAGATTCTTCCTATGGTAATCCACAACCTGGGCATAGGTTTTTATCCTAAGGAATTAGCAGAAGAGGTTATTGCTGCCGGCAAAGTTTTTCCTATTGAATTAGAAAAACCTTTACCTGAACGTGAAATATGTTTAGTAACCAACAAAAACATAGCAATGAGTACATCTGTAAGGAAAATAACGGATTTCATTTGTGAAAACATGTAATTATCTAATTTTTATACGGCAACATTATAAATAGTCTTAAATACACAAAAACAACCACGTTTATGGATAATCCCAAACGTGGTTGTCTTTTTATATCAATAATTTCTTATTAAATCTGTGGTCCTGCTGAAACTAAAGCCTTACCAACTTCATTTCCTTCGTACTTAGCGAAGTTCTTGTTGAATCTTTCAGCTAAGTCCTTAGCCTTAGCTTCCCATTCTGAAACATCAGCATAAGTATCTCTTGGATCAAGAATTGCAGGGTCAACTCCAGGAAGTTCTGTTGGAACTTCAAAGTTGAAGTAAGGAATCTTCTTTGTAGGTGCATCTAAAATATCACCATTTAAGATAGCATCGATAATTCCTCTTGTATCTTTAATTGAGATTCTCTTTCCTGTTCCGTTCCATCCTGTGTTTACTAAGTATGCCTTAGCGCCACTCTTTTCCATCTTCTTAACTAATTCTTCAGCGTACTTTGTAGGATGAAGCTCTAAGAAAGCCTGTCCGAAACATGCTGAGAATGTAGGTGTAGGTTCTGTAATTCCACGTTCTGTACCTGCAAGTTTTGCTGTAAATCCTGATAAGAAGTAGTACTGTGTCTGCTCAGGTGTAAGAACTGATACAGGAGGAAGTACTCCGAAAGCATCTGCTGAAAGGAAGATTACATTCTTAGCTGCTGGAGCTGAAGAAATTGGTCTTACTATATTCTCAATATGATTGATTGGGTAAGATACACGTGTATTCTCTGTTACACTCTTATCTGCAAAATCAATCTTTCCATTTTCATCAAGTAAGAAAATTACGTTCTTTGCTGCAGGTGCTGATGAAATAGGACGTACAATATTTTCAATATGATTAATTGGATAAGATACACGTGTATTTTCTGTTACGCTCTTATCTGCAAAATCAATCTTTCCATTTTCATCAAGTGTTACATTTTCAAGAAGTGCATCACGTCTGATTGCATTATAAATGTCAGGTTCTGAATCCTTATCTAAGTCGATAACCTTAGCGTAGCATCCACCTTCAAAGTTGAATACACCATTGTCATCCCAACCATGTTCATCATCACCAATAAGGAGACGCTTAGGATCTGTTGAAAGTGTTGTCTTACCTGTTCCTGAAAGTCCAAAGAAGATTGCTGTGTTTTCACCATTCAAGTCTGTGTTAGCTGAACAATGCATTGAAGCAATTCCCTTAAGTGGAAGATAGTAGTTCATCATTGAGAACATACCTTTCTTCATTTCTCCACCGTACCATGTATTAACAATAACCTGCTCACGGCTTGTAATGTTGAACATTACAGCTGTTTCTGAGTTAAGTCCTAATTCTTTATAATTTTCAACTTTTGCCTTTGATGCGTTGTAAACAACGAAATCAGGTTCAAAGTCCTTAAGTTCTTCAGCTGTTGGCTTAATGAACATATTTGTTACGAAATGAGCCTGCCAAGCAACTTCTACGATAAAACGAATTGCCATACGTGTATCTTTGTTTGCTCCACAGAAAGCATCTACAACATAAAGCTTCTTATTTGAAAGTTCTTTAATTGCAATATCCTTTACTGTTTCCCAAGCTTCCTTGCTAGCCGGATGATTGTCATTCTTGTATTCATCAGTTGTCCACCATACAGTGTCCTTTGAATTCTCATCTTCTACGATAAATTTGTCTTTAGGTGAACGTCCTGTGTAAATACCAGTCATAACGTTAACTGCACCAAGTTCACTTTCCTTTCCTTTTTCGTAGCCTTCAAGTTCCGGCTTTGTTTCTTCTTCGAATAATAATTCATAAGAAGGGTTGTACACGATTTCTGTGGTACCTGTAATACCATACTTGCTTAAATTAATCTCTGCCATGTTGCCTTAAAACCTCTTTTCTTCTTATTTTGTGATATAATTAATATCTGCCATGCAGAATATTATATCAACAATAGTAAAGAACCATACCGTACATATCCAGTCCAGGTTCCCTACCTTAGTATTATACATATTTAATTGATAAAATCAATAAAATTTGTATTAGAAAATTTTTATTTAAGATTTTAAACTAAAAGCCCACAGATTTTTTATCTGTCCTTCAATTTTGTCGTAATCCCATAACCGGCTCCTTGATCTGCTGTTAGGGTCATTTACTTTTACCTTATTATTTTGAGCAGAAGTAAGTACAATAAAATGTCCCTCCGTTGTAAAATCTCCCGGTCTTACACTGCAAATAATGGGATTTCCCTGCTGCAAATTAGACATAACCGTTTCTCTGTCAAGAGATATTTCCCTGCCATCTACGCCAAAATCTGCTGTCCCCTCCGTCATAAGACCCCAGGATGTTCCCGTATTTTCCACATAGTACCCATTATCCTGTGCGTACTTTGCTACCTCATATGGTGTCGCACTGTCATCATGAGTTAATCCTACAATTACCATGGATAAACACGTTGGTGCACACCCTGCCATTCCTATATCTGATTCTCCATAAGGTGCGTACCCCCATCTTTTATCCCACTGAATCAGTAATGGTATTTTCGCCTGTTTTTCTTTCTTTGTAAGACCTCCCTTTGCCTTATTACCTGAATCTAAGTATCCCTTAACAAATTCAATCATTTCAGGCGTATTGCAAAGAGATTTTATTATTTCCTGCGGATACTCATTTCTGTTATTATATATTGGCTTAAATTCCGGATATTTTTCAGATAGCCCGGCTAATTTTTTCTCTGCTTCATTATAATCTCTTTTTACGGGAGTTTCTGCTTTATATTTTGCCGTAACCTCTTCTGTGTCTGTTTGCTTTAGGTTTATGAGAAAACCTGCCCCTTTACTTCCTACAAATATTACAATAAGTATAGCTACTACAAAAATTGTCACCCTTACAACTCTTATTTTTCTCCTTCTTCTCCTTTTCATATGTAAAAAACCTCCTACAAGTTATACTTTGTTTTCATTAAAAGTTTAACTTATAGGAGATTTTTATGTTTTAATTATTTGTATAACCATTGTTTCAAAACACTTGCATATTTCTTACGAAATTCTTAAGGCTCACTTAATGGAAGTGCCACCTGAAAGGCAATGCTTTCATCCCTACTTTCTGCTGTAATTGTTCCGCCGTGAAGTTCCACTATTTCTTTTGCTATGGCAAGTCCTAACCCTGCGCCGCCGGTAGCTGTCCCACGGGAGGAATCCAGCCTGAAAAACTGTTCAAAAATACGCTTTAATTTTTCAGGTGCAATAGTCTTTCCCTTGTTTTTTATTTTGAAATATACAACATTGTCTTCTAATGTAAGACTACATTTTATTTCCGTATCATTATAACTGTAATTTATGGCATTTCTTATAAGATTATCAAATACCCTTAGGATTTTGTCAGTGTCACACATAATAAAAATGTCAGGAGTAATTGCCAGATTCCATGTAAGACCTTTTTGCATAAGAACCGGGATAAATTCATTGCACACCTGCTCAATCATTCTGCTTAAATTGGTTTTCTCCAAATCAATTTCAATTTTGCTAAGGTTAAATCTTGTAATATCAAAAAATTCATTAATTAGTTCCTCTAAGCGTTCTGCCTTCCTTAAAGTAATTCCCACATATTTTGCCCGTGTTTTTGCCGGTATGTCCGGTTCCTCACTCAGCAGGGTAAGGTAGCCTATAACACTTGTAAGGGGGGTTTTTAAATCATGGGCTAAATATACTATTAAATCATTCTTTCTTTGCTCCGCCTCTTTTGCAACCCTGGCATTTTTAATTGCTTTTTTTCTTAATTCATTTAACTGATCCTGAATTTCCTTCAAATCGTCATGAAGTATAATTGTATCCTCTGACAAATCGGCAAGTTTCTCTGAAGCCAAAGCAATTTCACCAATATATCCAATCCATTTCACCATAAAAAAACATGCTATAATAATCCATCCAATGCCCACAAAACCAATGCCTATCTGCCACTTGTTTTGGTCTATCATTTTTAGAAATATATAGGTAGGGTCATCTCCATACCATATTCTGGTATGACATAATATAACAGCTCCCACAGCCAACCCAATAACTAAAAGAGTAAAAACCGCACCTGTTACTATGTATTTTCTTATGAATCTCCCTGTTATTTTACTTTTCATTTATTTATTCCTCAACTATGTAGCCCACACCCCAAACGGTTTTTATATATTTAGGATTTCTTGCCGGCTCTTTCATCTTTTCCCTGATTCTCGCAATATGAGTCATTACTGTGTTGTTGCTGTCCATGTATTTTTCCTTCCATACAGCTTCAAACAGTTCCTCTGAAGACACTACTTTGCCTTTGTTTTCGCACAAATACCACAATATATCAAATTCAATGGGAGTGAGAAATATTTCTTTTTTATTTAAATAACAGCTATGATTTTCTTTATTGATATGAAGTCCCCTAATATCATATTGATTATCCTCCTGATTTTCCAACCCATTATATCTGGTATACCTTCTAAGCTGAGTTTTAACCCTCGCCAAAAGTTCTAATGGATTGAAAGGCTTTGTGATGTAATCGTCTGCTCCAATTGTAAGTCCCGTTATTTTATCCATATCTTCTACCTTTGCCGTTAGCATAATGATAGGAAAGTAAAACTTTTCTCTTATTTTTCTGCAAAGTGAGAATCCGTCAATATCAGGAAGCATAACGTCTAAAATTGCCAAATCTATGTCATTATTAAGTATACAGTTAAGGGCATCTTCTCCATTATAAAACTTGTAAACCTGATATCCGTCATTTTCTAAATAAATTTCAACTAAATCAGCAATTTCTCTTTCATCATCTACAATAAGTATCTTGTTCATAGTTTTTATCTTCTTTCTGCTACTAATAAATAATCTCTCTTTGCTCCAAATGCTTTAGTAACAGCCCCTAATACCGTTCCAACTAAGACTGCTGCCACAACAGTTCCCATGCCAACTGACCCAAACGCCTTTAGCACAACTATACAGGATATAAGAGATACCGAAACCATAGATACATCAAATCCTATTTTAACTTTGTTAAAAGCAATATTGGAGTTTTCAGTTATTGCCTGCATAGCACCTTCCCCTGCTAAGGGTACAATATCTGCCAGCAAATAAAAGAATATTTCCACGGCAATGAATACCGCGCTGCCAAGCATTAATGCTATCCTGATAATCATATTATCAACATCCGGTAAAAATGAAAACAGGTAATTAGAAAATGTTGTAAAGTATCCAAATACAATTCCCACAAATACCTGCAATAAATTTTTTATTTTAAAATCTTTTCTTAAAATTATTATTTGAAGAACCACCAGTCCTACATGAAAAAGTATTGTTGCTTTTCCCATTTCCATTCCAGTAATACATGTTATGGTATAAGGTATTGAGCTGACCGGCGAAACTCCAAAATCAGATTTCACTGACATTGAAATTCCTAATGTCATAATAAACAATCCTATAAAATAAACCGGTAATCTGGTGATGTAATTTTCCTCTTTTAGTTTTTTCTTTAGTAATTCCTGCATTGTTTGCCTATTCTCCCTTCCATTTCTTCAGCTATTTCCATACATTTTGATATATCAATTCTAAACTCTTCACCAAAACTTTCGCGAAACACTTCATATATTATTTCCCCTAATATTTCCTGACCTTTTACAAATCTGTCCAATATTAATTGACATTCGTAATCATACTCATCTTGGGGTGCAAATCCCATCAAATGAATGGGATCCCATTTTACAATAACCTCTTTTATGATATTAAACATAATTTTGCCTCCTGATTGTGAAATAAAATTATAAGCATTTTCGTTACTTACAACGTCATACTTTAAATATATTGTGCCTACATCCTTTTGTTGTCATCATAATATAAATGCTACCCTATTCGGTAGGCGGTTATCCTAATCCGTCCACATACCGGGCTAACCGCCTATCAATATCCCCTTTTTGTGTTTATGCCAGCATTAGCCCCAAAAGTCAACCAATTTTTTTGTATCGTCCTCTTCCTATAAACTCTATAATTCCATTATCCCTTAACATTTGTAATTGCTGTCTTATTTTTTCTTTTATATGATGGTTATCCGGATGTTTTCCCGCAAGAAACTCTTCAAATCTATACATCTGTTCCAAAGTAAAATTTTTATTTTCAATCATGTTAACACAATTTAGCACATCCAAAGTCCATCCCCTTGCATCCAACTTACTACCACGTAAAAATTCTGTTTTATGTACTTTTTCGATTATCTTTTCAATAGATACTTCCTTCTCATTTTGTACAATATAAATTCTTCCTTCTTCCGGGATTCTTCCCAATAAAATATTACATCCTGTCCAGCCTGCCCGTCTTGCTGTATCTGACAATGGCTTTCTCTTTTCTATTATGTCTGGCGAAAAAAAATATTTTGGTACCATAACAAAATTTTCAATCTGAAGATTGGTTTTGTTATAATGCATGAAGAAGAAATTAGGATTATTGACTGATGTAATCCTTTCAATCATTGTATTATATGCTCCATCATTTACCTTATTGCTAATAGATGTACCTTTGCTTTTTAACTCATATTCTTCCATACATGAAGGGCAAAAGAAATCAGCCACAGGTCTATTGTTTTCAAAATGAGATACATATGGATTACCACAGTAAGGACAAAACATATTTTTATCTACCCAATTTTCTGTCATAACTCTTATTTTTTGCGCATTACTTGAATAATTTTCTGCTTTTCTTCTATCCATTTGTAAATTCAAAACTATCACTCCAATACTGTTTGATATAATACGCTATTAAAACGTTCTCTTATTTTTTGTATATTTTCTTTCAATATTTCTACAAGTATACAGCTTCTTTTTTTATTCAAAGCAGCTACTCCTACAGCTCCGCTACCTGCAAATGAATCTAATACTATCTCACCTTCATAAGTAACATATTCCAATATTTGTTCACAAAGTTCTACCGGCAATTCACTCTGATGTATTTTATTTTTTCTGGCTACCGGCTGTACATCAAACATAGTAGGTAGCATTCCATTACATCCACTCATATAATGCTTTTTACCTGTTATATCGGACTTTTTTTTATCATATCGCATACTCCTGGCTTTCCCTTTGGAAAAAATCATTATGTCTTGCGTATTCTTTGCTTTTCTTCCGGTATTGCTTACAAATGTCCCCTTTTTCCAAGATACTTTAGAATAATAAACAAATCCGGCTTCTTTAGCATATTTCTTTATTTGATATAGATATTCGTAATTATTTTCGTTCTCCGCCGGTAATACTTCAACAAGAAAGCATCCATCTTTTAATACTCTGGCCTTTTCTTTAAAATCTTCTAATGTGTATCTAAAACAATCGTATAATGCAAAATTTCTTGTTCCACCTTTATTTGATTTTACATCTAGCCAAGGATGATCTGTGAATATACAATCAATGCTTCCATCCTTTAACATAGATAAATCTCTACCATTACCTTCTATTAGCACACACTGTTCATCTTTATTGTCAATAGTACAATATACACCCTTTGACACCCTTTCAAACTTAACACCTATTTTTTCATAAATACGTGCTCTAACGGTTTCCTGCGGCTTATCAGCATTTTGCTGATAAGCTTCTTGTAATGAAAAACTTTCACAATTCTTAAAACAATTAAATATCTTTTCTGCTAATGTCATTTTGTATAACCTCCTTCGATTTTGGATCTTGATCCTATCATAGGAATTACACAAATAAAAGTACTAAATTTTATATTATAAAATTTTACATGCGTAACTCTGAAATAAGTTTGATTACACTTCGTTTCATCTCGCCCATTTCAGATTTCTATGGAATTATGAATATACAAAAATACCACCTGCAATTTGCAAGCAATCATTATCCTTTTGGGAGCATTTGTAGAACAAGAAAAACCCATAAATATGTGTTTTATGTTCGGCAATGTTGCATAGTGTTATATGCTGATGGCTTTCCACACGTTCCCATAACTACGCATCAGCCTAATGTTTATAACAGCAACATTATTCCATCAATCCTAATATATCCTGCTCACTCCAATACTCATTCGGATATATTGATAATTCTTCTTTATGTTTACGAATAATTCTTCTTGGGGTTTCAGTATTATCATAAACATGCATAATATCGCATATATTAAGTAATTCTTTTATATTATTAATTGATTTATAATATCTTTCAATAACTTTACTGCTATCAACATTATGTCCACCTGCTGCTACCCGGGCTTCTATTCTGACAATATTAATTTGTGGATCAACTGTTAATACGAATACGCATTTTATAAAATATCCGTCTTCTTTCGCTTTTCTTAAAATGTTTAACTTATATTCAGATGACAAGACTGTTTCAAATGTAAAATCTTCTTTCTTGTCAATCGATTCATACCTCATCCTATCAACCATAAGAGCTGCTTTCATATTATCCATTCCTGTAGTTGCAACAACATCATCGGCATTAGTATATTTACCAACTTTATCGAAAAAAGTTGTTATTGTACTTTTTCCCGAGCCATTTGGTCCCGCTAATACAAGAATCATCGGTTTTCTATTTTGCATACTTTCTTTCTCCATTTGCATACTCAACATAAGCCCGCTTCTTTTCTTTATCGTAACCCGCTATAGGTTTTTTACAAATTTTTGCTTTATTTATTGCTGCCTTAACAGCCTCAACCGCTCTTTCATCCATTTCATTATCTGATTCTGTCAATGTACTTTTCTCTTCTTCTCTCGATACAACTTTTATAATTCTACCACTTTTAGTGCTTACAGTTGTCATATAAACATCCCTCCATTCTAATTAATATGAAAGTAACTTATTAATTACATTTAATCTTCAACTATTACAATATATTTTATCATAATTTATATAAAAAAACACCTTCGATCCGAATTTCTGAGGTGAAATAAACTTTTTTTCAGATTCCTATGGAATTATGAATATGCAAAAATATTGCTTGCGAATCTAAGAATCACAATGCAAAGAAAAAGCCCTTGAAGCCCCAAAACATCTGCGTAACTCTGAAATAAGCTCGATTACACTTCGTTCCATCTCGCCCATTTCAGATTCCTATGGAATTATGGACATCCCCCAATATTGCTTGCGAATCTAATAATGAGCCTCGAATCCGTTCGCTTCGCTCACTTCTTCTCGGTCATTCTTAGATTCTAATGAATCACAATGCAAAGAAAAAGCCCTTGAAGAATAAATTCTTCAGGGCTTTCCATTTGCATTGCGATTCGCAAGCAATCATTATCTCTTTGAAAACTGTGGTGCTCTTCTGGCTGCTTTGAGACCGTATTTCTTTCTTTCCTTCATTCTTGAATCTCTTGTTAAGAATCCGGCTTTCTTTAATACTGGTCTGTTTTCAGCGTCTGCCTGAACTAATGCTCTGGCGATACCATGTCTGATGGCACCAGCCTGTCCTGTATATCCACCACCATGTACATTTACAACAACATCAAACTTATCAGCTGCATCAATAGCTGCTAATGGCTGACGCACGATTACCTTTAATGTCTCAAGACCAAAGTAATCATCAATGTCTCTCTTGTTGATTGTTACATTTCCTTTACCAGGCATAATGTATACTCTAGCGATACTGCTTTTTCTTCTACCTGTTCCATAATACTTTTCTATAGCCATTATCATTTCCTCCTCTCAGTTAACTAAAATGTTAATTCTTCCGGTTTCTGAGCTGCATGTGGATGCTCAGCACCAGCATAAACAAAAAGTTTCTTCATCATGCTTCTTCCTAAAGGTCCCTTTGGAAGCATGCCTTTAACTGCGAGTTCAATAACACTTTCAGGTTTCTTAGCAAGTTTTTCCTTAAGTGTAACTTCCTTCATACCACCAACGTAGTCTGAATGATGATAATAAACCTTCTGGTCTAACTTCTTTCCTGTAACCTTAATCTTGTCAGCGTTTGTAATAATTACATAGTCACCTGTATCAATATGAGGTGTGAACTGTGGTTTGTTCTTTCCTCTTAAGATTTTAGCAACTTCTGATGACAAACGTCCTAATGTATATCCTGTAGCATCAACTACATACCATTTTCTTTCAATATCTGCTGGACTAGCCATATATGTTTTCATTGGTTTACCTCCTGAAATTTTGCTTATCTTTTAATATTTCTTTTATAAAACGTTCTATATCCATACCGGGGCTTTGGCTAAGACATAAAACAAACGTGCATAACACGTCACAATAGAACTTATTATATAATAAGTATTTTTTACTGTCAATTAATTTTTGTTGATTTTTTTAGTTTTTTCAATAAAAAACCATAGTTTCCTTATAATCAACCGGATTATATCATTAATCTACGCTGGAAATTACCCAAACACCATTTTCTGTAGATGCTGAAACGGTAAATCCATCATAATAAAACATTCCATCATATTCTCCGTCAACTAAGCAGCTCTTTGATTTGTCCATACTGTTGTACTGACCTATTGCAGCAACAAGCTGGTCTATTGTTTTTCCAACATAACTTTTAGCTGTAGCCTTAGCTTCTTCCGGACTAAGTGCTTTTGGTGCCTGTGTTTCCGTATTTTTCTTAACTTTCTTCTTTTTTACAACTTTCTTTGTAGGAGCCTCTGTTGTTTCCTCTGCCGTAGTCTCCTCCACTGTTGTTGCTTCTTCAGTTGTTACCTGTACTGTTGTTTCTGCTTTTGTTGTTTCATTATCTTTGCTATCTGAGCCACATGCAGTAATTGCAAATGCCATCATTGTAACTGTAGCAATCATTAAAATATTTTTTCTCATGTTCCATTTCCTCCACAATCATTCATTATACATTTATTTTATTTCTTGTAAACATCTTTTTGCGAAATTAATTATTTCTTAATCTATTCCTCAAGTTCCACTTCCACACCGCTGCCGGAAGTATAATATTCATTTCCCTTTTGAGAAATCACTTCCACATCATAACTTCCTGATGCAATTTCTGCCGTGTCAATATAAAGTCCAAAATGGTATCCATCTGCTTTTTCATTTTCATAGGATGCCGGGAATGCCTCAAAAGTATAAGAATTTTTATCATTGTACATTCTTACATATATATTTCCGTCATCGCTTAAATAGTTTTTGTCTACAGCACCTTTAAAGGGCAGATACTGGTTTTCACTGTCCACCATTTCAATAACAGACTTGCACTTATCCGTTGTCTGTACCGATAAGTTTTCAGTTCTAAGAGGCGCTGCCATATATGGAACTTCCTCAATAAGTGACGGAATATGTCTCTCAGTTATTTCAATAACAACTGCATCCGCATTATAATCATCCGCTAGATTTAGATTATATGGCACAGCCTTTGAAAAATAACCATGGTTATATTCATCTGCCACAAAGGGTAACAAAGCATTTCCAAAAGAATCCCTGTACATCACAATAGACCCTTTTTTAGAATCCTCTTTAGTTTCAAGAGAAATATCCTCCACGTTATTTGTCTTTGAAAGATATTCATATGTATGCTTTTTTTCGTAAATCACATTGTCATCCTTTTTCTTTCCCTTTGGGAAAAGCATACCATATAAATCTCCTGAGAAGTTCTTCTTAATAGTGTACTTTTCATTGCTGTAATCATAATGGCTCTTCCCTAAATCATCCAAAATCCAGCCACAAGCCATAGCTGCACCCTCATTATTCCAATGAGTGTCTAATTTATGATAAACACGTTTATTTACATTTTTAAACATCTGCTGCAAATCAAGAGTATTAACACCTAACTTTTCCATTTCAGCCTTTAACAGTGAATAATTGTTAACATCACTTATCTTTATGTATCTCGAAGGCATATACTCAGGATATAAGGCGTTTTTATCCGGTGCTGCTATAAACAAAAACTTTCTGTTATTGTTATTGGCGTTTTCCTGAATCAGGGAAAGTACCTTTGCACAGGAATATATTTTTCTCTCTGACAATGTGTTTCTTCCAATATAATCATCTAATGTTTCACTGAAAAACAGCCAGCCGTCTTTGCCTACAATTACATTGTCATTATTAGATTCCTTAAACACATTACTTTTAATGACACCGTCAGCCTCAATTAATTCCTGCCTGAAGGCAAAATTATCTGCGAAAAAATCCGTTAATTCCGAAAAATAATCTCCATTTATATGCCCATCTTTCTTTAATTCCGGGAAACCCTGAACCTGACGTTTTTCCGCATTTAAATCCGTCTTGTAAAAAAACATGGCTACTGACGGAAGACAAATTATTATAAAAAATAAAATTATGAATATTTTCTTTTGCATTCCAATCACCACCTAAAATCTAAAATAAATAAACGGATTATATGTAGCCGTTGCTAAATTTATAACACATAGTAAAACAAGCAAAATGTCAAATGCATAAACAGCTGTATTTATGGTGTATTTTGCTTTTACGCTTCTGCCATCTACATAGCTTAGCAGATTTTCCCTTACAGGATATGCAAAAACCACAGCCAATATCAAAATAAATATGTAATAAGGACTTAATAATTCAGCTATGTAGCTTACAGAATTTATTCCAAATGTAAAGCCTGTAAACATTGTTTTAATCATTCCAAAGCCTTCAGCCACCGTGTCTGCCCTAAACATAACAAAAGCTACTGTTGCCACCAACCACACATATATATTTTTTATGACTTTGTTTTTTATTTTTATGCCCTTTCCTACAGTGTCCTCTAAAACATTTGCCACACCATGAATCATTCCCCATACAAGGAAAGTCCAGTTAGCACCATGCCATATACCTGTAAGTGCAAAAACAATTAACTTATTTATTTCTGTGCGAAGTTTTCCTTTTCTGTTGCCCCCTAATGGAATGTACACATACTCCTTAAACCATGTAGAAAGGGATATGTGCCATCTGCGCCAAAATTCTTTTATGCTCTTTGAACAATATGGATGTTTAAAGTTTTCGCTAAATTCAAATCCAAATATTTTTGCCATTCCAATTGCCATATCAGAATAACCGCTGAAATCATAATAAATCTGTAAAGTATAGCTTATAGCTCCTACCCACGCCACAAAAAAGCCATAATCCCCTATGTTTAACTTAAATATGGCATCTGCTATATAACCTGCACCATTGGCTATAATTAGTTTTTTTGCAAGACCTCTTATAAACCGCTGAATGCCTGCAGCTGCCATATCTGTACTTGATTTTCTGCTATTTATCTGTTTTGCTATTTCATTGTACCTTATAATAGGGCCCGCAATAAGCTGTGGAAAAAATGATACATACAAAACAAGGTTAAATAGATTTTTCTGCTCTAATTCAGGTTCCCTGTAAACATCAATTACATAAGACAAAGCCTGAAACGTGAAAAAAGAAATTCCAATAGGAAGGGCAATATTAGGATTCTTTATATTTATTCCATTTATGTGATTAAGATTTTCCACAATAAATCCGGTATATTTAAACACTCCCAAAACTCCTATATTGGCTATTACAGCTAATATAAGACAAATCTTTCTGCCCGCCTGGTTTTCATTTTTTGAAAACACGCCAATAAGCCTTCCGAACATGTAGTTTACAGCAATAGAGGCCAGCATAAGTAAAATATACACCGGCTCTCCAAATGCGTAAAATATCAGGCTGGCTATAATTAACAGTGCATTCTTTGTCTTAATGCCCGGTGCACAAAAATACAATGCACACACTATCGGCAAAAAAACAAACAAAAATATCGCTGAACTAAATACCATACCGTACTCCTATTTTATATCTTTCTCTTATCTACTGCCCAGCATGAATAATTTTTATATGATAAGCCGTAGTACTTTTCATAATCCTTTGCTCTGGCAAATAATGTATCATAAACTTTTCCGTTAAGTTCCATCCATGCATGTTCCGTGTCATGAGCAACATAAACTGTTTTATATCCGCTTTCATGTACCAGAAAAGCTAATGCTGCTGCTTCCGAAACACAACATCCGTCTCCATTTTTAAAGATGTCATTGGCAAACGTTGATTCCCAGCCTTTTTGCTTATATATTTTGTTAAGGAAACGGTATCTCTTGTAAGGTGCCTTGGCAACCCAGTCAAAACATTTTCTCAACTTTACTTCCTTGCTGTCTGTAGCCTTGCAAATCTTATTTACCTTCAACCTTGCTGTAATCATTGTGTTAATTTTATCAATATTTAAATCTGTCTTTTCTGCCTTGCCCTTTTTATCCAGCTTAATTCCGTCCACCTTACGGTTTTTAAACATTTTTCCATTTACACGGCTGAAACAATAGTAATTTCCACGGCTTCTAAGCCATCCTAATGTCATTGTTCCGTCTTTTCCAAAGTGGTATGTTTTTCCCTTAATCTTTACAAAGCGTTTTTTCACATACTTTCCATTAACCTTATAATATGTATAACCGTTCTTTGTAACTAATTTTCCCTTCTTTTTTGCTGCCTTTTTCTTGGTATTCTTTGATACTGTAGTAGTTTTTTCAGACTTGCCATCCTTATTGTCTACTGTGGCTGCTGAGGTAACTGTTAATGTACCTATACATAAAAACAATGCAACTAACATTAATACTTTGTGAATATGTAATACTCTTTTCATTTTCTTTTCCCTTTCTCATTAAATGTGATGTAATTATGTCTTTTAATCATTGGTATACTAGCACTGCAACTATACAAAATCAACATTTTGTTTATTACATTTCTATTACAAAAATTAACAATCTATTCTTGGTATTCAATGCCTACTAAAGTAAGTCCTTTTGCCGGTGCTTTAGGCCCTGCCATGTACCTGTCTTTTGCCTCAATTATCTCCTTTACATGTTCTGGCGGATACACCTTGAGTCCCACCTTCATAAGGGTTCCCACTATTATTCTTACCATATTATAAAGAAAACCGTTTCCACTGATTTTAATTGCTATAATATCATTTTCTTTATTTATGTCTAATTCATAAATTGTTCTCACAGTGGTTTTCACCTGGCTTCCTGCAGAGCAAAAGCTGGCGAAATCATGTTCTCCAACTATATATCCGGCAGCTTCCTTCATCAACTCCACATCCAAAGGCATATATACGAAATGAGTATACAACCTTACCATAGGATTTGGAAATCTGCGGTTTAATATTTTATATTCATATGTTTTTTTACTGTTGCAATATCTTGGATGAAAATCAGTAGATACTTCTTCTGATTTCTGTATTCTAATATCCTCCGGAAGTCTCTGATTCAGTGCAAAACTGATTTTTTCAGGAGGTATTTTTGTTTCCGTATCAAAAACAGCCACATTTCCTATGGCGTGAACCCCTGAGTCAGTTCTGCTTGCACCAATTACCGCAATTTCTTCTCCAAGAAGTCTTGTTAATTCTCTATTTATTATTTCCTCCACCGTAATACCGTTAATCTGTGTCTGCCACCCGCAATAATTAGTTCCGTCGTAGGAAATTATCATTCTTACTCTTTTCATTAAAACCTGCTCTCTATATGAAATATGCAAACACTTTGTCTGCACCTATTACAACTACTATCATACATAAACTTAACGCGTATCCTATGGCATCCCGCTTAGCATATTTTAACGGTTTCATTTTCGTTCTGTTTCCTCCATGATAGCACCTTGCTTCCATTGCCGTTGCCAAGTCAATGGCTCTTCTAAGGGATGATATAAACAATGGAATAAGTATAGGTATTAAACTTTTTGCTTTCTGCAAAATATTTCCCGTATCAAAACTTGCCCCTCTTGCCTTCTGGGCTTTTGTGATTTTGTCTGTTTCCTCCATAAGAGTTGGGATAAAACGCAATGCCAGTGACATTATCATGGCAATTTCGTGAACCGGGAATTTCACTACCTTAAGTAAACCAAATGCCTTTTCCAGCCCGTCTGACAGGTCATTAGGAGTCGTTGTAAGAGTCATTATGGAGGTACATATAATAAGGTATATAAGTCTCACGGAAATATATAGTGCCTTTATAAGTCCCTCTTTTGTTACGGTAAGAAATCCTATTTCCAACAGAACTTCGCCTTTTGTCATAAAAATATTTAATACCACACTAAAAAGCAGTATAAATAAAATTCCCCTGACTCCCTTCAACAGTTTCATAAATGGAATTTTTGAAGCTTTTATAACTGCTGCCATAAATATTGTAAATAATCCATAACCTGCAATTGTATTTATCTGAAAAAGTACAATTATACAAAGCATCGTTCCTGCTAATTTGACTCTTGGGTCAAGTTTGTGAATTATTGAATTTTCGGGATAGTATTGTCCTATAGTAATATTTGCCATTTATCTTATCTCCCTAAACATTTAAGAATGTTTTCCTTTGCTTCTTCAAGATTAATAATATTTTCATCTACGTTGTATCCTGCTTTTTTTAATTCATGCATTACATAAGTTATTTGCGGGGCTGCCAGTCCCACCTTTTCAAGTTTCCTGTAATGGGCAAAAACCTTGTGAGGCACATCATCATACATTACCTCTCCGCCATTCATTACAATTATTCTGTCTGCATAATTTGCCACATCTTCCATGCTGTGGGACACCAGAACCACTCCTATTCCACGTTTTTCCCTTAAATCACTGATACATTGAAGAATTTTATCCCTGCCTTCCGGGTCTAATCCCGCAGTAGGTTCATCAAGAACTAATATTTCCGGATTCATTGCCAGTGTTCCTGCAATTGCCACTCTTCTTTTCTGTCCACCGGACATTTCAAAAGGTGATTTTTCGTACATTTCTTCGCCAATTCCCACCAGTTTCAGTGCCTCTTTAGCCCTAATCCGTGCATCCTCATTACTTAGTCCTTCGTTTTTCGGTCCAAAACAGACGTCCTTTAACACAGTAGCTTCAAACAACTGATGTTCCGGATACTGAAAAACCAAACCTACCTTGCACCTTAATTTTCGCAAATCAAAGTCCTTGTCAAATATATCTTTTCCATCATATAAAACTTTTCCTTCCGTAGGCTTTTCAAGGCCATTAAAATGCTGTATCAAAGTTGACTTTCCGGAGCCTGTGTGACCGATTATGGCCACAAATTCTCCTTTATTTATTTCCAAATCAACATTTTTTATGGCTGCAGTTTCCTGACTTGTTCCTTTTTCATATATATAACTTACATTTTCTAATTTAAGCGACATATTAATTATCTCTTTCCATCTTATTTATCTGTTCTAACAGCTGGTCTACAGTAAGTATTCCATCTTCTATGTCAAGACCGCTTTTCTTTAGCATATAACCTAATTCCGTAACCTGCGGCACCTCAAGTCCATATCCTTTTATTTCGTCCACCCGGGAAAAAATTTCTTTTGGAGTTCCCTGCATTGCCAACTTTCCCTTGTCCATAACAAAGATTTTATCTGCTTTAATTGCTTCATTCATATAATGAGTTATTAAAACAATGGTTATGCCTTTTTCCTTATTAAGCTGATGCAATGTTTTGATAACTTCTCTTCTTCCTACCGGATCAAGCATGGCAGTTGGTTCATCTAAAATAATGCATTTCGGTTCCATGGCTATTATTCCTGCAATTGCCACTCTCTGTTTTTGTCCACCGGAAAGCTTTAAGGGAGATTTGTGCCTGAATTTTGTCATTCCAACGGCACCTAATGCCTTCTCCACTCTTTTCCATATTTCCCCTGTGGGAACCGACATATTTTCCGGGCCAAAGGCAACATCCTCTTCCACCATGGTTGCCACTATCTGGTTATCAGGGTTCTGAAAAACCATTCCTGCCGTCTGTCTTATGTCCCACAAAAGCTTACCATCCCTTGTATCCATATCATCTACCCAGATAGTTCCGTCAGTGGGCATTAACAGGGCATTTATATGTTTAGCCAAAGAAGATTTTCCGGAGCCGTTATGACCTAATATTACAATAAACTGCCCCTGTTCAACATCAAGGGATACTCCGTCAATGGCCCTTACCGTCTCTGTTTCTTCATCAGCTGTTCTATATTCATGAATAAGATTCTTTATATTAATTATTTCCATTTTAGTCTCCGATTAAATTTTGCTACACCACCGCACTTATTTTATTCTATTTAGATTTTTTTTGCAACTTATATGCCAAATATTAGTTTAGACATTTGTAATTATTTATGGTATTTTATTGTGTGGAGGAATATTACAATGATTAATTCAATAAAAAACATAAGTATTAAGTTAAAAAAAGTTATTATCACTAACAAGGTTATTATATTAATGACTCTTCCATTCTTTGCAATGGATATTTTTACTCGTGCTTTCGGTCTTAAAATTTCATATTTTCCGATTTACTATCCGGCTCCTAATATTTTCACTTTATTGTGGATTGTATTTTTTATGGGAATTGTCACTTCCTTAAAAGGAATTGCCGGTAAAATTCTTTACTGGATTTTTTTCATTTTGTCCTTTGGGATGTTTTTGACTAACACCATTTATTATTCCCTTACAGGATTTTATTTTAGTTTTAATCTTACTAAATTGGCTGATGAAGGAAGTTCTTATATATTAGATACTATTGTTCATACAAATCCAGTTATATACATATTTGCCGTAATTGTACTTGTATACACTATTATTGTGGCAAAAAAGTATAAGAAATATGACGAGTTTCGTTTAAAGAGGCTGCTTATTTTTGTGGTGGTTTTTGTTATACTTCATCTTTTAGCACCTCTTATGTTTGGTCACTCCAGTTCAGGGCTTAAGTGGAATAACTTTAAAAAGCCAAGAAGCGTGTACGAAAATTATAGTGACAGCAACAAAAGTATGAGAATATCAGGACTTTATGAATATTCCGTTAGAAACTTTTATTTTACTTTCCTTAAACCTAAGGATAAAATCAGCAAGGAAGATAAAAAGTTTTTAGATGACATATATAATGCAAAAACCGAAGATGAAACTAATTCATATACCGGTCTATTCAAGGACAAGAACGTGATTTTCCTCCAGTTAGAAGGAATGGATACATGGCTTTTAAGCAAAGAAAATACACCTAACCTTTATAATTTACTTAATCACTCCATTAATTTCACGGATCATTATTCCATATATACCGGTGGTGGTTCTACCTTCAATTCAGAATTTGCAGTTAATGCGGGATTTACCACCCCAATATCTTATACTGAAAATGTATATACTTTTAACACTAATACCTTTGACAATTCCATGGCAAGGTTGTTTAAAAAGGCCGGTTACAGTGTTAATGCTTTCCATATGAATTCGGCAGATTTTTATTCCCGTGGCATTAACTACAAAAGCTGGGGATACGATAACTACTATGGTTTAAAGGATATTGCCAAGTATAATAATTTAGATTATGAGTTAGACAGGGAATTGATTCTTAACAAAACATTTTACAATAAGATGTTTAAGCAAAAGGGAAAATTTGTGGATTATATTATTTCTTATTCTCCTCATACACCTTTTACAACCTCCAAAGAGGTGGGAAAGCTTATTGCCGAAAAAAAATACGGTGTAGGTAATGTTCCCGATTTGTCGGAAGAGGAAACTGCCAAATTAATGGTGGGAGAAACAGATTATATGGTAGGTCTTTTAATTCAGGCGTTAAAAGATAATAACCTATACGATAATACAGTTATTGTTGCGTATGCAGACCACTATCTTTACACAATTAATGATAAGTCAGTTCTTGATAAATATAAGGAAACTGACAACAATCTTATTAATCATACACCATTCTTTATATGGAGTAGTGATGTTAAACCAACCGATGTTAATGAGGTTACAATGCAGATGAATATTCTTCCTACTGTGCTTAACCTGTTTGGAATAAAATATAACAGCAATAATTATATTGGAAAGAATGCTTTGGCAGATAATTACCACGGTTTTGCCTTTTTCAGCGATTATTCATGGTATGACGGAAAAGTCTACGTTGAAGATGGAAAAGTCACTAACGGTGGCAAAATCAGTCAAAAGAAGTTAGAACAAATGAGTATTTTGGTAAACGATACCATTAAGAAAAATGATTTAACCTTGAAATATGATTATTTCAGAAAATAATTTTTAATTTATAAAATAAGCTACAGCTTAAGTGTTGCCTTAAACTGTAGCTTATTTTTTATCCTACCTGCTCTTCTATATCTTCAATTGTAATCTTGCTGTTGTGGGGAATTGGCTTCCACTCAACCTTTTTAAACAATGCTACATACTGGGTATATCTTTGTATAATATCAAAAGTAGGCCAGGTAAATACATAAAGTACCTTTCGCCATATGCTAAACTTCGGTATTCTTCTATGCTCAATTATAAACAGATAAACAGCTACCCATATATTCACAAAATATCTTCCTATTCTATAGAATAATCTTATCCATATTGCCAGTAAAATGCTGAAAAAATAAGCTTTTACTCCCGAGTCTAGGGCTACAGTGGTATTACCTGTAAAGTGTCTCACAATGGCAGATAAATATGTATCATTGCTAAAGACGTACATTGTAGCTCCTGTATTCCACGCAACAAAAGGATCAATTATTAATTTCAGTAAAATCCACTTGGCTGCATAGACAATATTTTTAGGAAGAAGTTGTGCAAAAGTATCAAAGGACATAAATCTATGCCTTATGGTTCTTATTAAATAGCTGTACCATTTATCATCTTCATAGTGCTTTGTGTTTTTATCTATGAATATATTTTTAAACAAACCCCATCCACTTTCAGCAAATGCCTGAAGATGCCCCTTAGACCAACGTAACCTTTGTCTCAACGCTACCTTTAAACTAACAGGTTGTTCATCATAGAAGATTGCATCATCATTGTAGGATATTTCATATCCCTCCACAACGCAATCTGCTGTTAATGCCCTATCTTCCGTAAGGGATGTATATTTCCATCCGTCTTTTACTATTTCATTGGAAAACAGAAAACCTGTTCCCTGAATGTTAGTTGCTAAGTGAAGAAGAGAACGGGCTCTATGCCTGTATCGTATTGACCGTAACCAATGAATGGCATATGTGGATGCTATCCAGCTTTCCGTCCAGTTCTTTGTGCTTCTATATGATGTGATTATCTTCTCTCCTGCATCAAAGGAATCATTCATTCTTGAAATATAATCTTTTTTCAGCAAATTGTCTGAGTCAAATATAAAATACCCTTCAAAGGACTCTATGCCATAATCTCTTTGTATTTGTTCAAAAAGATACTTAAGGGCAAATCCTTTGGTTCTCTCTTCAGGATTAAAATGCTCATAGCATATGGCTCCCTTTTCTCTTGCCACCTTTGCTGTATTATCAGTGCAGTTATCTGCCACAACGAATATGGTTATTAGTTCCTGGGGATAGTCCTGCTTTCTTATACTGTTAATAAGATTTGCAATAACCGGTTCCTCATTTCTGGCAGGAATAAGCACTGCATATTTGTGCTGCTTCTTTGCCGGTTTAAATTTTCTGGTGGCAAACAAACCAATAAGCATATATGGTTTATCCTGTATTACAAGAATTCCCATAAATATTCCTACTACATAGCAAATCGCCAACACCGGCGACTTTATATTACACATAAAATCAACGATTCTGTCTATTATAGTCATTGACATAATCCACATGATTCTTTCCTCTCTATTCTGTAAAATCTATTACACTATACTAAGTTATATTAAAAAAAGCAAGTGGGAATGTTTTCATTTATGCACTATATAAAACAGGCTTTTACTTTATTTCTCTATATTACTTGCCACAATAAGTGGTGCGTTCTCCCCTTGTGTACTGTTTGCTATGTAATTATTATATTCCTTTTCATCTAATATCGCATTTCCTAAAATATAATCCTGGGATATCTCATTTCCTTCTGAATGGGTTATTTTATAAAAATACTTATATGTCTTTCCGTTACAAACATACTCATCCCCATATCTCTCGACACTTATTTTATTTATACCTGTGTCATCTTTTGAGGATTTGTTTATTATAGTTATTTCCTTTGCAGCCTTATTGTCAATAAATGCATCAATACTGTCACCTCGTTCTTTCTATACAATTTCTATAGAGTTTTTTTCTTTTAACTTTGTCAAATACAAAAAATAACAAATATTCATGGTTTTCAAAGAACCATGCCCCCACTCTTGTATAGTGCCGTTTATTTTTACTGTTAAACAAAAATAAACAGCCAACTATGTATAACATAATCGACTGTTTGTTTTATTTAATGCGAGCTTAACACTCAATATATTGCTATTATACTAATTCAAGTAATACTTCCATAGCAGCATCACCTTTACGCTGGCCAATCTTAACGATTCTTGTATAGCCACCCTTACGGTCTGCGTACTTAGGAGCAATCTCGTCAAATAACTTCTTAGTTAAATCAACTTTCTTTGCTTCATTCTTCTTGCCAGTTTTGTCTGTTACTGTGTAAAGAACCTTGTTCATCTGGCGTCTAGCATGAAGACGTGAAGGCTGGTCTTTCTTGATAGTCTTCTTTACTTCATCGTAAACTGTTACTTTCTTGCCATCAACTACTTCTTTAACTCTCTTGCCATCTTTATCTTTACGAGCAACTTTAGCTGTAACTTCAACTTCATCAAAGTTATCTTTTTCTTTTACAGCTAATGCAATAAGACCTTCAGCAACCTTGCTAATTTCTTTAGCTCTTGCTTCAGTTGTAACTATTTTGCCGTTATTTAAAAGACTTGTAACCTGACCTCTTATTAAAGCCTTTCTCTGACTTGAAGTTCTTCCAAGTTTTCTATAACCTGCCATTTTCTTACCTCCTGTTTTGTATTGTCACCATTGCTTAATAGTGGCAAATCGTCGGTGGGATATGTATATACCCTGCACCTCCTCTAACAAACTCATGTCTATTAGTTCTCGTCGCCTGGTTTCAATGCAAGGCCGAGTTCTTTTAACTTAGCAAGTACTTCTTCTAATGACTTACGTCCAAGGTTTCTTACCTTCATCATATCATCAGAAGTCTTATTTACTAATTCCTCAACTGTATTGATACCTGCTCTCTTCAAACAATTGTATGAACGAACTGATAACTCTAATTCATCGATGTTCATCTCTAACACTTTATCAATTTCATCATCGACCGGTTCTGCTATAACTTCAATATCCTTTGAAGTATCAGAAAGATCAATAAATAACTTTAAGTGTTCGCAAAGAACTTTTGATGCCAAACTAACAGCTTCATCAGTATCTAATGTTCCATTAGTATAAACATCTAATGTAAGCTTATCAAAGTCTGTAACCTGACCTACACGAGTGTTTTCAACTGACATATTAACTCTCTCTACCGGAGTGTAAATTGAGTCTACAGCGATAACACCGATTGGAAGATTATCATTCTTATTTTTCTCTGAACTTACATAACCTCTACCCTTAGTAATGATTAATTCCATACTAAGTTTGCTATCTGCACCACCACTAAGTGTTGCAATAACTAAATCCGGGTTTAAGATTTCAATATCAGAATCTGTCTGGATATCAGCTGCTGTTACGACCTGGTCTCCAGTTACATCAATATGAGCAATCTTCGGTTCATCTGTTGTACTGTTGTTTTTAATCTCAAGCTGTTTAATGTTCATTACGATTTCCGTAACGTCTTCTTTTACTCCAGGTACTGAACTGAATTCATGAAGAACTCCGTCAATCTTAATCTGGCTTACAGCTGAGCCTGGTAATGATGAAAGCATAATTCTTCTTAATGCATTACCAAGTGTTGTACCATATCCTCTTTCAAGAGGTTCAACTACAAACTTACCATATCTTCCATCATCTGATTTTTCTACTATAATATTTGGTTTCTCAAAATCGAACACTAATTAGCCCCTCCTTTATTGGGAATTGCTTAAGCCTACTGGGAACAATCTTAATAAAATATATGAATATATTATTTAGAATATAATTCGACAATAAGCATCTCATCTACAGGTACATCAATCTCTTCTCTCTTTGGAAGTTCCTTGATTTCACCTTTAAGATTATCCTGGTCTACTTCAACCCATGCTGGGACTGTTCTTCCACCAGTAACTTCGATGATATCTTTATATCTCTGTGAACCTTTGCAGTTCTCTTTGATTTCAATAACATCACCAACTTTGATTAAGTAAGAAGGAATATTTACCTGCTTTCCATTAACCAAAACATGCTTGTGATCTACGATCTGTCTTGCTTCTTTTCTTGTTCTTGCAAATCCCATACGGAATACTACATTGTCAAGTCTTGTTTCAAGCATGATCATAAGATTTTCACCTGTCTGTCCAGGTTTCTTCTGTGCCTTCTGATAGTAATTTCTGAAAGGCTTTTCTAATACACCATAAATGAATTTAGCTTTCTGCTTTTCTCTAAGCTGAAGACCATATTCACTCATCTTTCTGCTTGATCTGTTTAAATTTCTATTTGATTTCTTGTCTATTCCTAAATAAATCGGATCTAAACCAAGTGATCTACATCTTTTAAGAACAGGAACTCTATTTACTGCCATCTTTTCCCTCCTAAATTAGACTCTTCTACGTTTTGGTGGGCGACATCCATTGTGTGGTACTGGAGTTACGTCCTTAATAGATGTAACTTCAAGACCGCATGTAGCAAGGGCACGAATAGCTGCCTCTCTACCTGATCCTGGACCCTTAACCATAACATCTACTGTTTTCAAACCATGTACTAAAGCTGCCTTTGTTGCAGTTTCTGCTGCCATCTGAGCTGCATAAGGAGTAGATTTCTTTGAACCTCTAAATCCCAGACCGCCAGCACTTGCCCATGATAAAGCATTTCCTTCAGCATCTGTCAATGTGACAATTGTATTGTTAAATGATGCCTGTATATGTGCCTGTCCGTGTTCAACGTTTTTCTTAACACGCTTCTTTGTCACTTTCTTTGTAACTTTCTTAGCCATTTTCTAAACTAACCTCCCTTATGGGTTTATACTATTTTTTCTTGTTTGCTACAGTTCTCTTAGGACCTTTTCTTGTTCTGGCATTGTTCTTTGTGTTCTGGCCACGAACAGGAAGTCCACGTCTATGACGGATACCTCTATAGCATCCAATTTCCTGTAATCTCTTAATGTTTAATGCGATTTCTCTTCTTAAATCACCTTCAACTGTCTGACTTGCATCGATAACGTCGCTGATTTTCTTAACTTCTTCGTCAGTTAAATCCTTACAACGTGTGTCAGGATTAACGCCGGCTTCTGATAAGATTCTCTTTGAACTTGAAACACCGATACCATAAATATAAGTCAATCCAATTTCAACTCTCTTTTCTCTTGGTAAATCAACACCTGAAATACGAGCCATATGAATAACCTCCATTAGTTAAATTGTATGAATCTTCAAAATACGTAGCCCGTGTTTCCACGTCTGAAATGTTGTACGCTCCCAAAAATTCATATTTGTAAGTTTCAAACGAATAACCGGTTCAGCAAATTACCAGTCATTCTTTCTGAAAATATAAATCAATTATATCTTCTTTATTTCATAGTAACGTATATATAAAATATAGTTACTGCAGCCGCAAATTCGTAGTAAAACTACCTGATGCTCTCTAAATATAGCATCATTAATACGGTTAATACCGCATTACAATAAACAGCACAAATAAGTGAACAATATGTATCATTCACTTCTTTTCCGGATTAAATTAACCCTGACGCTGTTTGTGCTTAGGATTCTCGCAAATAATTCTTACGATTCCTTTTCTTTTAATGACTTTGCATTTTTCGCATATTGGTTTAACTGATGATCTAACTTTCACAGTAAATCCTCCTTCCACAAAAAAGTCCGAATATAATGTTATCATAAGATTATAATTATTACAAGGACTTTTTTTCAAAAAAATTATATTTTTTAGTTACTCTATAAAAAGCTGCACCAATTACAGCCTTTCTTCCTCTTAAGCTACGCCAACTCAATTCCGCTTCGCTTCATTGACCTTTCGCTTCTCTTCCTTATAAGCTGCGCCAGCTCAATTCCGCTTCGCTTCATTTCGCTGCGGGGCATACGCCCCATAATAATAAAATTTTGTGCAAGGGTTTGTATGTAAACATCCAAACCCTTTTACAAATTTTATTATTGCGCAGCTTATTTATCACGCCATATGATTCTTCCTTTTGAAAGGTCATATGGAGACATTTCTATTGTTACTTTATCTCCAGGGAGTATTTTGATATAGTTCATTCTAAGCTTACCGCTGATATGTGCGAGCACTATATGTCCGTTTTCAAGCTCTACCCTGAACATCGCATTTGGCAATTTTTCTACAACTGTTCCTTCTATTTCAATTACATCTGCCTTTGACATGATTTCATTCCTCCACTTTTATAGTCTTTTACAGTGTTAATATTTCCGGCTCTCCCTTTGTTATAAGAACCGTGTTTTCATAATGTGCTGCCAATGATCCATCGTCTGTAACCACTGTCCAGTCATCATCCATAAATGCCACATCTGCTCTTCCCATATTAATCATAGGTTCAATACAAAGTGTCATTCCTGCCTGTAACTTCATTCCTCTTCTTCTTTGTCTGAAATTCGGAATCTGCGGATCTTCATGCATTTCTCTTCCAATGCCATGACCTACCAAATCCCTGACAACTCCATATCCGAATTGATCAACATAATCATTTATAGCTGCTGATATTTCGTATAAGTGGCATCCCTCTTTTGCAAACTTAATTCCCTCGAAAAAGCTTTGCTTTGTTACCTCTAACAATTGTTTTGCATCATTACTTATTTCCCCAACAGGCAATGTTCTTGCACAATCTGACTGGTAACCTTTATAGCTTAAGCAAAAATCAAGACTTACAATGTCGCCATTGTCCACAAAGTGATCTTTTCTAGGTATTCCATGAACGACTTCGTCATTTACTGATACACACAACGCTGCCGGAAATCCTTCATATCCTTTACATGTTGGAATACAGCCATAGCTTCTTATTAACTCTTCTCCAATTTTGTCAATTTGATAAGTACTCATGCCCGGCTTTATTTCTTTTGCCAGTTCCTCATGAACCTTGGCAATGTATTTGCCGGCCTGACGCATAAGTTCAATTTCTCTTTCTGATTTAATTGTAACTGCCATTTTTATGCTCCTAAAATATCAACAATTGCATTGAATACATCCTTCATGTCAACTGTTCCATCAACACTCTTTAAAATTCCCTGTTCATTATAGTAATCTATAAGTGGCTGTGTCTGATTGTGATATACTTCAAGTCTGTTTAATACTGTTTCAGGCTTATCATCATCTCTTACAATAAGCTCTTCTCCACACTTATCGCACACACCTTCAACCTTTGTCGGGCTGTATACTACATGATATGTTGCTCCACAGCCTACACATGCTCTTCTTCCACCCATTCTCTTTACAATGTTTTCATCCGGTACGTCAACATCTATTGCGAAGTCAACTTTTTCACCCTTAGCTTTTAATGCTGTATCAAGAGCTTCTGCCTGTGGAATTGTTCTTGGGAATCCGTCTAAAACATATCCGTTTTTGCAATCATCCTGTTTAAATCTATCCATAATTAAGTCTAATGTTAATTCATCAGGAACCAACTGTCCCTTATCCATATAAGACTTAGCTTTTTTTCCTAATTCTGTTCCATTTTTAATATTTGCTCTAAAAATATCTCCTGTTGAGATATGTGGAATGCTGTATTTTTCAGCAATCATCTTTGCCTGTGTTCCTTTTCCGGCTCCAGGTGCGCCTAACATAATAATTTTCATATTTTTTTCCTCACACAATAAACAATAGTAGTTTTAGGGGGCAGCATAAGCCGTCCCCTAAATTATCTGATATCTTCTAGAATATTCCTCTGACTGTACTGTAACTGCGTTCTGAAACCATTGACTTAATAGTCTGAAGTGTTTCAAGAATAACACCTACGATAATGATAATTGATGTACCGCCAAATCCAACTTTTGCTCCTGTTACACCTGAAGCAACGATTGGAATAACCGCTACAATAAGGAGTCCTACTGCACCGATTAAAATTATATAATTTAATATCTGTGTCAAATATTCAACTGTTGGCTTACCGCTTCTGATTCCCGGTATAAAACCACCTCTGTCATTAAGGTTTTTAGCAACCTCACGAGGGTTAAATGTTATTGATGTGTAGAAATATGCAAAGAAAATAATAAGTAATATATATACTACAAATCCTATAGAATATTTCATATTCGCCGGATTACACCAATATGACTGACTAAGATAATGAGCCCATTCCGGATCTTTTCCGAAGAACTGAGCAATTACAACAGGGAACTGTAATAATGATGATGCGAAGATAATTGGAATAACTCCGGCAGTGTTAACCTTAAGAGGTATGTTTGACTGCTGTCCGCCAACCTGTCTTCTTCCCTGTACTTTTTGTGACATCTGCACTGCAATTTTTCGTGTTGCCCCCTGAAGGATTACTACAAGAACGATAATTCCCACAACTACTCCGATAATAATCAAAGCTGAAAGGCCTCTCATTCCTGGAGATATACCATCTTTAGCAACAAAGTTTGTAAATAAGTTGGCAATATCACTTGGCATACCTGAAACGATATTAATTGTAAGTACAATAGAAATACCATTTCCTACACCCTTTTCTGTGATTTGTTCACCAATCCACATAAGAACTGCTGAACCGGCTGTCATTGCCAAAATTCCTGTTACAATTACTCCCCATTTTCTTATGGCATGCATATCACCATACTTAATAGCGTCTGTATCAAATATTCCCTGATTTGCAAATCCAATAATCATGGCAGTTGACTCGATTAATGCAAGAGCAACTGTTAAATATCGTGTAACTTCTGCTAATTTCTTTCTGCCTTCTTCTCCATCTTTCTGAAGTTCATCAAGTTTTGGAATAGCAATTGTTAATAACTGCACGATAATAGATGCAGTGATGTACGGTGTAATGCTCAAAGCAAACACCGACATCTTTTCCATTGATCCACCAGTGATGGCAGTAAAGAAACTAAAGTTTTCATTTGAGAAATTGCTCATAATATCTTTTATTGCATCACCGTTTACAAATGGAATAGGTATCTGACTACCTAATCTTACAACTATTAACATCAGAAATGTATAAAGTAATCTTTTTCTTATCTCTTTAACTTTTAATGCTTTCTTTAAGGTTTCTAACATATTAGATCACCTCACAAGTTCCACCTGCGGCTTCAATCTTTGACTTAGCACCTTCACTAAAAGCATCAACTTTTACTGTAAGTTTCTTAGTGATTTCACCATTACCAAGTATCTTAACACCGTCTCTAGGATTTTTGATTACCCCAGCCTCAAGTAATGTTTCTACAGTTACTACTGTATCATTGTCAAATCTTTCCAAAGCTGTAACATTAATTCCTACAATGTTCTTTGTATTAATATTTGTGAAGCCTCTCTTTGGGATTCTTCTGTATAATGGCATCTGACCACCTTCAAAACCTGGTCTAGGGCTTCCTGAACGTGCTTTCTGTCCTTTATGACCTTTACCGGCTGTCTTGCCATTTCCTGAACCATGTCCACGGCCTCTTCTGAAATTATCACTATGTTTTGAGCCCTCAGCAGGCTTTAAGTTTGATAAATCCATTGTCGCACCTCCTTATCTAATTAGATTAAATTTCTTCAACTTTAACTAAATGTCTAACCCTCTGAATCATACCTCTGACTGCAGCATTGTCAGGCATTTCGACTGTCTTGTTAAGCTTTGTAAGTCCTAAAGCTTCTGCAGTCTTCTTGTTTTTTGGAACTGCTCCAATTGTTGATTTTACTAAAGTAATTTTTAATTTATCTGCCATTTTCATTTCCTCCTATTAGCCTAAAATCTCTTCTACAGTTTTACCGCGAAGTGAAGCTACTTCTTCCGGAGTCTTTAATGCAGCTAATCCTTCAATTGTAGCAAGAACTACATTCTGCTTATTCTTTGAACCTAAAGACTTTGTACGGATATTTGTGATTCCGGCAAGTTCTGCAACACTACGTGCAGGGCCTCCGGCGATAACACCAGTACCTTCCTTAGCTTTCTTAAGAAGTACTTCAGCACTTCCGAATTTTCCAATAACATCGTATGGAATACTGTTATTCTCATCTACAGGAACAGTAATAAGGTTCTTAATAGCATCTTCTTTACCTTTACGAATTGCTTCAGGAATTTCAGCTGCTTTTCCTAAACCTGCACCAACGTGTCCATGTTTATCACCAACTACTACTAAAGCTGCGAAACGCATATTACGTCCACCCTTTACTACCTTAGTAACACGTTTGATTGATACTACTGTCTCTTCTAATTCTAACTGACTTGCATCAATTATCTCACGTTTCATGTGTGTTACCTCCTCAACTAAAATTCCAGTCCAGCTTCTCTAGCTGCATCAGCTAATGCCTGAACTTTACCCTGGTATATAAAGCCGCCTCTGTCGAAAACAACTTCCTTAATACCCTTTTCTACTGCTCTTTCTCCGATAACCTTACCAACATATGCTGCGGCATCAACGTTATTAGTCTTTTCTAACTCTTTCTTAATGTCAGCTTCTAATGTAGATGCTGCAACGAGAGTTTTTCCAACTGTATCGTCAATAATCTGAGCATACATATGATTATCACTTCTAAAAACTGCTAAACGTGGGCACTCTGTTGTTCCACTTAAATGATTACGCAGTCTGTTATGTTTCTTAACGCGAACTTCGCTTCTAGATTTCTTACTAACCATCGTCTACACTCCTTTAATTATTTCTTACCAGTCTTACCAACTTTACGTCTGATAACTTCTGTTTCATATTTGATACCTTTGCCCTTGTATGGTTCAGGAGCTCTCTTGCTTCTGATTTCAGCAGCATACTGGCCAACTTTTTCTTTATCAATACCTTTTACAGTGATCTTATTCTGTCCGTCTAAAACAGTTTCGATTCCTTCAGGATCTTCCATTTCAACCGGATGTGAATAACCAAGTGAAAGAACTAACTTCTTTCCCTGCTTCTGTGCTCTGTAACCAACACCGTTTACTTCTAATACCTTAGTATAACCCTCTGTTACACCAATGATCATGTTGTAAATAAGTGTTCTTGTAAGACCATGTAAAGATTTGTTTTTCTTTAAGTCATTTGGTCTTGTTACAACGACATTGTCGCCGTCTAATTTAATGTCCATAGCCTCAGGTAAAACTCTTGAGAGTTCTCCCTTTGGTCCCTTGACAGTCACTTTATTATTTTCTGCTATATCAACAGTTACTCCTGCCGGTACAGCGATAGGCATTCTTCCTATACGTGACATTTCGCCTTACCTCCTAATTTTTATTTACCAAACGAATGCGAGAACTTCTCCACCTACGTTTGCTTTTCTTGCTTCCTTATCTGTAATCACACCTTTGTTTGTTGAGATGATAGCTACTCCAAGTCCACCGAGAACTCTTGGTAATTCATCTTTTCCGGCATAAACACGAAGACCCGGTTTTGAAATCTTCTTGATTCCTGTAATAACCTTATCGTTTTTGTCCTTACCGTATTTCAATGTGATTCTGATTGTTTTGAAGTTTCCTTCTTCTATAATATCATACTTTTTGATATATCCTTCATTTAAAAGAATGTCAGCAATAGCTAATTTCATCTTTGATGCAGGAACATCTACAGTATCATGTTTTGCAGTATTTGCATTACGAATTCTTGTAAGCATATCTGCGATTGGATCACTCATAGTCATAGTTTACTTCCTCCTTCAAATTTTCTCTTACCAGCTTGCTTTCTTTACGCCTGGGATCTGTCCCTTGTATGCTAATTCACGGAAGCAAATTCTGCAGATTCCGTATTTCTTTAAATAAGCATGTGGACGACCACAGATTCTACAACGGTTATAAGCCTGTGTAGAGAACTTAGCTTTTCTTTGCTGTTTAACTTTCATAGCAGTTCTAGCCATGGATCTACCTCCTAATTACTTTGCAAATGGCACATTAAATAATGTCAATAATTCACGAGCTTCTTCATCTGTGTTAGCTGTTGTAACAAAAATAATGTCCATACCTCTAACCTTATCAACCTTATCATATTCAATTTCAGGGAAGATAATCTGCTCTTTAATTCCAAGTGCATAATTTCCTCTTCCATCAAATGCGTTAGGGTTAACACCTCTAAAGTCTCTTACACGAGGAAGTGCAAGATTTACTAATCTGTCTAAGAATTCGTACATCTTATCTCCTCTAAGAGTTACTTTACATCCGATTGGCTGTCCTTCTCTTAACTTGAAGTTAGCTACTGAATTTTTAGCTCTTGTAATAACTGCTTTCTGACCTGTAATTGTCTCAAGATCCTTAACAGCTGTATCTAAAATTTTATGGTTTTCTTTAGCTTCGCCAACACCCATGTTTATTACAATCTTATCGAGCTTTGGAATCTGCATTACGTTCTTATATTCGAACTTTTTCTGCATAGCGTCCATAATCTCGTTTAAATAAGTTTCTTTAAGTCTGCTCACTTTTTCGGACCTCCTCTCTTAATTAATCGATTACGCTGCCATTTTTCTTGGCAATACGTACTTTCTTTCCATCTTCAACTTTAAATCCAACTCTTGTTACCTGTCCTTTAACAACAAGCATAACGTTAGAAATGTGAATAGGTCCTTCCTGTGTGATGATGCCACCATTCTGATTCTGAGCACTTGGTTTTGTGTGCTTTGTATGCATGTTGACACCTTCGACTGTTACAGTTCCGTTCTTAACGTCTACTGCACTAACTTTTCCTTCTTTACCTTTGTCTTTACCGGCAATAACTCTAACTGTATCACCTTTTTTAATCTTCATAGCTGACATTATGCATACCTCCTATAAAACTTCAGGTGCCAAAGAAACAATCTTCATAAACTGTTTGTCTCTTAACTCTCTGGCAACCGGCCCAAAAATACGAGTTCCTCTTGGGGTCTTATCATCTTTTATAATTACAGCAGCATTTTCGTCAAATCTGATGTATGAACCATCTTTACGACGAGCGCCCTTAACAGAACGAACTACTACAGCTTTAACAACGTCACCTTTTTTAACAACTCCACCTGGTGTTGCATCTTTAACAGTAGCAACGATGATATCACCAATATTAGCATATCTTCTAGTAGATCCGCCCATTACTCTGATTGTAAGTAATTCTTTAGCGCCTGTATTATCAGCGACCTTAAGTCTACTTTCCTGTTGAATCATGCTGTATTCCTCCTATCTCTATATAAGGCCTATTTAGCCTTTTCAATAATTTCAACAAGTCTCCATCTCTTATCTTTAGAAAGTGGTCTTGTTTCCATAACTTTTACTGTATCACCAATACCGCACTGGTTTTCTTCGTCGTGAGCCTTTAATTTGTAAGTTCTCTTAACGATTTTGTTATATAAAGGATGCTTTACATGATCCTCTACAGCAACAACGATTGTCTTATCCATCTTGTCGCTGACAACTTTTCCTGTACGTGTCTTTCTTAAATTTCTTTCCACAACAATTCTCCTTTCTTATTGGATTAACCTGTAACTATTCAGCAGCATTTGCCTTTTCAACTATTAAAGTCTGAATTCTGGCAATGTTTTTTCTAACTTCTTTAATTCTGCTTGTGTTATCTAACTGGTTTGTTGCGTTCTGGAATCTTAAATTGAAAAGTTCCTTCTTAGCAGCTACTAATTCCTCTTGTAAATCTGCAGCTGATTTACCTCTTAAATCTTCTACATAATCCTTAATTTTCACTGTTATCACCGCCTTCTAAATCTTCACGAGATACAACCTTGCATTTAATTGGAAGTTTGTGTGTTGCAAGACGTAATGCTTCTCTTGCTGTTTCTTCCGGAACACCGGCAATTTCAAACATTACTCTGCCCGGCTTAACTACTGCTACCCAATATTCAAGTGCACCTTTACCTTTACCCATTCGAGTTTCAGCTGGTGTTGCTGTTACCGGCTTATCTGGGAAAATCTTAATCCAAACTTTACCACCACGCTTTACGTAACGTGTCATTGCGATTCTGGCTGCTTCAATCTGATTTGACTTAATCCAGCCCGGTTCCATTGCTACGATACCGTATTCACCATATGAAATCTTGTTTCCTCTAGTTGCCTTTCCTCTCATAGAACCACGGAACTGTTTTCTATGTTTAACTCTTTTTGGCATTAACATTATTTATCGCTCCCTTCTTTAGTTGGAAGTATTTCGCCGTTGTAAATCCAAACCTTTACACCTACTTTTCCGTAAGTTGTATCAGCTTCCGCGAAACCATAGTCGATATCAGCACGTAATGTCTGAAGTGGAATAGTACCTTCGCTATAAAACTCAGTACGAGCCATATCAGCTCCACCAAGACGACCTGAAACAGATGTCTTGATTCCTAACGCACCGCTCTTCATTGTTCTGGACATTGCTGACTTCATAGCTCTTCTGAATGATACACGGTTTTCTAACTGTGTAGCAATGTTTTCAGCTACTAACTGAGCATCTTTGTCAGGTCTCTTAACGTCCTTAACGTCCATAAATAACTTCTTTCCTGTCATTTTCTGAACTTCAGCTTTTACTTTTTCAATTTCAGCACCGCCCTTACCGATTACGAGACCAGGCTTAGCTGTATAAACATTAACTCTTACTCTATCAGATGATCTTTCGATTTCAATCTTAGAAACACCTGTGTTGTATAATTTCTTCTTAAGGTATGTTCTGATGTTATAATCTTCGATTAAGTTATCTGCAAAATCTGCTTCTGCATACCACTTTGAGTCCCAGTCTTTAATAACTCCGACTCTTAATCCATGTGGATTAACTTTCTGTCCCATACTTTGCCTCCTATCTTATCTCTCATCAAGCACTACTGTAATGTGGCTGTTTCTCTTTAATATTCTATAAGCTCTACCCTGTGCTCTAGGTTTAATTCTCTTCATTGTAGGTGCTGAATTTGCATAGCATTCTGCAATGTAAAGTTTACTAACATCCATGTTATTGTTGTTTTCAGCATTTGCAATTGCTGAATTTAATAATTTTAAAATTACACTTGATGCGTATCTTGGATTGTATGTGAGAATACCGATAGCACTCTGAACATCCTTTCCTCTGATGGCATCTAATACGAAGCATGCTTTCTGTACAGACACTCTAGCGTAAGATAATTTTGCTGATGGTCTTGTATCTTTATTAGCATTTCTTTCTCTCTTTATCTGGGATCTATGTCCTTTTGCCATAGATGAGACCTCCTTTCAAATTCTAAAGGGTATTATTTCTTACCCTTCTTTTCATCTTTTCCATGTCCTCTGTAAGTTCTAGTAGAAACAAATTCACCAAGTTTATGTCCAACCATATCTTCTGTAACATATACAGGAACATGCTTTCTACCATCATGGACAGCGATTGTGTGTCCAACCATCTGTGGGAAAATTGTTGAACGTCTTGACCAAGTCTTAACAACTGACTTGTCGCCTGATTCGTTCATAGCATCAATTTTCTTTAATAAGCTCTCATCCGCAAATGGGCCTTTTTTTAATGATCTAGCCATTAGTTTCTACCTCCTATTTCATGTTCTTTCCGTCACGTCTTCTAACGATCATCTTGTTAGACTTCTTATTCTTTTTACGAGTCTTCAAACCAAGAGCCGGTTTGCCCCAAGGTGTACATGGGCCCGGACGACCAACTGGTGCACGTCCTTCACCACCACCGTGTGGATGGTCATTAGGGTTCATAACAGAGCCACGAACTGTAGGTCTGATACCCATATTACGCTTACGTCCTGCTTTACCAATGTTTACAAGACCGTGTTCAATGTTTCCAACTGTACCGATTGTTGCACGGCAAACGATAGGAACCATTCTCATTTCTCCTGAAGGAAGTCTAAGTGTAGCATACTTTCCTTCTTTAGCCATTAACTGAGCTACGTTTCCAGCAGCACGTACTAACTGTCCGCCCTTTCCAGGATATAACTCAATGTTATGAATTTCTGTACCAACCGGGATAGCTGATAATGGTAAGCAGTTACCAACTTTAACATCAGCATTTTCACCGTTCATAAGTACGTCGCCAACCTTTAATCCGCTTGGAGCAAGGATATAAGCCTTTTCTCCATCAGCATAGCTAATTAATGCAATATTAGCTGTTCTGTTTGGATCGTACTCGATACTCTTAACTGTTGCCGGAACATCAACTTTATTTCTCTTAAAATCGATGATTCTGTATTTTCTTCTAGATCCACCACCGTGGTGTCTAACTGTTATTTTACCCTGATTGTTACGACCAGCTGTTTTCTTAAGAGATTTTGTTAAAGACTTCTCTGGAGTAGCCTTTGTAATCTCAACGTTATCAAGCATGGTCATAGCTCTTCTTGAAGGTGTATATGGGTTAAATGTCTTAATTCCCATTTTATTTCTCCTTTCAAAATCAAACTAGATTTATTATCACGCTTCTATTGCGTTTAACATTACGACAGATTATTTATCTGCCCAAGTGATAAGTCTCCTTTTCACTTTTATCTTACAGTCCTGCAAAGATTTCAATATCAGCGCTATCTTCCGTTAACTGAACAATAGCTTTCTTTCTCTTTGCTGTCTTTCCTGTAACATATCCTCTTCTACGGTTCTTACCGTCTAAGTTCATTGTGTTAACCTTAGCAACCTTTGCTCCTTCGAACATTTTTTCAACTGCTTCCTTAACCTGAACCTTTGTTGCGTCTGTGTGAACGTAGAATGTGTATTTCTTTTCTGACATAGCGTTCATACTCTTCTCTGTAATTACAGGAGCGAGTATAACGTCATAATACTTAAGGTCTGCCATTATGCGTACACCTCCTCAATTGTTTCTACAGCTGCTTTTTCAACAACTACTGTATCGTACTTAAGGATGTCGTATACATTAATAGTATTTGTTAAAGCTGTCTTTACTGTAGGGATGTTCTTAGCTGACTTTACAACATTTGCATCGTTCTCGCTTAATACTACTAAAGCTTTGTTAGCTTTTAAGTTAGCCATAACCTTTGCAAATTCTTTTGTCTTTGGAGCTTCAAGCTTAAGCTCGTCAACTACGATTAATTTTCCTTCGTTAACTCTTGATGTCAATGCTGACTTAAGAGCAATTCTCTTTTCTTTCTTATTCATCTTAAATGAATAATCTCTAGGCGTTGGAGCAAATACAACTCCGCCACCTGTCCACTGTGGAGATCTTGTTGAACCCTGTCTTGCATGACCTGTTCCTTTCTGTCTCCATGGCTTTCTTCCGCCACCGCTAACCTCTGAACGGGTTTTAGCTTTCTGTGTACCCTGACGGTTATTTGCGAGCTGGTTCAATACTGCCTGATGTACTAAGTTTTCATTAACTTCAACACCAAATACTGCATCGCTAAGTTCTATTGTTCCAACTTCGCTTCCTTCCATATTTAAAACAGATACTGTTGCCATCTGTGTGTTCCTCCTTTCAAATACTACTTACCGGCTTTAACTGATTCTTTAATTGTTACTAAAGCTTTCTTAGGTCCCGGTATAGCACCTTTAACTAAGAGTAAATTCTTTTCTGCGTCAACACGAACGATTTCAAGGTTCTGTGTTGTAACTTTCTTGCCACCCATGTGACCAGGCATCTTCTTGCCCTTAAACACCTTACTAGGAGTTGAACATGAACCGTTTGAACCTGCATGTCTGTGGTATTTAGAACCATGAGCCATAGGTCCTCTTGACTGTCCGTGTCTCTTGATTGCGCCCTGGAAGCCTTTTCCCTTTGCAATTGCAGTAGCGTCAACCTTATCTCCTGCTTCAAATACGTCAGCCTTGATTTCATCTTTAACTGCGTATTCTCCTTCAAGTTTGAATTCTCTTACATATCTCTTGTAAGAAACTCCTGCCTTGTCAAACATACCTTTAACAGGTTTGTTAACAAGCTTTTCTCTGATATCCTGGAATCCAACCTGTACCGCACTGTATCCGTCATTTTCCACTGTTTTTACCTGAGTAACAACACATGGTCCTGCCTGAAGAACAGTCACAGGTACTAATTCACCATTCTCGTTGAATATCTGAGTCATACCAACTTTTGTAGCTAAAATAGCTTTCTTCATTTTAATTACCTCCTGTTAATCTACAGCGGATCGCTTACCGCGATCATCCTAGAACAGTTTCCGTAACTATTAGTTACTATATAAACCTTCAAGGATAACTCTCTAAAATTATTTGTCGTTCTTCATCTTAATATCGATGTACACACCTGCTGGCATTTCTAATCTTGATAAAGCTTCAACTGCCTTCTGGTTTGGAGCTACGATATCGATAAGTCTCTTGTGAGTTCTCTGTTCAAACTGCTCTCTAGAGTCTTTGTACTTGTGTACAGCTCTAAGAATTGTAACTACTTCCTTCTTTGTTGGAAGAGGTACAGGACCACTCACTTCAGTTCCTGTTTTCTTTGCAGTTTCAACAATTTTCTTTGCTGACTGATCTACTAATTTGTGATCGTAAGCCTTAAGTGTAATTCTCATTACTTGTGCCATAAAAAAAGCCGCCTCCTTTTCGTACTATTTAGCACGACAAGCGGTGACCGTACAACCTTTCCGTGTGTGTCCCAAATCAAAGGACCATAAACACGGTGTTTCCACTACCTCGGTGGACTGATTTTTGTACAGTGACTTGTCGCCAGTTTTCTAACTTGACATTCGCTCCACGGAAAACCTGCATCTGGTGCAGCAACCTCTCGCTTCTACGCTATCAATGTCACAGCAAGGAACAGTTTAGCATACACTGTTTCAAAAATCAACCCCTATTCCAATTTTTTTCCATAAAAAAATATGAAAGATTAGCATCCCTCTAAATCTTAGAGAGATGCCATATAAAAATCAACACTTATCCTTTCACAACTGTACTGCTCCAGTCGTAATCTTTTGTCTTATACTCCTTGTTCACTACTGATAAAATATCATTATATAAGTATTCATGATGCTCTTTTGAATTCATCTTACATCCCTGATATAATATATCAGCCACATCATAAATCGTATATGTATATGAATTTGTATATACATAAGTTCCATCGGATAGTTTTGCATATGCACGGATTCTCCATATATCACTATACTCTGGAGCTGTACCTGCAGCAAATTTCATTGTCATTGCATAACTTGTAGCAATATCCGAATCCGAAAACACTCTATCTGACTTGCCCGCAGATGTACTTTCATAACTGCGTACATAATAACTTGAACTTCCTACATACAGTTCCGATGCATCCACATAATCTGCCAGAGAATATATCAGTCCTGAACTTACAACTTCTTTTCCATTAATTTCACTATCCACAGAATAAACCACGCGCATACCCTTTGTTGTGGCACTTATCTGATATCCGTTTATTTCTATTCCACCGTTTATTGTATTTATAGTCTTTGTTGTTTCTTCCTGCGCCGTCATTTTTTCTGTTGTTGGCTCTTCTGTTGTTGGTTCCTCTGTTACAATATCCGATTCTTTTATAAACTTAAAATAATCAACATTTGCCACATAATAGCAATCACCGGTAGTAACGTATTTTACATATACTATATGGCTTCCCGCAGATATTTCGCTGTCAAGATTTGCAGTAACATTTCCGTATTCCTGCCACCACGAAGCATTATTGGTAAGAACAATTGTTCCAACTTTATTATCAAAATCATCCACATATATCTCGGCATTTCCAAGAGCTGTTCCTGTTGGACTGGAATAACAAAATTCTATTGCACTTGCATTTTCATTAAAGTTAACATTTTCATACGTCATATATACTCCATTTGAAACACCTCCAATATTATGTCCACCGCTGGCACTGCTATTTGTATCCACTACCCCTCCCTGGTTGGAAGTAAACTGTTCAGCCTCTATAATACCAAAAGCATCAAATACTTTTGTTGTCGTCTCTTCCTTTTCTTCAAGGGAAAAGCTTGTGATTACAAAATTTCCACCCGCAGGTACTTTTCCTAAATCTATAAATATTTGCGTATTATCTGCTGTCGGTGTGAAATCAATCTCAAAATCATTAGTTCCATTCACAAGTGTATATTTTTTTGCTGTCTGCGTCCCCTCATCCTTAAATGTAATTGTATCTGTCATATCCGAATTAAATGTTGCAGATACTTTACATGTGTATGTTTTTCCTATTGTTGTGCTAAGTATCTGAGTCTTCATCTGAACTCCCCACTCAGCTCCACTATATTTGTTAACATAAACTCCAAAGTCGTTGTAGGAACCACCATCTTTATAGCTTCCTGTCGGATTACCACCCCAATCTGATGCAAAGTATACAGACCAATAATTCAAATTTGTCCAATTTGCTCCTGCAGTGGTATATCCTGAAGGAGTGTCAGATGATACCGTGGTTGTTGTTTCTTCTACAGTACCACCTGCTGCGGATACTACTGCTGCATAAGCATTTGCAAATCCATAGGCATATGTATAATCTCTGCCGGAGTCTCCTAAGTCTTTGGCAGTATTAATAAGAATATTTTTTACGGTATTACTATTTAACCCTGCGTTCACGCTGTACATCATCGTTACAATAGCCGACACCATAGGAGACGCAAAGGAGGTTCCTCCTGCAACAATGGTATCTGAACCTGAGCCTGTTATATTCGGTGCATATATTGCTACCCCCGGTGCACAGATATCCTTATTCCATCCCCGGTTACTGGTTGCTGCAATATTATAACTCTCATCAACAGATATTACGGAAATCGTGTTTGCATAATCCGATGGATACGTTGCAACGTCAGATCCATTGTTTCCTGCACCGGCTACAACTGTTCCACCTGCTGCAACAAAGTTATTAATTGCAGCCTCTTCTACATCGTTTGCCCCCTCATGGGCGAGGCTGAGATTGGCAACCTTTGCTCCTACCTGTCTGGCATAATCAAGCCCCACTGCAATCTTATCCACATACATCTCAATTTTAACGTTAATTAATTCAGCAACATCATTATTAATACAGCTTGCGACTCCTGCAATCTGCGTTCCATTATTTGCGGTTCCCGCAAGAACACCTGCTACAGCAGTGCCGTGATTATTATTGTACATAGATGTACTTTGTCTTAACGGAATATAACTACCATCACTCAAAATTTCTGCCGACAAACTTGAACTTGCCTGAAGGTCTGCACTATTTAAATCTGCGCCACCATCTATTACTGCCACTTTGACCTTTGAATGGTTGACGCCTCGGATATACTGCCATGCATCTACCACCTTCATCGTTCTTAAATAATACTGGTTTGCCGCATATGTATCATTCACCAATTCATATGCTTCCGAAATCTGCTCAACCTTATCATTTCTTGCAACCTGCATTGTTTCATCATAGGCTCCATAAGCATCAACTGCCTTGTCCACTGTAAGACCCAAAGAGTTTTTTACTTTAACAATATATGTTCCATCCGTACATTTATATATATACTCACATTCTCCGTACTGATCAGCAACAATGTCTTTAATTTTCTGTTTTGAAATGTCCGCACCAAAAGTTAAAATGGATGTCCCTGCCTCATAAGAAAGTTTGTCTGCATTCTTTCTCTCTTTGGCAGCTTCTTTATATCCCTTTATAATACCTGCAGCTTTTGCATTTACATTTTCTTCAAATGCCTTACAACAGTCTGTATCTCCGTCTTTATAATATTCCGTGAGTATTTTGTTCACTGCCACCTCAAAATCATTTCCATTTAGTTCATTTACTCTGGCTGCTGCTTTACTGCCATCTTTTTTTGCTGCGACAACAATTTCTTTTAAATCTTTGTCACTAACAGCAAATTCTTTCAGTTCTGTTTCTGAAACAGATGGCCTTTCAGTAAAATCTGCTTTGGGTACAATCAGAGTGACCACCATCAGCACTGCCAGAATCAGACTGAACGTTTTTATTTTCCTACTTATCATTTTTTATTTTCCTTTCTTTTTTGTTGCATTCCTCTCTAGAGTATACATTTCAATATTCTATCTTAATTTAACACATTTAAATTTTAATTCTAGCACCCTATTTTTTAGAAAGTATACTTTTTTCTCAAAAAAATATCAGAAAAATTTTACATTTAACCCGAAAGAAACAAAAACAGCCACATACTTTGATATAAATAAAGTCCTACAAACAGCATATTTACACTGGTTGTAGGACTTTTCCCTTTTTACAACTGTAAAAAACAGGAGCATACCTTGCGTAATCCCCAACCGAATTTCAGCGAAGCGGAATTGAGGTTCGCGCACTTCTTATCTTAGACTGTATAAATTTAATTTTAGTCTAACGGAAGTCAGACCAAAACTTTTTTAGCTTTTTTAAACTGTCTATTCCTCGTATTAACGGTCTGTAAAAAACCTCGTTTGTTATACATCATTTATTTGTTTCATTATCTTTTATATATTGATGATTTTGGAAGTATTTATTTGCGTAAGTATTATAGTAGCATAACGAATTTAGAAAATATTTCATATCCTGCTGTTTTTCAGTTGATAATCCTAATGCTGCTATTCCACCATTATTAATCATTTCATAACAATATCCAATAACGCTAAACTCAAATTCACACTTTTTTGAGCAATTATCCTTTTCAGCAATTGTAAGTGTCAATTAATCGTCAAATCCATTCGCAGGAAAATTGAATTATCCCTGTATGACAAAGTCATTTTGATTCTTCCAATTCCATTGCCTCAATGGGCAACAAATTTACTTTTGACACCCATATCATTATTATGTTAATATATATCCGGTTGATTTAAACCTACTATTATAATAAGAGGAAATACGTTATGTGGATAGCAGATAATTGGAAAGATTATGAAGTTATTGATACTTCTTCAGGAGAGAAGCTTGAGCGTTGGGGAGATTACATTTTGTTAAGACCTGACCCTCAGGTTATCTGGAATACTCCTAAGAAAGATTATAGATGGAAAAAATTAAACGGACATTATCACCGCAGCAACAAAGGTGGCGGTCAATGGGATTTCTTTGATTTACCTGAGCAGTGGACTATTAATTATAAGAACCTTACATTTAACCTTAAGCCTTTTAGTTTTAAGCATACAGGGCTTTTTCCAGAGCAGGCAACTAACTGGGACTGGTTCTCTGAAAAAATAAAAAACGCCAACAGACCGGTTAAGGTTTTAAATCTTTTTGCCTACACAGGTGGTGCCACTTTGGCAGCCCTTGAAGCCGGTGCCATGGTTACTCACGTAGATGCATCAAAGGGTATGGTAACCTGGGCGAAGGAAAATGCTGTTTCGTCTAATTTAGCAGACCGTCCTGTAAGATGGTTAGTAGATGACTGTGTAAAGTTTGTGGAACGTGAAATAAGACGTGGGAACAAATACGATGCCATTATTATGGACCCTCCTTCCTACGGAAGAGGCCCTAAAGGAGAAACATGGAAAATAGAGGAGAATATTTTCCCATTTATTGAACTGTGTACTAACATTTTAAGTGATGACCCTCTTTTCTTCCTTATAAATTCATATACCACCGGATTACAGCCGGCAGTTTTAAGTTATATGATTAATACAGCCATTGTAAAAAAATTTGGTGGTCACGTTACTGCCGAAGAAATCGGACTTAATGTAACATCTAACGGATTGGTGCTTCCATGTGGAGCCTCCGGTCGCTGGGAGAATTAAAGAATATAAAATCTATATGGGAGTTTCCCATTATACAAAAAGTTTTCACCTTAATGTAAATTAAAGTGAAAACTTTTTTAAAATGCAACTTCTTCTATATTAAGTTCCTTATCCCTTATATCTGCACAAACAGACATAATATATCTTTCATCTAATTTCATCTGTAAAATCTCATATCCCGGATTATCCATAATCTTTGCCTTTCCTTCGGCAAAATTTACTTCAAAAGAATTAAGAGGTTTTCTAAGACCTATACCTACATTTTTCAAATATGCTTCCTTAACTGTCCAAACCTCATAAAACCTCTGGGTTTTAACATTTTCATCTTCTCCCTCATTTATATAGGTACATTCATTTTGGTGAAAATTCCGCTCAGCCACTAGCTGATTGTTTTTTTCCATTCTCTGAATATCAATTCCAATATTAAACCTTGAAACTGCTATAACCACATAATTTCCTGAATGTGAAATATTAAAAGAATCCTTAGTTCTCAAAAAATGAGGTTTTCCAAATTTATCAATTACTATTTCGTCATTTATATTATACTTTTCTTTTATAAATTCAATTAGAAGCCCTGCTCCTAAACACCTTAATTTGTCATCGTTTCTTTTAAGTCTGGCAATTTTCTCCTGACGTTTCTTACTTACCTTACTTAAATTCCTTTCAAAGATAAATTTATTTCTTAAAGGTGTAATATTAAAGTAATAAATATCCATAATATTCCTCTTTTGGTTTTTTATCAGACTTTAGTGTATCACATTTTTATGTTTATGGAAACTGATTTTTCCTTTAGTTTTCTAAACCTTTCATCAATTTCTTTTTGAATTTCCTCAACTACACTACTATATTCCTCTTTTACTAAATGTCTGGTTCTTCCCATCATGGAAAACCACTGTTTTACAGGCATTTTTTTGTTGCTGTTTTCATGATTATAATTAAGTTTTGTAATTCCCTTCTCCACTTCATATAATGGAAAATATCCACAATTCACTGCTGCTTCTATAACCGCCCTTTCCGTGGCAGGGTTGTCATTCCAATTGAGAGGACAGGCTGATAGTGCCTTTATATATGCCATTCCCTGATTTTTGGCATAATACGCCGCCTTTGCAGCCTTAGTAATAAAATCCTTAGGATTGCACTCTGCCACCGTTGCCACGTAAGGAATATTAGCCGCTGCCATTATTTCCGGCATATCCTTATTAAAAAATGTCTTTCCGTATTGAAGGGAACCCACATGGGATGTAGCACTTTTTGCCCCTTTAGGAGTAGAATAAGACAGCTGGTAGCCGGTATTCATATATCCTCCGTTATCATACTCAAATATAATCATGTTATGACCTCTTAAGGCTGTTCCAAGGGCTGACCCCATACCTATATCCATGCCTCCATCGCCGGTTACCATTATAAAAACAATGTCTCCTTTAGGTATTTCCCCTTTCTCCTGTCTTCTTTTACAGGCTTCTACTATCCCGCTCATAGTGGCAGCCCCGTTTTGAAAAAGATTATGAATATAGGGAACCCTGAAAGATGTTTTAGGATATGCAGTAGTTATAATCATTCCACAGCCTGTCTGAAACAAAAGCACCACCGGGTCTTCAATTGCCCTAAGAAGAAGATTTAAATTTACTAATATTCCACACCCCGGACAGGCTCCATGTCCCGGTGCAATTCTATCAGGCATTGCCGTTGTGGCATTAATCTGTCCCCCCTTTACCATTAAACCCTCTCCGGTATTTTTTACTTCCGTAATTCCTAACATTGTTCTTTCTTTATCTATCTTTTTAAGAAGATTACCCTGTACTTTTTCTTTGCCGCCTTTTGTTACACCATAATAACTAAAATCAGGGAGATTATCATATTGCTCCAAAAGCCATCTTCCATCAGATACGTCAAAGTCAATACCACCTAAGCCATATACCACTGATTTAATTTCCACATTTTTCTTTTTTCTTTGAAATGCCGCCCTAACTTCTAAGGATAGATTTCCCCCATTAGCCCCATAACTGTCCTGTCTGTCTGCCACAAGTATTTTACATTTATCTTTAACCCTTTTAACAACCTCATCAATGGGAAAGGGGCGGATTACATTAAGGGTAATGACGCCTGCTTTTATTCCCTCTTTTCTTAATTTATCAACTGCCACTGTAACTGTGTCAAAGGCAGAGCCTAACAGTATCATAACAATTTCAGCATCCTTTACCTTATACTCCTCCACCATTTCATAATGTCGTTGTGATAAATTTTCATAGCTTTTAAATATTTCATCAAGTCTCTTTCCTGCTAAGGTCACTGCCTCATACAACTGAAATCTGTTATTTATTAAATCAGGCTCATTCATGTATGAACCAATGGTTATGGGATTTTCAAGGTCTAATAAATCATGTTTTTCCTTCTTTTTTCCCACAAAATTCTTTACGTCTTCATCTGATTTGAAGCTATAGCTTCGTTTTTTCTGATGGCTGGTAAAAAAGCCGTCATATGCCACTACCACCGGCAGGCTGACACTTTCCCCTAATTTAGTGGCAATAATGTTAAAATCGTAAACCTGCTGCACACTATGGGCAAATAGAATAATCCACCCGGTATTTAGCATAAACATAATGTCGCTATGGTCTCCCTTAATGGATAAAGGCCCCGAAACCGTACGACACGCCACATTCATTACCATGGGATACCTTGTACCTGATTGCACCGGAAACTGCTCTAGGGCATACAAAAGTCCATTGGCACTTGTGGCATTAAAAGCCCTTGCCCCTGCTGCCGATGCTCCGTAACATATTCCTGCTGCACTATGCTCTCCTTCTGCCGGAATCATAGTTATGTCAACTTCTCCCTTAGCCCCCATTAAATCCAGATTTTCTGCAATTTGAGTAGAAGGAGTAATTGGGTAATAACCCATTATGTCATACCCTATTTGTTTCACTGCCAACGCTGCAGCTTCATTTCCTGATAAATATTTTTCCACCTGTTCCTTCATATCTTAAACTTCTCCCCCTTCTATTCTTTTTTCATCTAAAAAAGCCTCCGATGTAATATATCCGTCGGCACCTGTCTTTTCATAACAATCCGGTGTTTCCTTAAGTTCTATGTTGGGAATAAACCACGGCTTCACACTATAATCTTTCTCTTTTTCCTTTATTAAAGCCTGGGTAGGGCATATTTCCACGCACCTTAAACAGCCTTTACAATGAAAATAATCAAGTCCTTTATTCACCATCATTTCCTTCCCCTTATAAGTTTCTTTTTCAAACTGAAAAACCATATCAGGGCAGGTTACATCGCACATTCCGCAATTAATGCATCTCTCCTTTATAAACACCGGAATATACCCTTGCCTGGATGGGGACAAATCATTAGTTATGGTGCTTCCCATACTTAAATTTACTCCCCCTGTAAGCATGTTTTCATATCCTTTAGAATTGCCATTTTCTTTTGAATTTGAGGTAATCTTATAATTAGGAATATTACATTGGATGGCTTCATTATATCCTCTATATATTCCCTGCAAATTATTTTCCAGCACATCAGGGTACTTTGCCCCTAATACTTCACTGCATATTTTATTAACGCACTCCATGGGAATAAAACCGCTTGCTTTTGCCATGGCACCTAACATTACAACGTTAATTCTCGATTTGGTTTCCATGGCTATGGAAAGTGCCGGAACACATACCAGTCTTGCCCCGGATATTTCATTTGCCTTAAGGTAGGAATTAATTATATTTTCAGGTGCTATGTCAGAATTAATTACAATAACCGTATCATTACTACATCCGTTAAAAATCTCAGAATTTTGCATTAATGCCTCATGGAATATGCAGAGCATATGAGGTCTTTTAACCGGTGAATTTAGCCTGATTTCCATATCCTTTCTGCAATATCTTACATATGCCTTTACAGGAGTACCTGTTTTTTCTGAGCCATAACTTGAAAAACCGGCACTATTAAGTCCCAAAAACTTTAGTGCCAGTTCTCCTAACATTTTTCCGCAAAGGTTAGCTCCTAAACCACCTATGCTTTCTATTCTTATTTCATAATATCCTTCATCATTTAATAATGGTAATTTTACTTTTTCCATTCTTCTCCCCCACAATATTTTATTACCATTATTAGCAGATTTAATTATTTTATACTGATTTTTCCTTTTACACTATAGTCTGCCATATTAACAGCCCATATTGCTTTGCTGCAATCTGTAACATACAAATAATTATCTATATAAAATCCCCTGACATCGCTATACTCCTGCTCTCCTAACTTTAATCTTAAAAGTTGTTTGAACCTGTTATTTTCATACTTAAACAAATAGTAATACACGTCTTCTGAATAGTACTCATCACTGTAGTTGTCCTCATAAACAGGAATCCCTATAATATTTTTTTCACTATCTGCTAACAATGCTTTAGAATCGTAAAGTGCATCGCTGTAAGACTCTTTTTCCACCGTGTAAGAAGCCTTTCTCTCTGCCTTCTTTCCAGAAATTCCATACATGTCAATTTTAAGCTTAGATGGTTCATTTTCATCGTTAACTCCAATTCCCAGCATATTATTTTCGTCAAACATCTGGAGATAATCAGAATATCCCGGAATTTTAAGAGCTCCTGTTATCTTTGGATTTGCCATATCGGTAAAATCAACTGTAAACAGAGGATCTGTCTGTTCATAGGTTACAAAATAACCATAATTGCCTAAATATCTTGCAGCATATATATCCTCATTCTTTGCCAGACCTAAAATTTCACCCTTTTTCTTCATGGCACTGTCAAAGGTATAAACTGAATTATTTTCAGTTGATGTTATAACCTTGTCATCTATACACTCATCATCCACCTGCTTCCCATCTTTGTAATATACATATGAATCCTCCAAAGTGACTCCTTCACTAACATGGGCAACTAATCTTAAGTATCCATCCTTTTCATCTAAAGAAAACCTGTCATCGATTCTTCCATTAATACCGGTTCCTGCTATAAAGGTTATTTTTCCATCCTTATATGAATATTTTATTATTTCCGATTTATCACTTCTTTTTATGGCTTTTACCTGACGTTTCTTAGTATCCGCCTTTATTTTATCTAATGCGTAGTGATATTTTATTTTTGTCTTTTTATTTAAGTCTATTTTCTTATTTTTTACGTATTTATCAATTTTTGCTTTATAGTTTTCATCATCTGAAACATCCTCTTCATCAAACACCTGGCTTATAAGATAAATATTATTTCCACTAACATAAACATCACTGCTGCTACCTAAAACAGATACACTATTTTCTATTTTCTTAGCTGTATCAATGTTAATTGAAGTAATTATTGAATAGGAATTGTCCTCTGAAACATCCGGTATAAAAATATCCTTACATTCCACCTTTTTTTCGTTGACATAAGGTATGCAGTCATCCTTATCGGCATCCCATGAAGATATTGTATACAGATATCCATTGACAATCCTTGTTTCAGCTACACTTCCATCCTGATTGTTTTTACTTATAAGCTTCGGATTTTTAATGTCGGATATATCATAAATCAGGATATATGTTTTACTTTTTTTATTTCGTGCTATTACATCGTCTACAACTCCACATGTTGCTATCCTGTTGATAGTTGAAGCAATGGCTACTAAACGGTTATTTTCCACATATATTTCCCTTACACTGGTCTGTTTTCCCACTGTTTTCTCATCAAACATTATTGTGGATATATTTTTCATATTTCCGTTAGTTGCCTCAGTAATCACAACCTTATTATAGGCAAACTCTCCATTTTTTTTACATTTTTCCGTTAGGGTATAAATGTACTTTCCGTCAGTTTTTACACTATCCCCCTCATGGACACCTTCAGTCTGCTCATTAGTTTTTGAATAATTGTTTTTTCCTGTACCTGTGCTTCTGCTTACACCATCTGTTGCAGCATCTGTAGACTTTTTAACGCCCCGTTCATTGTCTTTATATCCAGGTACTTCTTCCTTAAGCCTTGACTTAATCTCATCATAGGAATCTGCGAATTTTCCTCCCTGAACATTTTTATTAATCTTAGATGGGGTAGCGTAATTATCGGCGTACATTTTTTCACCGCTGCTTTTATATACTTCTTTGGTATTAACATGATTCCATATTGTCATTCCTGCCACAAGGACAATACATGCCGCCACTGCTGTTGCCATTTTATAAATTCCGGTAAATTTCTTTTTTCTTCCGTTTCTAATACTTTTTATTATCTTTTCATTAGTTTTTTCATCAATTGTTATCTTTTCGCTGTCATTTATTAACATTTTGGCTATCTCAATATTTTTTTCGTCAAAATCTTCAAAATTTCTGCTCATTACTGCACCTCCAAATATTCTCTCATTTTTTCAAGACCTCTGTTCAGCCTTGTTCTTACTGTTGACGGGTTCATGGACAAAATCTTTCCCACTTCGTGGCTTTTGTATCCCTCCACCACACATAGTGAAACAATGATTCTGTCTGTTTTATTTAATTTTGATAGCGCTATCTGTATATCTGTTGCTTCTTCCCTATCTTCATATTTTGTGCTTTCCCTTAACTCCACATCTTCCATGGTTTTTGACTTTGGATTAAAAACTGAAAACTTATTATACTTGTCCTTTATCTTCCTGTTACATTTAGTTGTTAATATTTTTAATATCCACGGCTCAAAGCTATCAGGATTTTTTAATTTTGTTATACCTGTCAGGGCATCTAGCACAGTGTCACTTACCACCTCCTGTGCTAACAAAACATCTCCCATTATGTAAATGCCCATCTTATACAAATCATTGTTGATGGAGCAATATAACCTTTCAAAAGCTTTTTTGTCATTTCCCATTGCAAGGACTACGTCCTGTTTATCATATTTCATATTGGTACCTTTTCCCTTTTATTATGATTAATTAATCTTTTCATATATGTAGTGTACGGAAATATAGATTTTGTTGCAATAAAAAAAAATACACCGGAATGCTGTCTACACATTCCGGCATATTATTAAGTATTTGAGTTGCCGGTTTCCCGGCGAATTAAATTGGAGAAAATCTATGCTAACGCTTTGCCCAAAGCCTTGCACGCATCAATTGCTTCATCATCCGGTGCTTCATTGCATATAACAAAATCACATGCCATAACAGCACCATCATTTCTGCATGTCTCATCCCAGTTTCTCATCCACTCACCATCGCCCCATCCATAAGAGCCAAAAAGTGCTATTTTTTTGCCATTTAACTTCGCCTCGCACTGTGCAAATACAGGTTCAAATTCACCTTCTTCTAACTGTTCAGCTCCCATTGAAGGACATCCGAAAGCTATGGCATCATATTCATCCATCTTATCAGCACTAAAATCAGATACAAATATTACATCTGCCTGTGCTCCTGCTTCCTTTGCTCCTTCTGCAACATTAGTTGCCATAACTCCTGTATTTCCTGTTCCACTCCAAAAAACTACTGCCACTTTACTCATTAATCTTATTCCTTTCTGCCACAATATATTTATGGTTAATACTCCTTAGCTATAGTAAGGAATTATCCATTTTACGCTGCCACTGTAAGCTTCAAAATGCTTCTTCCGGCATTCCATAGTTTTGTATAAATCAATCTGCACTTATCATATCTGGCAAATTGTTTCACTGCTGCCGATTCGTCGCCATAAACCTTCCAATAACCACAACACTTGAAATTATCCCCTTTATTTTCAATAAATCCAATAACATCTTCCACCGGATAATCCAAAAACAATCCGATTTCATGGGGAAAGTCATTTAAATTTCTAAGCCTCTCTTTCAAATGTGCAATGGAATACTTTACATCACAACATGTATACCCACATTTTTTTAGCAGCTCCCATGTCTTCTCCTGCTTCAAATCCTCTTGCAGTCTATTAGTCCTATATACATATATTAATGCTGATTTTTCATTTTCCCGCAATATTTCTATGCTTATTCCTTTTTCTTCAAATATCGTGTTCATGTCTTTTACATTTTTGTAAACGTCTTCCCTTGTTAATCCATCCCATGTATAAAACCAGTTGAATAAACTGGCGGTTTTTAGAGATGCCAGAGTGGAAGAACACCATTCAATAAGATATTTTTCAAGCATGTTTTTTACCTTTTCACGTTAAAAGCTGCCATACCCGGATAAACTGCCGCATCTTTTAATTCTTCTTCAATTCTTAATAACTGATTGTATTTTGCCACACGTTCAGTTCTGCTTGGTGCTCCTGTTTTAATCTGGCATGTATTAAGAGCCACTGCCAAATCAGCTATAGTTGTATCTTCAGTTTCACCGGAACGATGAGATGATATTGCGGTGTATCCTGCCTTGTGTGCCATTTTAATTGCCTCTAAAGTTTCTGATACTGAGCCAATCTGATTTAATTTAATAAGGATTGAATTTCCACATCCTAATTCTATACCTTTTCCTAATCTTTCAGTGTTAGTTACAAACAAGTCATCTCCTACTAACTGAACCTTGTCTCCTAATTCTTTTGTAAGAACCTGCCATCCTTTCCAATCTTCTTCATCTAACGCATCTTCAATTGAGATGATTGGATATTTGTCAACTAACTTTTTCCAATGCTCAATAAGTTCATTTGATGTATATTTTGTGCCTGCTTTTGGTAAAATATACTCGCCTTTCTTTTCCCCTTTCCATTCGCTAGAAGCAGCATCCATTGCCAACATAAAATCTTTTCCCGGCTGGTAGCCTGCTTTTTCAATTGCCTTTAAAATATATTCAATAGCTTCTTCGTCACTCTTTAAGTCCGGTGCAAATCCGCCTTCGTCACCCACCGATGTAGCAAATCCTTTTTCTTTTAATAATGTGCTTAACTGATGAAATACCTCTGCACACCATCTAAGAGCTTCTTTAAATGTTTCTGCCCCTACCGGCATTATCATAAATTCCTGAACGTCTACAGTGTTTGCCGCATGAGCTCCACCGTTTAAAATGTTCATCATTGGAACCGGAAGTCTGTTTCCTGATATTCCTCCTAAAAATCTATACAAAGGAATGTCTAATGATATTGCAGCTGCTCTGGCACTGGCAATTGAAACTGCCAAAATGGCATTTGCTCCAAGATTTGATTTATCTTTAGTTCCGTCTGCTTCAATCATAGCCTTGTCAACTGCGTATATATCTGATGCATCCATTCCCTTTAACACATCATTAATAGTTGTGTTAATATTTTCTACTGCTTTTAAAACACCCTTTCCCTGATATCTGCTTTTATCACCATCTCTTAACTCAAGGGCTTCAAACTCACCTGTTGATGCTCCACTAGGTGCAGTTCCTCTTCCTACTGTTCCGTCTGCCAAATAAACTTCTGCTTCTACTGTAGGATTTCCTCTTGAATCCATGATTTCACGTCCTACGACTTTTTCAATCTGTAAATAATTCATTGTATGTTCCTCCATATTTCTATAAAAAATAAATTTTAGTCTTGAAATAATTAAGTAAGGAGTCCGAATGGAAGGCAGCTACCCCTTCCATTTCCCGTTCGGAGTCCAAATGTCTATTCAAAAGAGGTTAGTTATTTCTAACCATAGTTATAATATACTAACATTTTGATAAAAGTCAATAGGAAATTTGACATTTTTAATTTTTTAAGTTAGAAGTTAATGAAGGGAGATGGTGCATGTTTTTCTCATAATAGTGAGTTTATTTGTTTTTCCGGGGTGGGTACCATTGACCAGTTCAACTCGCCACTTCCAACTGTCCTTAAACACATTATCCACTAACAAATTTTATGCCACACCTATGTTGGCTTTCCAATCACAGCAGGTAACTACTATCTCAACCATTGTCCACAAAAAAGCACCACGTTAATGACTAACTTTCATTAACATGGTGCCTTTTTTCTAAAATGTCCTATAGATATCAACTCTCATACACATCCACAGATATTCTATAATGTTTAATCTATATACACATCCACTTTTATATTTCTATATCCTTCATGCTGCTTAAGCCTATTGCCAGAGTTGATGAATTATGCAGCAATGCCGACGTTGCCGGTTGTATCAGACCGCAGGCCCCAAGAATTATCAGTGCAGTATTTATACCAACAATTGAACGATAATTCCTATGTATCTTCTTCATAAGACCTTTGCTTATTTTTATAAGAGTAACTATCTGGCTTAAATCTTCACCATCTATAGTTATATCAGCTATATCTCTTGCTAACTGTGCGCCGTTGCTTATGGCAATACCCACATCTGCTTTTGATAAAGCCGGTGAATCATTTATGCCATCCCCAATCATTATGACACATCTGCCCTTTTTGGTTTCACTTTCAATAAACTTTGCCTTATCCTCCGGCAAAACTTCTGAATAATACTCATCAACACCTACCTTCGCAGCTATTGCTTTCGCAGTTCTGTCACTGTCTCCGGTCATCATAACCACCTTGCTGATACCATTTTTCTTTAATTCCCTTATGGTCTCAACAGACTCCTCCCTTAACGGGTCTTCAATAAGAATAACTGCAGATAGTTTGTTTTCAATGGCAAGATATAAATGAGAATACTCCGGTGGAAGATTTTTGAACAATTCTTCCTTTCCATCAGGAATAACGCAATTTTCATCTTCCATTACAAAATGATAACTGCCAATAATTGCACGCTTTCCATTAATTGTAGTAGCTATTCCGTGAGCTACAATATATTCCACCTTACTGTGAAATTCATCATGCGTAAGATTTCTGCTTTTTGCCGCATTAACAACAGCATTGGCCATGGAATGTGGAAAATGTTCCTCTAAGCATGCTGCGATTCTTAACAAATCATCCTTTGACCTGTCTTCAAATGCCACTACATCCACAACTGTAGGTTCCGCCTTTGTTAAAGTGCCTGTTTTGTCAAACACAATAGTATTCGCCACAGACATCTTTTCCATAAACTTTCCACCTTTAACGGTTATTTTATAGTCATTTGACTGTCTTATCGCTGCTAAAACAGATATTGGCATGGCAAGCTTAAGAGCACATGAATAATCGACCATAAGAATGGAAATGGCTTTTGTTGCATTTCTTGTAAGAAGATAAGTCAAAATCGTTCCTCCCAAAGAATATGGAACTAACTTATCTGCCAAATGCTCTGCCTTTCCTTCCATTGATGACTTAAGCTTCTCTGACTCCTCTATCATATCTACAATTTTGTCAAATTTACCTGAGCCACTGGTTTCCTTTACAATAACACCTATTTCTCCTTCTTCAACCACCGTTCCTGCATAAACATAATTTCCTTTTATTTTACGAACCGGAACAGCTTCACCGGTCATAGATGCCTGATTAATCATGGCTTCGCCATCTGCCACTTCGCCATCAAATGGAACTACTTCGCCCATTCTTGCAACAACTATGTCTCCCTTTTTAATATCTTTAGCCGGCACCATAACCTCTGTACCGTCCTTTTTCAGCCATACTTTGTTGATATTAAGTGACATACTACGTGCTAAATCACCTACAGACTTCTTATGTGTCCACTCTTCTAAGAGTTCGCCTACTCCTAACAGAAACATAATTGAACCTGCAGTATTAATATCGCCCCTAATCATGGAAACGCTAATGGCCGTGGCATCTAAAACCGGAACCTCCAATTTTCCCTTTGCCAATGTCTTAATTCCTATAAGAACATACTTAAAGGCACTATAAGAAGTTAAAGCGATTTTAACCGGCATAGGCAAAACCACACGGCATGCATAACGCATAAAAATTTTATTAATAAGTTTTTCCTTATAATACTCGTTAAGCTGGCGACCTGAATTTTCTAAATACTGTTCCGGTACATCTACCTTTTCATAAGAAAACCTCTTAAGCATATCCAAAACAGCCTGTCTGTCACCTGAATAACAAATGACCGCATCATTTGTTCTATTAAAAATCTGTGAAGAGATTATATTTTCCCTTCCCATAAGATAATACTGTAAAATATCTGCCTGTCTGAACGTCATATTCTTATAGACAAAATGTACCCGGAGTCTCCCCCTTATCTCATGTTTAATAACAAATTTCATTATTCTTCGCCACTTTCGTCTTCAACGCTTTCATCTTCAAAGCATTCTTCTGCTTTTCTGTCCTCGTTAATCTGCTGTGCTTCTGCATAAATGTCGCCGGCATTTTCCTGAACAGTTGTAACTGTGTCCATTACACAATCCTTAGCTCTAAGAACTGCTGCGGTGCAATTGGCATACACTTTCTTTGCATCTCTGCTTGAGAGAACTTTAATACCTGCTGTTCCAAATAATGTTCCTGCTGCAAATACAGCTACCTTCTTTAAAATATCCATTATAAAACCCTCCTATAATATGTATTGCCCCCTCCCTTCGGTCAGCGGCATTTCGTCGGAAACATCCCTTAAAATGAACTTCGTTCATTTAGTTTCCTCCTATAATATGTATTGCCCCTTCCCTTTGGTCAGCGGCATTTCGTCGGAAACATCCTTAGCCATGAAGTTGATTCATTATGTTTCCTTCTGCTTTTAGGTTTGTTACGCCTAACCAAATAATACTTCTTTTGTGAGAATTTTTCAAGTATTTTAAATAAGACCATCCCTTCAATGTTTAATTCAACATTAACAGAACAGCCTTATATTACTTACAGTGTACTCCATTAATCTTTAAAGGAAGAAATACACAATTTATCTTTAATTATTTCTGTCTTTTCAGCACTCATATATGGAATTTTATGTCCTGCATTAGAAATTGCTGCCAGTATTCTTATAAAGCCTTTGGTTATCCCCAGTTTATTTTCCAGAATATTCCGGTTAAAAGTAACAATTTGTATTTTTTCAAATTTTATTATAGTTGTAGTTGTGCCAAAAATTCCTGATTTTACTTTTATCTGGCTATTGCCAATATAACTTCCCTCTGTTTTGTATGACAATATGTTACATACAATAATCCACAACATAATTGCTGCCAATACCCCAATTTCTATTATCAACGGAATACCTAAAACAATATTACATACACAAAATGCCACTATACAGATTATATATTTTACAATAATCTTTAGCATCTTTATAACCCACACTGACTTTGGTTGTCTTTCTGTTTCACAGGAAAAGCTTTCGGAAAATTCCGGCAAAAGCCTTTTCATGATTTTTTCTGTGTTTTCCCAGGTATCATAAAAAGTAAAGTATGTCTGCTCCTGCTTTTCATCTCCCATGCCTACATTTACAATTTCCACTGCATATTTCTTAAACAATCTGGCAATAAAAGTCTGATGCACAATAATAGCATTTATTCTGTTGACAGGAATGGCAAAATTAACCTTTTTAAACAATCCGTGTTTTATATATATCTTGTTATTCTTTCTTTTAAGCTTAAAGTCATACAGCTTAAGGAAATTTTTAACAAAACCGGCTCCGGTGCCTAACGCCAGAGAAAATGCCACTGTAATCGCTACAACAAGTACTCTAAAACCATCTCCATCAAAGCCTGCTGCAACAAATTTCGGAATAATACTAACTATACTTCCAATACTTGCTATGAAAATAATTATTCCTAAAATACTTATTGAATATAATCCATTCATAATAATATTTCTTTTACCAGCAACTACATCATAATCTTCGCTATTTAAAATTTCCTGCTCTACCACATCATCCCCATCACCCTTTATCCGGTTTATATGTTTGATAATGTAATTTCTTAATTCCTCAGCCTCTTTTTTCTTTAGAATTATTTTAACATCCGTGGTGTTAGCTGTGGATAAGCTATCTGTATCAAATTTAACCTTGCAGGTTCCTATTAACATTTCAAACAGATTTTGTTCCATATTAACATTGGATATATTTTTAAACCCAATAGTATTCTTTAGTGAAATAATTGTATTTCTCTCCACTGACAATGTATCATTATCAATTACAATCCATGTTTTATACCATACCCTGAAACGCCATGCCACAAATATTGCTATAATCACAATAAAAATCAGCAAAATAAAGACAACATAAACGGTTTCTACTGAAAATCCTCCACGGGATATATCCACTATCATATCAATAATATCATCGGGACTTCCCATAATAATAACCACCAGTGCTATTAATGCTGCCCCAAATTGTTCCACAACACTGGTCCAATGATTTCTAAATCTCTTATTTTCCATAGTCCCACCTACTTATCATCCAGTTTATTTACGTTACTGCCTTGAGTTTCATGGTCTAAAACGTCACCATCTTTCTGTACATCAGCTTCTCTCTGGCGAACTGCTATTGTGTTTATCCTACTTTTAAGATTTTCAGCTATCTTTTCCGCCTTTTCTTCATCTAAAAACCTGATAACCACATCTCCTCCGGCAGTTGTTACCACAACTTTTGCCACCTTGCAGATTTTATCGAAAGGACCTCTTTGAATCTGCAACTTGTGAAGACGTTCAATAGGAACAATATTTCTTTCCACAAATATGTATCCCTCAACAATATCTATACACTCATCGTCAATTTTATACCTGTATCTGTGAAATCTGAAAACAGGACTTACTATACAATTTATTACCATCAAAATTGTCACTATAACAAGTATAACTGTTCCAATTGTAAGATTATTAGGTATAAAAATAGCAAGTTCCACTACAAGTGCAATAATAAGATATACCACCGTAGCAAAACCTGCTGCCATATACATGTTTTTTAAAGCTCTTTTAGATAATTTTTCGTACATATTAGTCCTCCTGTAAATAAACTTACTGTAAGTTTACCATATAGTTCATGACTAATCTACCAAAATCATCCATTGTCTTTATTCACCTATATTGTTTTTCATCTTTGTTAGAGATAATATTCTATGCCTTCACTTCCCCCAATACTGTAATGTCCTTTTCAATTTTTTCCTCTACTTCGTCTTTTATATTTTCCGGAAGTACCTCTAAAGTAAAGGCTGCCACTGAAAAAGGAACTGCGAAAAGGCTTGCCATATATCCGAACTCCTTACATGTAAAGTACGATATAGCAACTCCCACATGAAACCATATAAGAGAATTGCCATAAAATTTGCCTTTTTCTAACTGCTCCGGATTTTTGTCTAAAAGATATTCAGTAAAACCGATTACACACTGTTTCAAGTTATTAGTTGAAAAAATTGTTGCACTATTATATTTTCCAATGCCGTGAAAAACACTCCACTGGGTTGACATCATAAAAAATATAGGAAGAAGTCCCACCAGAGGATTGATACTTTTTGGCATGAAAAACAATGCAATCATAATTATAATTTCCACGGTAATTGCGTATTTCCTTGCATTAACATTAGTCCTTTTCCCTAAGCAAACACAAATTGCGATTGCCGTAATGTAAAGCACAAAAGCTAAAATTCTTAAGAAAAAATCAAAATAATTTTTTCCTAAAAGAGTACACACAATATCTATCATATTCGTAGTCTGGGCTGATCCCATATTTTCAAATCCATTAACTATGGCATATGCCCCAAAAAATCCACCAATTATGCACATAAGGCTATGAATGTACATTTCTTTACTTCGGAAGCTCATTTTCTAACACCATCCTTTATGTTTTCTTCCGAGATACTATCATAGCACTTTTTTGAAAATTGGCAAATTTATTTCTTATAATTCTCATAAGAAGGCTTTTTATAATCAGTTTCTTTCCATATTTTGTCGGCAACTCCTGCCCACTCTTTTGCATATTCACTACATTTTCCGCACAAATGCTCTACCGTCTCCGGTGACTGCAGGTCTGTTGACTTAGCTCTTGTCTCCTTCACCATTCTCTGAAGAATTTCAGGATTTTCCAACATAGGACATGGTCTTAAATGATTTTCGTTAAAAGGCTGATTATTTCTGTATGCCATAAACAATGGGCTTTTCAAAAGCTGCCCTTTCAATTTTGTGTGTCATTGTTCCCATATTACTTACCTCCATATTTCGACATTATCACTAATTTTTAAAAATTTAAATGTCCATTTTTTTACATATGTATAACTTGTTGGTAAGTATTATTATTTGAGTATTTTTAGAATATATTCTGAAATCCGTTTATAAATTAGTCGTACAAACCTATTTTCTTGTTTTTCCGGTTTTTACCTTACACCAATATGAATAAACTCTCTTTCCTTTTACACAATAATACGTTCTTATTCTCACATAATATTTTTTCTTTGTTTTTAACTTCTTTATGGTCTTTGAAGTTGTTTTATAGTTTGTGATTAAAACTGTCTTTGCCTTTTTAAACTTCTTAGAAGTGGAATACTGTATCTGATATCCTTTTACTCCCTTAATCTTCTTCCAGCTTATTTTCAATGATTTCTTAGCTTTTTTAATAGATTTAATTGATGTAGCTTTTGGTCTTGTAACTTTAGTTGATGTTCCGGAAACAGCTGTAGGTTTAGATACAGGCTTTGTGGTAGAAGGTTCTTTTGTAGTTTCTTCTCCACCTGTCACCTTTATATCTACAGATTTTACCAGGCGTGCATCACTTATGGTAAGTTCACCATTCCTACATTCTGATGTTGCCATATGCATATGAAAACCTAAATTATATTTGCCCAGGTCTAAACCTGATTTTTCCAAATCTATTATTAGCAACTTATCTGTATCATATAAAGATAATGCCTTTTCATCTGCTGACACAAAATTATTATCATAATATACATTTTTAAACCAGTATGGCTTTGACTTAATCTCATCACTGCCTGACTTACCTCTAAATTCCAACCTGAATGTAGAAATATCACCGGTATATCTTATTATCAGATATTTATAAGAGCTATCTGCCATTCCCTTAAAATTAACAAATCCCAACCACTGATAATCCTTATCTGTCCATAAATACGACCCAATCATTGCCTGATTTCCTTTTGGTTTTCCATCAAGAACAATATCATCTGCACTTTCATTGTAAGTTACTGTTATATTCTTTTTAGGTGTGACAGCTCTACCACCTGCAAACTGAGTTTTTAAATATTTATCTCTGTCTATTAACCACTGTCTTAGATATTCAATTGCACTGCTATAATCCTTCCACTTAGCAGTACCTGCATAACTAATGCCATCAGCGCTGTCTTTGTTGGTTACACTCCATCCTGCACCACCTTTTTTCTTTGGAAGATAATTTCTTGCAAAAGAGTTTTTATATGTAGATGTTATGCAGTTAATTGAATTGCCGGTATTTCCATAAATCATATTTGAAATAAGTCCTGATATCTGACTGTAACGTTCAGACACCGTATTATAAAACTCCGGCATTTCCATAAGTTTTTTAAACCATGTAAACTGCTGACACCATAATCCCTTACTACTGTCCCCATTCTCAAAATAAGTTGTGTAACTGTTAGGATTGGCATTTCCACTGGACAAATCCAAATCCCACAAAGGTCCTGCATACAATACACCGTCTTTTATGTAAAACCTTGTGGAGCTGTAATTAAAATCAACATTTTTAAACAATTCATTTACAATATAAAAATTAGCAAATGACTTTAAATCCACAAACTTAGATATTTCCTCAAAATCACCATTTTCCAATGCTGTTTCAAATCTGTTTAACACTGTAAGGGTCTGCTTATACTGCTGCGTACCTTCCGAAAGCCCTTCCGGGTCACCTACATTAAACCTTATTCCATATCTTATGGTTCTAAGATAAGTCCGTCCCTCTTCTGTTCTGTCATATTCCTTTTCAAGAAGAACATCATTTGAATCCTCAGTATTAATGTTTACTCTGCTTTCCCCCACTCCCACAGATTCAATTAGCAGATAATTTCCGTAATAAACATCATTTATGTATAAATCAACATATGTGCTTTTACTTGTATACTTAAGTCCCAAACTTGTAGCAAATTCCATAGCGAGACGATTTCTGATTAAAGACTTGTCAAATGCGTTTGCCAATAGACTCCATTTCTTTGCCTTGCCCATTCCAAACACATCTTTAGCCTTTGAGAATGAAATATTAAATGGCTTTTTATCAGCCACTGCTGTTGAATTTCCTCTTACCTTAATTGTTCCATCAGACTCTATTGTGTCATAAATTACATTATCTTCATACAAATCTCCATCTTTTTTATCTACTACAGTAATCTGTGCCGGAACCTTTTTATCCTTTGTTATAGTAGTTCCATCGGTAGTAACATAAATCGTACGAATGTCTCCCTGCTCTCTTTGTTCACCAGCAGATACGCTTTTTCCACTACATAACGCCCCTGAAATAACAACCAAAAATGTTGTCATTGTAATTAGAAATCTTCTAAGCATGATTCTTTCCTCCATCGTAAAAATTTCTATTTCCTTATTTAATCCGTTCATCTCATAAAAAAATTGTATCAGAGTATTTAACATTTTCAAATAATTTTAAAGAAAAAAATAAAAAGAGGCATAATGCCCAAAAGCAAAAGCCTCCTTTTATGCTATTTAACTATATTATTTAACAACAATATTTTTGTAGTTAAAGTCTGTTTTTTTGTAATTTTCATTAACAACCTTTAATATATTGTCGTACAAATATGTGTGACCTGCATTATTGCTCATTAATGCATTTTGATATAAATAATCAGCTATATCGTATATTTTAATTTTATTAACGTCACCATATACGTAATTTCCATTTTTTAATTTTGCGTATGCCCTAACGCTTATATTGCTGTTATAAAATGAAACATTCTTTATAAAAGTCATAGTCATTGCATAACTTTGTCCCTTTGAATAACTGCTGTAATTTTTTTCCATTCTTCCGGCATCACTTGCCTGATAATTTACTACAGCACTATTTGAACTTCCAATAACCATGTCCGAATCATTTACAGATAACCCATATATAAGGCCAACGGTTTCTACTTCACTGTTAGAATCTTCAAAAGAATAAATTACCCTATATCCTTCCTTAGTTGTGCTTATCTGGTATCCGTTGATTTCTAACTTAACATCTGTCTTTTCCGGCTGTGTAATTTCAGGCTCCGTCGTTTTTTCCGTAGGCTGTTCTGTAGGATTCTCACTTCCCGTGGCATCCTGCAAATACTTCCACGGTTCTGAACCATTGTCTGTAGCAACTCCAGGTGTATCTCCCTGTGTCCACCATGAAGCCTGCCATATTTTGCCATCATATAAAACCTTATCCCCCTGGTAATATGCAGTACCTTTTTTCCATTCCTTGATAACCTCGCCGTCTAATACATAATCATCATCTGAACCTGCCGGTGGGATAGTATACGCATTATCACCCATAAAAGTCTTAAAAACTTTAGTATGCTCATACATTCCCGTAATTCCCTTATTGGCACCATATTGCTGGCAGTCACGGTTTAAGCACCAAAAAGATGTCATTCCAATATTCTCTTTTATTGCCTTATCATTTACAACTTTAGAATATTCGGTAGTCCAAATAGGAAAACTTGCACTTTCTTCTCCTATGGAAACCGTAACGCCTACTTTTCCATAAGCTTCTGAAGAACTAATAGATTTTCCATTATTTCTATATGTGCTTAAAATCTGATTTGCTGTATTGTCAATGGCACGAACCGATGCACCAGCATATGTTTCCCCAGGTAAAATTGTAGCATCACCATAGCACATTGCCATGATATTTACCATTTTGATATCCACACCATTTTCCACATATGCCTCTAACGTACCAAGTCCTAAATCCGTCAGCCCCGTAGGTAACACCGGAAGCGTAAGCACGATCTCTACCCCTGTAGTCTCCTGCACTCTCTTAAGAGCCTTTGCATTAGCAATATTAATCTGCTTTCCCTGAGCACCACCTTCAATATCTAAGTCAAGTCTTGTAAGTCCATATCCCTGAATTACATCCATATATGAATTATACAGTATGTCTTCATCCTGAGTTTTCTGGAAAAAGTTTCCCTCGTTCAATCCTCCGATAGATACGATAACATCGCCACCTTTTGAACGGATATACTTAATAGATTCTTTAATGCCGTCAATCTGCCATGTATCAGTTGCTTTTTCGCTTAATGTGGAATAGCCACCCCATGACCAGTCAATAACCCCATCTGTAATGCCACCTGTTGCAGTAGTCATTATAAAACCTAAGTTATAATATAAAATCCCCGTATCCTTGTACATCTTCTCCAGACTAAGAGTTCCCGCCGAAGAATAATCCTTATCTGAAACATAAGATACAATATCCACAAAAGGTGCAAAGATATGATCCGGAATCTTCTTTCCTTCACCGACTCCGTAAGCTCCCCGGTCAGCGTAAATTGCTGCCTTAGCTGTCTTTGGCGTGATGGTCATTGAGCCGATAACCAACACAAATGCTAACAATCCTGTCAAAATCCTTTTTGACCACTTTTTTAAAATCCCCATTTACTTCCTCCTTAAAGAATTTTTTAACCCCTTAAGTATATCAAAAGTATAAAATCGTTTCCAGTAAATGTTGGATTAAAAATGATTTTATCTTTCTTCTCTGTAATAATTTAATCCCAGTCCTTCCGGAATATGATTTTTACCATTTTTTCTTATGCTTGCAATTATTATAACTACAGCTGTAACAATGTACGGACACATATCATATATCAAAGGATTAAGTCCCGGGATTTCTATGTACAAACGCATTATCATCAAAGCTCCAAAAATAATACTGCAAAATACTGATTTTAACGGATTCCATGATGAAAAAATAACAAGTGCCACCGCAAGCCATCCATATCCGCTAATACATCCGTGTACCCACACTCCTGCGTTGGTAACCATACACATGTACATACCTGCCACCCCACATAATGCTCCACCTATAATAGTTGCGATATATCGGTATTTACCTACTGAAATTCCTGCTGCATCAGCTGCCGCCGGATTTTCCCCTACTGCATTTAACTTTAAGCCTACTTTTGTTTTTCTAATTATAATAAAAGCTACAATTGCAACTATAAAGGAAAGATACACCATTCCATTGTAAGAAAACAACAGTTTGCCCACTACCGGTATTTTTGAGAGCCCCGGAATGTTTATTCCTGCAAAAACAGCTTTTGTCTTTCCTGATACTGAAATGTATCCTCCGTTACCTTGTCCCATAAGCTCTCCAAAGAAATTTCCTATTCCCGTTCCCATAATCGTTATTATAAGTCCTACTACATTTTGATTTACTCTCAATGTAACCGTCATAAAACTAAATAATGCCGATGCTAACATTCCGCTTATGGCACCCCCTAACAGTGCAAACACCCCTGCCCCTATTCCGGCTAAACCGATTTTTTCAGCTACCACAGCACATGCTAAAGCTGACACTGCACCAATGTACATAGTTCCTTCCACACCTAAATTCATATTACCTGATTTTTCCGTGATTATTTCTCCAACCGTTGCAAGAATAAGAGGTGCTCCGGCTAAAAATGCCGCAACCAAAAAATTTATAATCATTTGTCAACGCCTCCTTTTTCAAATACAACTTTGTAGTTTGTCATAAATTTCGCAACAAGCATAAATAATAAAATAATTCCTATCATAATATCAGCAAAAGATGATGGTATAAGAAATACCGTCTGCAAGTTATCTGCTCCTCTGTTTAAAACCGCAATTAGTAAAGACATTACCAGCATCCCCACAGGCCTCATTTCTGCCATCCATGACACCATAATCGCCGTAAATCCAATTCCACCGGCAGTTGATTCTGATAAAGTTCCATCAGCTCCCGCCACCTGGAAATATCCTGCCATTCCACACAAAGCTGCTGATAAAAACATAGTTCTTATAATTACCTTTGTTCTGTTAATTCCTGCATATTTTGCTGTATTTTCAGAATCTCCCACAATTCTTATTTCATAGCCATGCTTTGTTTTTTCCATATAAATATAATATACAACTAATAACACAACTGCGACTATCCAACCAATATGTATTCCAAAAATCCTCGGTAGTCTACTATAAAAACTCAACATTCTTATTTTTGGAAAGCTGTTAGTGGAATCCTGCCAGCTTGCCGTATTTTGCAGCAATATAATAATCTGCATTGCCACATAATTAAGCATCAGGGTAAGAATGGTTTCATTGGTATTAAACTTTGCCTTAAAAAATGCCGGCACGGCTCCATATATTCCTGCTGCCACTATTGCTGCTAATGCCATTAGAATTAACAGAATCCATTGTGGTATGGAGTCATTAACAAGGAATGAAACAAATGTTGCTGCAATTCCACCTATTAAGATTTGTCCCTCGCCTCCAATATTCCAAAACTTCATTTTAAACGCCAATGACAGTCCCACAGATGTAATTACAAGGGGAATAGTGTTTTTAATAGTCTCTCTTACAAGAAACTCCTTACCAAATGCTCCCTGAATCATGACTTCAAAAACCTTAACAGGATTAAATTTCATTATTAGCAACATTAAACTAAGGACAATGGCAGCTAAAATGAATGTTGTAAAGTATATAATAGGTATACTTTTCTTTTTTTCATTTCCACGCTTAACTATCCTAACAGCAGGTGCCTTAGATAAACTATTACTCATTTCCTTACACCACCTTTTCTGTCTCCATCATCAACGAACCAATATACTCTTTTGTTGTGCTTTTAGGATTAACTATTCCTGTAACCTCATAATCAGACATAACCATAATCCTATCAGCTATTCCCATAAGTACATCCAAATCCTCTCCTACAAAAATTATAGCCGTACCTTTTTCTCTTTCCTTATTTAAAATATTATAAATCATGTATGCTGATGTTATGTCCAAACCTCTTACCGGATATGACACAATAAGTACATCTCTTCCTTCTGCTATCTCTCTTCCCAAAAGAACCTTTTGAACATTTCCTCCTGAAAGCATTCTTACGGGAGTATTAACATCTTCCGTTGCCACATTTAGTTTTTCTACAATTTTTTTAGCCATTTTTTCATATTTTTTTCTGTGTAAAAAAATTCCCGGTTCATTTTTATAATTTTTAATCATCATGTTATCCACAAGATTTGATGACGGACTAAGTCCCATTCCCAGCCTGTCCTCCGGCACAAATCCAAAATCAATATTATTGCAGTTTCGCCATTCAGGCTTTTTATTTGTCAAATCAATTTCCTTTCCATGTGAATAATACTTTATTGCACCACTGCTTACACTTCTTATTCCATTTATGCATTCGCACAGTTCCTTTTGTCCACTGCCTGAAATACCTGCTACTCCAAGAATTTCTCCTGAAAAAAGTTCAAAGGAAATATTGTTTAAACCTTTTTTCTTATTTCTTCCAAGACAACATAAATTTTTTATTTCCAATATTTTATTATGACGTTTATATTCCGTTCTTTCTATCTCCAGATTAATCTGCTGTCCAACCATTTTACAGGCAAGTTCATGGCCATCAGTTTCTTTAGTCAGCAATGTATCAACGTGCCTTCCTTTTCTCATAATATACACGCGGTCAGAAATTTCCAAAACCTCATTTAGTTTATGAGTTATTATTATAATTGACTTTCCATCCTCTTTCATTGCCTTTAAAATGTTAAAGAGACTCTCTGCTTCCCCGGGAGTAAGAACTGCCGTTGGTTCATCTAATATTAAAATTTCAGCACCTTTTATTATTGCCTTTATTATCTCCATCGTCTGTTTTTCCGAAACGGACATTTCATATATTTTTTTATCGGGATTAATGTTAAATTTGTATTTTTTAGCAATATCTGAAATTCTGTCTTTAATTTCATTTTTGTCTTTAAAGCTATGTGATTCCAATGCTATTTCTATATTTTCAGTGGCACTCATATTAGAAACAAGTTGAAAATGCTGGTGCACAACTCCAATTTCCAATAAATCTGCATCTTTAGGAGATGTTATTTTTACCTCTTTTCCCTTATAAAGTATCCTTCCCTTATCCGGGTAATATAATCCACTAATCATATTAATAAGGGTAGTTTTACCTGAACCGTTTTCACCTAATATTGCCATTATTTCTCCCTTATGAAGTTTTAAGCTTATATCATTATTTACCTTCTGTTCTCCAAATGATTTACATAATCCCTGTGTTTCTAAAATAACTTCCATAATATCACTCCATTTCTCCGGTAGGAAATAACATTTATTTTTTAATATTAATTCCCTGAAGTACTTCGCCAAACGACGGTGACGATTTTGGTTCAACAAATACTTCTCCTGCTTTTACAAGTTCCTTTCCATCCCTGTTATATAACGGTCCTTCAAAAACATACTTCTTTTTTGTCTCAAATTCATTTTTGCAGCTTTCAACTGCTTTTTTCACTTTTTTAGCAGTAGCTTTATCTAAAAGTGAATAATTAATTTTATCAAGATAAATCATTCCGTTTTTAAGGGTTCCTGTGTAATCCACCGGTATTTTAGATGGTGTTCCGTCAAGAACATTTTGAACAGCCATTATAAGATATTTTGAAGTATCCCATCTTACTCCCGTAAGAACTGCTTTAGGTGCCACCTTGCTCATATCACTGTTGTACGGAATAAAATATGCCCCATTTTCCTGACAAACAGCCGCACCAGCCGTAGAATCAGCATGATGGCTTACAACATCGCATCCCATATCTATAAGGGACTTCGTTGCCTGTCCTTCTAATGCAGGATCATACCACTTATTAAGATAAGTTGCATTTACCTGTATTTTTTCATTTACGCTTTTAGCTCCTAAATAGTAGGCATCTAATCCGTTATTAACTTCCGTATAATCCATGGCACACACATAACCGATTTTGTTTGTTTTAGTAGTTAAACCTGATACCACTCCTGATAAATACCTAACCTGTGCAATATCACCAAAATAATTATGCACATTTTTTAATCCACTTGACTTTGCCTTTACTCCACTAAAATGGCAAAAAACAACACTTGGATATTCAAAAGCTACTTCTAACAGATAATCCTCATGACCATGGGACGTTGAAAAAATAATCTGACACCCATCTTCTGCTAACTCCCTAAATGCTGTTGCTGCTTGTGCCGTATCCGGCACATTATATTTATTTATAATTTGTGATTTATCAATTCCCAGTTCCTCAGCCATTTTCCATGTTGCTTTATTATGGTTATATGTATAGCCCTGATCACTTGGGTCTGAATAATGCACAAATCCTATTTTCAAATCCTTTTTATCTATTTTTGTTCCCTCTTTTACTCCTGTTACCTGACTTCCTGAACACCCTGTAAAAATAACTGAAATTAACATAAATATAAAAAGTAAAACACAAATTTTTTTCATATATGCCTCCTAACTCTTAAATCAGAAGTATGCATAAAAGGGGTCAGTGCACCATTACACGACCCCTTTGCCTTTTAATAAAATTCTAATTTTTATTTTGTCTGACTTGTCCAATCTTCAAGAAGTTCCTCTGAATCCACAACAAGTCCTAAATGAAGAGAAATAATCCTTAAGGCTGCTTCTTCAAGATGCTCGCTGCCCCTTGTTAAATCTCTTGGAACAACTATTCTGAAATCTCTGTTTGCTCCATCAAAAGCTGTGTTTAATACACAACAATCTGTCATACAACCTGTAAGAACAATTCTTTTTATTCCCATGTTCCTAAGCAGCATTTCAAGGTCTGTCGGATAAAATGCACTAAGTCTCTTCTTTGTACTTACAATTAAATCCTCATCATGAACATCAATAGAAAATTTATTCCACTTTGTTCCCTCAATGGCATGTTCTGCAATATTTGGTATCTCCCCTACAGTTATAGGAAATACCAGTCTCCATGCTGACGGATTTAATTTTTCATCTACACCACCTTTTCTTAAAACTGATCTCACATGAATAATTGGTATATCAAGTTTGCGACATTTATCCATAAATTCATTAAGAGGTTTAATTATCTGTCTTCCCCTAGGTGACGGACACGGACAATCCGGATCCTCTGATAAATGACCTTCATGCATATCTATTGTTATAACTGCTGTTCCTTCTTTTTCAAGAAAAATATCATGTATATTTTCCGGTACTTCTTTTCTTACATTATCAAAATAAGCCTGCATAATCCTAATCTCCTTTTTAATCTATATTCTAATTACTGTTCTGTTTTTTCAAAAAATGGTCTTAATAGTGAATTGTTTAATAAATTCAAAACAATTAACAATATAATACCAACTAACATTGGCTGTGTAACAATACTCTGCACTGCTGACGGGAGCATTGAAGTAAAGCTTTCAGGTAAAAACATACATCCGATAGCTATAATATAAGGAACAGATGCTGTAATTACATTCATATCATCCCAAGCCACATCCTTCAAATGCTGTACTCCGCTAAATGCAATCATACCAAATAAGATTACTGTTGCTCCATTTAAAACCGGTGAAGGAATTACCGCAATAAGCATACCCAGTTTTGGGAAGAAGCCAAGTACTATAGCTATAATACCCATTGCTAAAGTTGCGAAACGGCTTCCCACTCCTGTTGCTCTTATAATTCCGACATTCTCCGGATAAGTAGTTGTTGGACATCCGCCGACTACTGTTCCTAAAATATTTCCTACAGCCAGTCCGAATATGCCGCCATTGGCTCTATGTTCGTCAACCTGCTGTTCATCCCATCCTGCAATAAGGCTATACATACCAAGTGCTTCTGAAACTGAATGGAGGTAAGCCAAAAGCATCAGTATTACTACCCCAACATTTACCTTAAAGCCGTATGGCATAATCTTTGGAAGTCCAACAATTTTTGCCTGTGCCACGGAACTAAAATCTATGCCTGCTACAACTGCATAAAATATAGTTCCTACTATGATTGCCCAAAGAAGTGCACCTCTTTTCATTAGTCCCTTTTTGCCAAAAAGCATAAATCCTGCTGCAACAACGATTGTTATAAACGCTGCTGCCAAATTAACCCAGGGATATGTATCCGTTCCTTCTGTTCCAAAACATCCCGGAATTGCAATTTCTGCAAGCTGTGTACCTATTATCAGCATTAATGTTCCAAAAACAAGGGGTGATGTAAGAACCTTTGTTAATTTTCCTATTACACCAATTTTACCTATTGGAATAGATAAAACTGCAACAATTATACCTGCTATAAGCATTGAACCGTAAGCAGTTCCCAATCCATAAGCTGCTCCTGTTGTAAGTATGGCTGACATAAATACTGCTGTAGGACCATGCACTGCAGGTAGTTTTAAAATAAAAATGGACTGAAGTATGGTTACCAAACCTGCCGTAATGAAACATGACTGTACCATATATCCTATATCTGCGGAATTAAGTCCACAGGCAGAACCGATAATTCCCGGTACTGCAAGTAAAAAAGTAATTCCCATAAGATGCTGTATTGCAAATAATAGTAGTTCACCAATTGACATTTTTTCGTCAATTCCTACCGTTAAAGGTGATTTTTCTTTTTCCATATTTGTCATCTCCTCATATGTATCATTGATATTTTCCAGTTAACATTTCACTTTAGTATTAAGATGCTGCCGGCAATGCTTATCCTAAATACTATTCGAAATAAAAAAAGAGACAACTCAATCATTTTCAAATGACTCCGTTGTCTCCTGATAGAACAAATATTACTATTTTAGCGATTAATTATCAATATACAAAATGCACATTGTTTGTGTTTTCTTAGTGTGCAATTTGCACCTTTAATTACTATTTAAAAACAAATCATATATTTTTACTGCATTAAATATCTGATTACATGTATCCGCATCTTTCAATGAACATTCCAGTAATTCCTCTATTTTTTCAATGCGCTTAATCATTGTATTTCTGTGAATATACAAAGACTGGGCTGTCTGTGTCACATTTAATCCGTTTTCAAGATATTCCCTTAAGGTATCTAAAAGGCTCTGATTATATCTTCTGTCATATTCCATAACGGGAAATATATAATTTTCTACAAATTCATTTATTCTTTCCTTATCATCTATATAAAACAGCAGCTGGTATATCCCCAACTCTTTATAGTAGAACACACCTTTTTTCTGTATGGCTTTAACAGTTGTTTTTGCCTGTTGATAACTTTTCATCAGTTCCTGTGACTGATGTTCCAAAACCTCTTTCATATTTTCTCCTGAAGCACAGTCACCATTTTTGACCTTGTGAGTAACTTTTCCAATTCCCATTTGCATTTGAATATCAGCAAATTGTTTATTAAAAGTGTAATATATGGTTTTAATTGTATCTACAATTTTCTTTTCATTCATATCAGAAACTGAAATAATAAACGTTTGCCTGTTATACTTGTTGAGATAATTTATTTCTTCAAAATATCCCATAAAGCTTTGCATCATTTCTGTCATAATGCGTTCACTATAGTAAACACCTTTTCCGTTTTTAGAGCTTTTTCCCTTAAAATCGTACTTAATCGTAACTACAACTTTCCTGTCTAACAAATTATATTTTTCAAAATATTTTACGTATAAAGGATCTTCTATATTAATTTCCCCTGCAAGGAGCCTTTCAAGAAATTCATTGTGCATTCTCTCTTCTAACCTGTCATTAGCCACTACCATGGAAATACTTCCAATCACCTCAAAAAGTTTTGTTTCCCAAGGTGCTGTAAATAGTGCTAAATGTCTGTCTGATGCTACCTTAATCACTGAATCGGGAATGCTTTTTATATGCTTAGGATGTAACAGCATAATTATACATGCCGCCTGTCCCTGAGCAGACTCTACTACAATATTAGTGAGGAATTCTTCGGAAATTTCCAATCCAACTCCAGTCATAAGAATTACATCCCCACCAACAAGCCACTCACTAATGCTGGTAGTTTGAGCTATATTAGGCCATGACACACTTCGGTTAAGTCCGCTTTCTCCACTTACCAGTTTGAACTCTTTAAATGATTTAAGTTTTAGCAAATCCTTTACATATATCATTTTATATTCTCACCTCATAAAATGTTTTAAACTATAGTATCTACTGAAAATCTAGTTCCACAGGACAGTGGTCTGACCCCATTATTTCCGTATGAATTTTGGCATCCTTCATTCGTTCCTTTAAATCCTCAGACACAAGGAAATAATCTATACGCCATCCTGCGTTCTTTTCCCTTGCCTTAAATCTGTATGACCACCAGCTGTACACCGACTCCAAATCGGGATAAAAATATCTGAAGCTGTCCACAAATCCACTGTCTAACAACTCAGTCATTTTTTTTCTTTCTTCATCAGTAAATCCGGCATTTTTCCTGTTTGTCTTTGGATTTTTCAAATCAATTTCATTGTGTGCCACATTCATGTCTCCACAGACAATTACCCCTTTTTTCTCTGCAAGACTATTTAAATATTTTCTAAAATCATCTTCCCATTTCATTCTGTAATCAAGTCTTGCCAACTCATTTTGAGAATTAGGAGTATAAACAGTAACCAGATAAAAATCCTGATATTCTAATGTAATTACCCTGCCTTCTAAATCATGTTCTTCTATATTAATGCCATAAGAAACAGAAACCGGTTCATGCTTTGTAAATATTGCAGTTCCTGAATATCCCTTTTTAACTGCATAATTCCAATACTGATAATATCCCGGTAACTGAAGGTCAATCTGCCCTTTCTGCAACTTAGTTTCCTGAAGGCAGAAAAAGTCTGCATCTAACTTTTCAAAATCCTCCATAAAG
>NZ_HF991862.1:111706-113898 GCF_000432355.1 Eubacterium sp. CAG:161
TACACAGGCTCTTAACCCGTTTACATTCCATGATATAAATTTCATAATATAATCTGCCTTTCCATAAGAAAATTGTTTTGTTATTCCACCTGCTTTATTTTAATTTAAATTTCATAAATACCGGCTGATGGTCTGAATATAAAAATCCGTTATCCTTAACTGTATAATCCGTCATTTCCACATTATCCGAAATAATAAATCCATCTAATATACAGGTAAAAGTTTTTCCCGGAATATATTCTGTGTCATCATTTCTGTTAGAATCTGCCAGGCTGTCATACTTTTCCTTTGATAACTGATCCATGGCAAATGAAAGACCTTCCGGCATTTTGCTTCTTGGAAATGGATATGCCCAACTTTCATATTCAACGCTGTCATCCTCTGCTAATTTTAAGTCATGATTAAAATCACCGCCACAAATAACATAATTTCCTTTATCCATTTCAGACTTCATATCCTGAAAAAGCATGGAGGTTTGAGCCTCTCTTATTTCATCACTGTTTCCATATGCAGACATGTGAACGCCGTAAATAATTAATTCCTTTCCGTTTTCCACCGGCACTCTGCTTACGCTGTAACATCTGTCTAAATCCAACAATTTAGAAAATGATGTGGAAATAGGAAAGCTTCTTCTTAGGGCAGAGGTTATCTCGTACTTTGAGCAAACACTAATACCGGAATATGATTTTCCAATAGGTTCATTAAAAGGATAAAATAAATATGCAGAATCATAGTTTACTGCGAAATTCTGAAAATATCCCTGAAACTTTTTATTAATAAGATTTTCCTGATTTACGTGATAACTTCTGGTGGAATCCCTGTCAACTTCCTCAAAAATCATAAAATCAGGATTTTCACTTTTGGCATAATCTGCTGCTCCATTAATGGCATCTATACCTGACTGCCTGCTAAAGCATCTGGAATACTTGCCTCCATCCATAAAGAAACTGTAATCCGGAGTATATGCACCAAATCCCACATTATAAGTACCTGCTGTATATTCCACTCCTGTCTTAACCTTGCTTCCTTCCGTGGCATTTAAAGAATTGATTTCAATAGGCTGCTTATCCTTAATTCTGTGATAGGTTCCAAATACATATAGAACATACACAATTACCACCAACAAAAATGCCGCAATAACAGACAACAGCGTTACTACTATTTTCTTTTTAACTGACCATTTTTTCTTCATTTGTATGTTGCTCCTTTAGGCTGTAAATATTTTCACTGTTATTATAAATAAATTTAATATGAGGTTAGTATAACATATTAGGAGGCGGGTAAGCAAACAGGTCAGCAGATTTCTATACTGCTTGATTCTCTGCAACAACCAGACCATCATCATTCTTTTTTACATTCATAATATCCTCAACTTCCGCTAAATTTTCCTCACATGTATCCGCTAATGCTTCACAATCTATGTAATCCGTTAAAGCATACATACAGTTAAGTTCCTCCTATTTTCATTCACTTCATTGGTTGTGTTCGTATTCGCTTTCGCCTTATGCATATTGCTGTTTTCAAACAATTCATCCTTTATTTCACGACGGTTTTCACCACAAACCCTTAACAGCTCCACAAGATCAGTTGCTTCATTGTCATCTGTTTCACACAATTCAATATAATGCAAAACATCACAAATCTTTTGGTCTACTTCTGACTGCTTTTTTGTTAATTCATCTTTGTAATCAGTTAAATTTGAAGCCTCATATGCAAAATGTGTTAAATATTCCTCCCAATCCATTTCCGACAAATCATAGGAAGATGGATTTTTGGTTATACTACAATGAACTTCGTCTCTGGTAAGTTTTTTTGCCAGTGAAATATCTTCCTGAACAAAGTCATAAGTTTCCTCATTTCCACTGTACTGAACCTCAGTTTTCTCATAATCTAACGATTCATTTTCCCCTTCCACCGGAATCATACGATAAAAAGATGATTTTTTTCCCAACGGATATTTTGCTATTTGCCTGAGAAAATGTGAAAACTGTAGCTTCTTCTTTACCTGCTGCCACCACCAACTGTTCCTCTTTATTTACCCGGTAATAATTTTCGCTGTAATCCATAATGTAATATAGTAAATCTGTACTCATGTGAGCCTCCTTATCTTATAAAGTTTCATATTAATTTAGCCAATGAACTTTATTTGTTTCTTAAACAAACCTCAACAAACATAATTAAAATAAAAATTG
>NZ_HF991862.1:113951-116998 GCF_000432355.1 Eubacterium sp. CAG:161
CAGCCACATAAGTGCAAAGACAAATATTATACCTCCCACAATTTTTCCTATTCCTATCAACCCTGAAAAATCCCCATTGCTTGCCGCCACTATTGAACCAACTACAAGCATCAATATAAAAGCTAAAATATGCATAAATGCCACCTCCGTTTAAATTTAGTAAAAGTTAATAAAGATTAATTAGTAGTAAAATTTACCTTACATAAACATTAGCATTTTTTAAGTCCATTAAAAAGGACTTGTGAAGGAACGGATGTTTGCTTGTGAAGATGAAATTTTGTTCCTTGTATCTATTTTCGTTCAAATAAAAAACTACTAACCCAATGCCGGCTAGTAGTCTTCACCTATTATGTTCAATAATAAATTTTCATATTTTTCTTATATCAAAAGATTTCCTTGTCTGTGGCGTTGTTTCAATCAATATAGCTAATGATGCGCAAATAGCAATATGATTATGTTAATTTTTAGGATTATGAGGGGTGAACCTTGAGAGCATTCAAGGAATGGCAATGTCATTTCTACACCCTTACGAAATTTACAAGATCGTTAAAAAAAATTATGAGTTGTGTCAAGTTATATAGAAAAAAGAGTTACGCAAGCTCTAGATGTACAAGCCCCTAAATCGGACATCCGAAACGCTCTTGCTTCTCCTCTTAATGGAAGTATATCTCAAAATAATGAAAAAACAATGCCATCTTAAATCAGGATAGAAAGGATAGAAATACAGATGTTATAAAAAATCTGCAAATAAATTTGGACTATAAGAGCGATTTTTATGAAATAAATACTTCAAATTCCTTGCTGTGCTTTTTGATTAATTCATTCCAAACTCTCTCCATTGATATTCCATCATCATAAGCCTGGTTCTTGCATTTTCAAATGCCTTTTTTAATTTCTTATGCAATACATCACTGCTTACATTAGTTCCACTGTCTTTTTCCATCTTCTTAACAAGCCTGTCTATTGCCCTGTCCTGATATAAAAGTCCCTCTATATCACTTTTTTCTCTTAATCTACCCAAATGATTATTTACATCTTCTGATAAACTGTCGCCATAGTATTCCTTGACTTCATTTAAAAAGTCTGATACTTTAATGTTAGAAGAGATGTTGGAGGCATCAGCATTAGCTGTAACCCTTGTCGGCATTACCGCCGTAAATGTCTCTTCTTTTTTTGCTTTTACAGCATACATATCATCTATATAATAATCTCCAATTCTATTACTATCGTATCTGTTTACTACAATGCGATAATAATAGTTATTGTTTTTTTCATCCATCATACGTCCCATCAAAACATATGAACTGTCAGCATTATTTCTATTTCCTATTGCTTCATTAACCTTGATTCCATATTTAATGGCATCACCTATATTTAAGCTTACAAATATTGTTGCTTCTGAACGTCCCATATGCATTCCATGTTTTAATGATTTTTTAGTAATTTGAATTTTATCTCCTGTATCCAAATTTGTAATTACCGGATTTTTTCCCCTGTACTCAACACCTGGATATTTTGTTAAAATATCAACCGCTTTTTGAACAACTGTGTTTATATCTCTAAATTTCGATTTGTTTACACTTGTAATTCCTGCATCCATCAGGACTGCCATTCTATGTCTGCCCTCGTGTCCTTTAACCTCCCCATCATCATATATTCTTAAATATATTGGCTGACTGTTATTTCTTAACTTCCCTTTATCCAGATTGGTTGACTCACTTATTATTCTGTTATACGCATCATCATCCTCTGTGATAAGTTTCAAAAACTCTTCCGGTGACAGTCTGGTCAGATATGCCTGTGAATAATCTTCGCTCATGGCAGCATAATCTGTATACAAGTCCTCCAATCTTTCTTCCGTGTAACTTGCTATTCCATTATCCTGTGTCATGCTCTCTGCATCTGTTATGGCATTTATTCTGGATTGGTAGCGAATGTCTTCACTTTCTGCCGATTTATTATTGACAATATAACTGCTCTTGTGTATTATGGTGTCAAAGTCATAATTATTCAGCGAGTAAGGGAATTGTACCCTTGCCAACGAGAATATGTTATGGCTTTTTTTATTGTTTATATATAGTATTTTGTTATCTTTAGCAGCTCTGTCTATTAACGCAGCTATTCCTTTTCTTCCATACATACCCGTTATGAAATTAGAGGCTACCTGCTTTAATTCATATACGCCATTTCCATCAATTCTTACGCTTACAATTATTGACAAATTATCATTATCGCATATAAAGCATTTAATCCTTCCCACTGTTTATTCAAAATTTTATCAACCTGTTCTGACAATTCTTCATAACGTCTGTAGTCCTGATTATCTTTCAGGCTTAAATGTCCTCTTCTGTTAAACGTCATTTTAGAATCATCAATTTCATATTTCCATATGTTATCAATTCCACGGAACCAACCTGTTTTCTTAAATATTTCTTCAAAACTCTCACCTTCCTTTTCCATCTCATTAGTTCTTTGCAACTCCCGCAAATCCACATTGTTAGAATTTCGTCCTCCATATGAATACAAAATGCTGCTGTCTTGTTTTAAGATATCATTGTCTTTTTCACTATTTTGAAATATACTCTCATTAAAGGAGTCTTTTAGGGACGCATTTACGGATGTCTGGTCAGGGTTATTTTTAGCATTGGCTACCACTAAGGCTCCTTTTTTATCCATAAACGCAAAGTCATTGACATTTTGATATGCATTTGTTATCTTATTTACAGAACCATATTTGGTTGTAGATGATGGCAATTGGAGCCTGAGTACTGACAACCATTTATTGGTTCTTTTTTTGTCAGGCTCAATGTATCTTATATTTGAATTATTTATTAATTTTTGTAAATTGTTCAAATTTTTACCATACGCACTTGTTATAATTCCAAAGTCCTGTATTATTCCAGATTTGTTTTTAGGATCAACCAGTAACGAAACTATAACGGGTTCGCCTTCTTTAGAAATTAGGTCTCCCAAAATTACTAAACTATCACTCCTGGTAACTGAATCCATTATTACAATTGGCTTTTCCAATATTTCCGGTACCTGTT